>JADEXV010000091.1 GCA_015206945.1 Nostocales cyanobacterium LEGE 12452 | reverse complement strand
GAGGAGAAGTTGCAGTAAGTTTTTCCCCTCGGTAACAGAGCGTAGCCGTACCCCTCCGGGGAAGCAAGCTACGCGCAGCGTCTCGTAGAGAAGTGCTGCACCTTTGCAACTCTGCCTCCAATGCCCAATGCCCAATGACTCTTCACTCTAGACGCCTAATCCTTTAAGCAGTTCCTTAAAAAGTGTAAGTTTAAATTAGCTCTTGCATAACTCTCTAATCAACGTCTGATAAGTCATTGGCATTGTTGAAAAATAGTCATTCAGGAGACGCAAATTATGAAACTTTACTATCGTGGTCTGAGCTACGAACATAACTCAAACAAAGTTGGCAGCAAAAAAACAGAACAGCCGTTTCAACCAGTTCCTCAAATTGGCCCAGCTTATAATTTGATGTACCGTGGTGTTAACTATTGTGTCGATCCAAATTCTAAATCGGCAGAAGTTCCTCTAGCACCAGTAGCCTATAAATTGAGCTTTCGGGGAATAACCTATTTTGTCAATAAAACTCAATTAGGAGAAGTTAGCGTAGTCTCTCAACCAATAACTATTTCAAAACTTGAGACACTGGCGATTTCTGAAGAATTATTAAAGCTTCAACAATAATATGCCTGCAAGCCAATCTGGAGTTTAGTTAGTCATAAACTTGTAATTCAATCCTCAAAAAATCTTGCTGGAAATTTTGGCACTACCTACTTTCTGTCTGAACAAACCTTACCAAAGCTGGTAGTTGTGTCAAGATTAATTTGAGGAATTAAGGCTTGTGACACAATGTTAGGAAAATTATTAGACGGACGTTACCAAGTCCTTCAGACATTAGGTGGAGGTGGATTTGGTCAAACCTACATAGCCCAAGATACCCATCGGCCAGGTTTCCCAAAATGCGTTGTCAAACACCTTAAGCCCGTCACTCGTAGCCCTGAATTTCTCAAAACTGCCAGACGGCTATTTACTAGTGAGGCAGAAACACTAGAACAACTGGGCTACCATGACCAGATTCCTCGGCTTTTAGCCTATTTTGAAGAAAACCAAGAGTTCTTCTTGGTGCAAGAGTTCATTGAAGGACATACCCTGAAAGCGGAACTATTCCCCAATCAACGTTGGACAGAAGATCGAGTCATTCAACTACTCCAACAGGTTCTGGGTATTCTACAATTTATTCACAGCCACAACGTTATTCATCGAGATATCAAACCGGACAATATAATTAGGCGGCAACAAGACGGTAAGTTAGTGCTGATTGACTTTGGCGCTGTTAAACAAGTCCAAACTCAACTGCTCACAATTGCAGGGCACACGGGGGCTACTATCATTATTGGTACTCCCGGATATATGTCTACAGAGCAGGGACAAGGTAAGCCCCGCCCCAACAGCGATATTTATTCCTTGGGCATTATTGGTATACAATCGCTGACAGGGTTACATCCGATAAACTTTGAGGAAGACCCAGATACAGGAGAAATTTCTTGGCAGCATCAAGCTAAGGTCGGTTCTGAGTTGGCATCTGTTCTATCTAAGATGGTGCTACATCACTTTAAACAGCGCTATCAGTCTGCGGCTGAAGTTTTACGGATGCTTAAGAATCTTGATACTAGAGGAGAAGCGCGATCGCTTCAATTACCATCTTTGAAACCCAAAGAGCAAGAATATTACCGTAAAGATTACCAGGTAGAAGCGCAATCACTTCAAGTTCCAGATTTTACACAACCGCCTCAAGCTTCGCTTTCTCAACAAAACTCAATTGGGTATCCGACTGCTTCTATTCTATCTGGGGAAAATTACAACCGCTTAGAAACAATTCTTTTAGAATTTGTCGGCCCCATCGCCTCAAGATTACTACGACAAGTTGCGGCATCAGCGTCCAATTTGGAAGAATTAATTAGTCAATTAGCTTTTCATCTTCGAGAAAATCAACAAATTGATTTTAAAAAGAAAACAATCTTTCTACTAGAGAAACCTACTCTATTACAAGAACTTACTGTAAAATCCGACCAATCAGGTATTAACTCAAATAATTTACCAAATCAAGAATCTCAAGTCATCAGTGAACAATTTCTGAAAGAGTGCGAACGTGAGTTAGCTGATTTAATTGGCCCAATAGCTCAGTTTCTAATTCAAAAAGCTAGGAAATCTTCTGGACAAATCTCTCGTGCAGAATTTGTGAAAATTTTAGCATTACAAATCCCCGAACCTCAAAAAGCTTTGCAATTTGAGCAACGCCTACAACGTCTACTATCTTAATTTTTTCAATATTGCATTTTTCTCTCCGTGAATTGCGTAGCTTGTATTACACAAAAGGCGAGTCTTGTAGATTATTAGCCTTGATTATTCAGCATCTCCAGAGCTATTTTCAAGCTAGCTTTCATCCGATTAAATGCTTCTGCTAACCCGCCAATTTCATCATGAGAGCTTTCTTCAAAATCAGCGCTCATATCACCAATACTAACTTTTTGAGCTATTTTCTCTATTTTTCTGATACGCTGAATTACATATTTTGTAATTAAGAAGTTAATTAAGAAAACTATGAGCGCAAAAATTGCAATTAAAAGTCCCATTATCAATATCCAAGTCTGTTTGGCATTAGCAAAAATATCTTGAGAAGGAACAGAGATTATTTGGGCAGAAACAATCTGATTGAGTTGCCAGCCAAAACCATTTTCTGAGCCATAATTTAGCAACTGACTTTTAGGAGCCTGATCTGGTGTAGAATGACATCGCAAACATTTTGCTTGTGTAATCTTTAGTGGTTGTGCAATGTAAAATACTTCGCCTTCTGACAATTTACGAAAGCCTGTAATTTCTAGAGTATTAGGTTCGTTGCGAAAACGCTCGACAAGTTGAGTTTCAAAATTATCAGCTTTATCCGCTAAATTGGTTGGATTAAGTGTTGCATCTTTATGAAAAAAGTTTTTAAATTCAGGCTTTTTACGAAAATTTTCGAAAACCTCTTTAGACGAAAAAGTTGGTACTACTTCAGGCAGGAATGTTGGGTTAGTATCTAATCTAGGTTCTAATAGGGGAGCAATACGATTTTGTGTATAATCTCTAACTGCATTCACCATTTGGATGAGAATCTCCGCTTGAGAACTTACTTCATTTTGCGCTCTCCTTTGAAGTACACTGGATAAGGCAACGCCACTTCCTAAAATACTGATGATGAAAACTAATATTAAAAGCAAGTTAAATTTAGCACCTATTTTTAAGTTTTTTAACGTAATGTTGTTTAACATAACCTAAGCAAGGAAGGTGGCCTGTGAGTTTGTCTAATATTTATTTATACCTGTTATAAAGTATCTCAGCAGTATCTAAATAAATATTAATTTTTTACTGCAATATAACACCTTTAGGCAGCAGTCAAATTTATCTAAATTATTCCTGAAAGCCAAATTATTTTCTTAACCATAATTAGTGATGTTTGTGCGATTTCCCCGTCGTTTATTTTTGTTTCATCTACTAGGTTTTACATTTGCTGCTTGCAAACCACAAGGTGTAGTTGAGGGCACGTTAACTATTGGTGTGATTAACTATGGTGGAGGCGAACAGATAATTAATCAATATGCTAAATTTAATAGTTATTTAGGTGAAAAAACAAACTCATATATTCAGCTAGAGCCTGTTTTTAATGAAAATAGAGCGGTTGAGCGCCTTGATGCTCGTGCTTGGTCATTGGTATTTGCTCCACCAGGTTTAGCAGCTATTGCGATCGCACGTCACCAATATATTCCTTTATTTCCTTTAATAGGTATTAGTAATTTACGTTCAATGTTCGTTGTTCGCAAAGATAATCCGATAACTGAATTGAAACAATTGCAAGGCAAAACAGTGGCTTTAGGACAGTTAGGTTCAGCAACAGGATATTATTTTCCTCTTTACAATCTTTATGGTACAACACTAGCTGAAATACTGTTTGCACCTACACCCAAAGCAGCACTAGAATTGGTCGCTCAAGGAAAAGCGATCGCCTGTGCTGTCTCGGAGGCGGAATTAAGTCTCTACAGTTCACAGTTGGCGCCAACCGAATTCCGCATACTATTTAAAGACCCTCATTATGTACCATTAGGTGTGGTCTTGATTGGGCCGAATGTAGAACGTAACCGTCAAGAGTTTATCCGCAAAGTGATGAGTGAATCGTCTTCAGATTTAGCTCAAGAAGTGGGGTATGTACCCAATGGACAAGTACCAGATTACAAATACATGATTTCTGTGGTCGATCGGGTAAGTTCAATTAGTTCCAAGCTGCAAAATAAACCTGTTCGTTTATTCTAATTAAAGCAATAACAATACTCTCAGTCTTTGCTTTCTCTAAAAAAACTTTCTGTTAAAGAGAGCATTGTTATTGCTAAATTTTGTAAAGTATAAACTGAGAATAAAAAACAGCCAGTAAGTCTGACTGGGAAATCAGGTCAAAAAAACAATTTGAATCGTGCTAGCTGGTTTTTAATCGTCTCTGTCAGGATTTTATTCAGTTCTGTAGTGTCTTGGAATTGCAAAATTTGCTGTTTCGGTAAGTCGAAGGGAAATTCACCTTCAAAATCTGGGCGTTGCATTTGCGCTAGTAGAATCTGTTCAGACTTCTTACTTTGGATGGCATAGCCAATCTCAATACAGACATTCGGACTAGGAATTAATTGGGAGGTTTCTTTCCCATCGATACTAGCAATGGGCGTGGTGTCAGCGATAAATAACAAACTCTTACGGATTTTCCGCATGATTGTGCGGTTAATTCGGAAAGTAGCACCGCTAGGACGAGAGGATTCTATTAATGTTAGAGGAAGACGCGATCGCAAGTTTAAATCGTCTAAACTTTTTCGCACTTCTTCTTTGAGAATATTCGTCGCTGCGGCATACTCAGTTTGATAGGATAAAAAAATCGTTGGTTCTAACTGAGCCAACACCGCCTGCTTGGTGAAATAAATTTCATGACTAATTAAGTCAATGTTAGAGACGCAATAGCCGCCACTACCTTCAATATAAAATTCAATATTTTCCCCTTCTAAATAGCGCCCAAACCAAGTTGATTTCTTAACTTCGTCACTGTCTTCCAAAAAGTCTGCTCGCAATGCTGATTTCAGCAGGCTTTTTTTGCTTAAGCGAATGTCTGGCTGACGTTTTTCCAGTTCTGGAATCGGCTCATAATCCTGTAGATACCACGCTCTGAGCGCAATTATTGACATAAGGCGCTATTTTAACTGTTTCTCACTATTCAACTTCGTATAATCTTACACCCAGAGGAGTCCCTATTTCAGACTTCTCTTTAAACACAACAACACCCAAGCCTCTACTCCCTGAACTATCTCCTCTCTTTGTCGATCGTAGTTAGGGATGTACTAGCTTCCATTGCTTTTGTAAAAAAGTCATGAAAATCAGTAACAGTGCCCCCTAATCTTCCACATTTGAGGAAATAGCAGTTTTCGTGTTGGGTGTTGTTGTATTTTGACGAGACAGATGTAAGTTAAACAGCGTCTTATACCTCTTACTAACATTTCAAATGCAGCTGTTATATCTGCCACGGGAAGCTTGTTTCTTAGCTTCAACTATTAGATTATCACTTGTAGCTGGGAGGGATTTATTTTGCAACTAAACTTTACTTTTAAATGAGTTTTAATCAAATTCAATATATTGGACACCCTAGGTCACTAATAGGTATTTTTTTATTTATATGTTAAGAAAATTATCATCTATCTTGTGGATGAATTTAAAAATTGCTCAGTCAAGTTTTAAGTTTTGAAACTAACAATTGAGCATTGGTCAATAATCAATAGTGATTCTTCGCCTGCGTCCTCATCCCCCGCTCATTATTGCTAGTTAACGATTTTGGCTGGAGGCTTGACGGGAATCTCAATCCAGAACTCTGTACCTTTGCCAGGTTCTGAAATACACTCCATTATTCCCCCATGTTTTTCGACAATAATCTGATAGCTGATTGCTAGTCCCAATCCTGTACCTTTGCCCACAGGCTTGGTAGTGTAAAACGGGTCAAAAATTCGCTTTTTTACGTCTTCATTCATTCCGGGCCCGTTGTCACTAATCCGAATTAACAGACGAGAGTTGTCCGCTGAGACTTTAGTGGAAATCTGGATAGTTGGAATTGGGCATGAATTATTCTCCTTTTCACCCAGATATTGCCACTCCTGACTCCTTACTTCCAAAGCATCTATGGCATTACTGAAAATATTCATGAATACCTGATTCATTTGACCGGCATAGCATTCCACCCGTGGGATGATGCCATAATCTTTAATTATCTCAATGCGTGGAAATTCAGCATTTCCTTTCAGCCGATGTTGCAAAATTAACAAGGTGTTGTCAATGCCTTCATGCAGGTCAACGCGCTTGTTTTCAGACTCATCCAAGCGAGAAAAATTGCGTAACGACAACACTATTGAGCGAATGCGCTCGGTTCCTACTTGCATTGAGGTCATGATTTTTGGCAGGTCTTCTACCAAAAATTCAAAATCGATCGCTTCGATCGCGGCTTGAATTTCACTATGGGGATGGGGATAGTGTAGCTGGTAGAGACGTAAAATTTCTAGCAGTTGTTCAGTGTAATCACTGGCGTGGCACAGATTACCGTAAATAAAGTTAACGGGGTTGTTGATTTCGTGGGCTACACCCGCCACCAACTGTCCTAAACCGGACATTTTTTCGGTCTGAATCAATCTTGTCTGTGTTTCTTGGAGTTCATATAGGGTCTGCTCTAACTGAGCAGCTTGATTTCTGGCTTCAGTTTCGGCCTCAGAGGTTTGTTGGTAGAGTTGTGCTTGTTGAATCGCGATCGCAGCCTGATCTGCCAGCTGCTGCAATAAATCAATTTCTGTATCCTGCCAATTTCTGGGAGCCTCACACTCATGGGCAATTAGTAAGCCCCATAGTTCCATACCCATATTAATTGGAACTATTAAGTTTGCTTGTACTTGCAGACTTTGCAAAAACTCTCGATGACAATCACTTAAAGAAGCCGTTGAAAGGTTGTTAATTGCCCGTACCCTACCCTGACAGTATAGACGGGTATACTCATCAGGAAAACATTCTAGTGGTGTATTCACTCCCAAAACTGATTGCCAATTACCATTAATCTCTTCCACAATCACTGATTTAGTCTTCAGGTAGAAAATCAGCACTCGGTCTGAATTTAACAGGGGACGGACTTCCCGAACTATGGATTGCAGAGTTGCCTGCAAGTCCAATGTGCGGCGAATATGCTCTGTGACTTGCTTAATGACTTTGGTAAACAGTAATGATTTTTCGAGTTCAGCAGTTTGCTCTTGCACCCGCTGTTCTAGGTTGGCATTCAGTGATTGTACCTGTTTATACATCTGCTGCTGCTGAATTGCCATTGAGAAATGATCGTATAAGGCTTGTGCTAAAAAGATGTCTTCCAACTTCCACTCAGGTGCTTGCCCTTTTTTCTGCTCTCGCCAAACCTCAAAGGAAAGCTGGGGTAAAAGTTGTCGCCGATTTTGTTCGCATCGTCCCGCCCACAAAATTTCCGTTTCAAATTCAGAGCGGAAAATACTTAATACACCGAGAAATTTTTCACGGTAATGTAGCGGAATCACCATGAGTCCGCGAATTTGAGTAGAACGGAATGCTAATGCCAAAACTCGCAAACGTGGTTCTTTATAAAGGTCAGTAGTTGCCCAAATATTACCTTGTTGAAACTCAGCTATCCAGTTTTGCCAGATGGGATGCTGTTCGATAATCCTGTTATCTAACTCGTAGGAAAGTGTCGGTTGGTCGCCCCAGGTGTATAGTTCTTGACTCTCTGCAATGTAAAGCCTGCCACCGACTCCACTAAAAGCAGTAATAACTTCTTCTAGTGCTCCTTGTAATTGGATTGTCGGCAGTTTATGCAATAGTATGGTGACTCGATTAATAGTAGCTTCTCGTTTTTGCTTGGCGTGGGCTTCAGTGAGCAGATTACTTTGAGCGATCGCGATCGCTACCTGGTCAGCAACTTGCTGCAACACTTTTAGTTGCTGCTTCAAAATCTTTTGCGGTTCGCTGTGGTGAGCTACCAGCAATCCCCACAATTTAGGCTTTGCTGATTGTTCTTGGGGGTCGCAATCTAAAATTGGTACTACCAACGAAGACTGCACGCCCATTGCTTTTAGATATTGAATATGGCACTGGTCTACCTGCCGATAGTAGATATTAGTTTCTAGACGTTTGCCAGTTTCTTTTGACTGTAGAGGCGATAGCCCGATCTTCTCATTTGCCACATCGACAATCGAACGTTGCCCCACTAACAAAAACATTTCTCTGACGGCTTCTGGAATATCATCAGCTGGAAAGCGTTGACCCAATAAGGATGGCAGACGTTGTTCATGAATAGATTCTGCAATGACTTCACCACTATCATCAGCATCAAAGCGATACATTTTCACCCGATCTGCACTCAAAAATAAACGTACTTCGCTAACAGTAGTCGTTAATATCTCTTGAAGGTCGAGCGATCGCCTGATCTGTTTTGTCATCCGGTGCAGTAAACTTTCTCGATTAAAGCTTTGCTGCAACTCGTTTGGTTTATCCCTACGTGTCATTGCTTGTATACACCATGACTGAAGTATAATTTTTTATATATTTGTCCCTGATAATAATTGTCAACTTACAATACTTTCTTTTCATCCTATTTCCAGAAATTACTGCTAATAATGCGTTGCTAAGGGCATACATGTATTACAAATATTTTTGGAAATGGATTAGAGGATGTTTGAAAAGTAACAGATATTTTGTTTGTTCCCTGTAGCCTTTATGTGGATTTAGGGATATATAAAACCGCTGTATTCTTAAATACTCCTCAAATCTCATCTCAAGTCTAAAAGTCTAAAGTTAAGAAATTTTTAATCGTTGACAATTACTAATTTTATATTCTCAATCATTAAACTATTCCAGTAATTCTACTTAATTTGGCTCTGGAATAATTTCTTGAAATTAAAAATATTTTTTTAACATTTTGCCCATTAATTCAAGTAATTAAAATTTTTTCAAAGCAATAACTAAGTTATTAGTAATTATTTAAAATGTTTTAGACTGGGGAATTTGACTATTCCCCGTTTAATTGCTGACTTTATGTTGAATGTAACTCTTTTGATTAAATTATTCGTAAATTACTGTTAAAGATAATAAATTACGAATTTCTTCACGCACACTCATGAGAGTTTTACCGAGATGGTTTTGACCACTTTTATTAGCACCACAGCCCCAAAAAGAATCGGTTGGGGAGTTTTCAACCAAAATCTCATCACCTGTCTTCAGGAGAACTTCTCTGATATCAGTATGAGTGAGAAACTTTTTGAGTACAGCTTCTCGCATAATTTGAGTTTTCACCAAATCCCAGTCTCGACGGAGTTGGCGAGTGCTACATCTTCCCAAAGTGGCAGCTTCTTCTGGGGTGGCGGCAGCATGGATGAGAGGTATAATTGCCGCATCCCTGCTGCCTACAAACTTTTGCGCTTGATAATAATGCTCAACCGTTGGCCAGTAAGCACCGTCGATGTGGATTCCGTGGGGAGAAAAGTTAGAAAAACAGCCATAAGGCTGCCAAACCTTATAAAAGTAAATGGTCATTTGAAAATTGCTCTTTTTATATATCAATTTCACTCTAGCTGAGTAGCTAAAGCCTTAACAAACTCTCTAGACGTAAACTGAAACATAAACTGTAAAACTTTAGATATCTGGTTTAAATATGCATTATCCAGAAGCCTTGTAGAGACGTAGCACTACTACATCTCTACAATTTTTCTACTAAATATCTTTTGAGTAGAGTAAGTGAAAGGGGTAAGCTTTTTTAGAATCGTATGAGATGGGTTACTTTGATGTTCGTCGATTAACTAGGGTAGCGCTAGCTTGGTCAACAGGCATTAGCACAACTTCATTAATATTGACATGGGGCGATCGCGTCACACAGAAAAACATTACATCAGCCACATCATCGGCTGTTAGGGGTGTAACTCCCTGGTAGACTTTGTTGGCGCGTTCAGTATTTCCGTGAAAGCGTACCTCGCTAAATTCCGTTTCTACCATACCAGGGTCAACAGAAGTTACACGTATCTGTGTTCCTAATAGGTCTTGTTTTAAACCTTCAGAAATGGCTCTGACAGCAGCTTTGGTAGCACAGTAGACATTGCCACCGGGATAGGTTTGATGTCCGGCGATGGAACCTAAATTTACCACATGACCGCGATCGCGACTTACCATTCCCGGAACGACATAGCGGGAGACGTAAAGTAAACCCTTAACGTTAGTATCAATCATGTCTTCCCAGTCTTGAAAGCTGCCTTCGTGTAGCTTGTCTAAACCACGACTCAAGCCAGCATTATTAATGAGAATGTCGATATCAGACCAGGCAGAGGGTAAAGTCGCAATGGCAGATTCAACAGCATGGCGATCGCGCACATCTAATTGTAGTAAATGAATTTCAGTACTAAAATCTTTACTTAGAGTATCTGCTAGCTGCTGCAAACGTTCTAACCGTCGTGCTGCTAAAATCAGTTTTGCACCCGCACCAGCAAAGATTTTTGCACAGGCAGTACCAATACCACTACTTGCACCAGTGATCAAAATAATTTGATTTTGTAGGGAAATCATTAGGATAGTTAGGAGTGAGGAGTTAACAGTTATGAATTATGAATTAGCACAAGTTTCATCGTTCATAATTTATCATCAGTCGGTCATAACTCCTAACTCCTAACTCCTAACTACTTCTTCACTACTTGCAAACGCTGAGTTACCATAGTCATTCCATTACCCCGAAGGATGACCGCAGAAACCCATTGGCTACCTGGGGTAGATGGTGCTTGTCCAACTTTAAACAGTCCGCCAGATGTTAATAATTGCAAATCCACGGATGTGGGGCTGAGAAATTTATCTGGTTTGATGGGTTCTTCTAGCGCCGTTCCTAGTAGAAAATCATCACCAAGTGGCTCTTGGACGATCGCATCAAAATTATACTTCTGACCAACTTGCACCTGCTGTGGTAATTTAAAATCAATTTGGGGTGGTTTGCTACCAGAGGTAAGCAAGGTGCGTTCTGACAAAATGTCTTGGCGGACTATTTTTCCGCCTTCAATACGCTGACGCGATTTAATCGTCGCATTAAGAGCCAACTTATTAGTGTTACCAGAGGGTAAGCCAGTTATCTTTGTTTCTGTTTCAGCAATAACCCCATTGGCTTCAGGTTTTGAAGATAGCAGTTTCGTGCTGTATTGCAATTTCGGATATCGTTGCCAAAGCGAAGTCAAAGACTTTTCCAGGGTTTGGAGGTTTAATCCATCGCCATGAGTGAAATTGGGGCTGTAAAATTGCAACACTCCTCTGACATCGCCTCGGCTAGCAGCGCTATCAACTTGTGTCAACAGGTTTTTCAGATCGGCTGGTGCATTTTGGGGTGTTGTGGCTTGGGATAATTGCTGTGGTGTCGTCGCCTGAGTACGTTGCCAACCAGTTGTTAAACCAATAGTCAGTAGGAGCGAAACCAGCCAGATATTTGCTGGAAATTTGAGTTGTCGTCTCACTAAGGCGGTAATAATGTTAGTCATTGGTAAGATTTTACTGATTTGATTAGAGAAAGTAAGCAAATTGTTTTATCTTAGTTAAGCTAGACGCTAAACGGTAGAGGTTTGATGGCAAACGCACCGATACGATTATTAATAGCTGCCAGTGGGACTGGTGGACATTTGTTTCCAGCGATCGCCCTGGCGCAAAAACTTCCAGACTATCAAATAGAATGGCTGGGAGTACCCGATCGGCTAGAAACTCAACTTGTCCCCAAACAGTATCCCTTGAATACTATTGCAGTTGAAGGGTTTCAGCAAGGGTTTGGAGTTTCCTCGATTCGCATTTTGGGTAAACTCGCCCTTTCGATTCTAGAAGTCAGACGAATTCTCAAACAGGGAAATTTTCAAGGGGTGTTTACCACAGGCGGTTACATTGCCGGGCCAGCCGTCATTGCAGCGCGTTCTCTCGGTTTACCCGTGATTTTCCACGAATCTAACGCCTTACCAGGTAAAGTAACTCGCTTTTTTGGCCCTTGGTGTAGTGCGGTAGCCTTGGGATTTGAAGTAGCTGCTAAGTATTTACCTCGTGCTAAAAATGTCTATGTTGGTACTCCTGTAAGAGAGCAATTTCTTGATGGGGCAATTAATGCACCACTGGATTTAGCTATTCCTGATGGTGTGCCTTTAATTGTTGTTTTTGGTGGTAGTCAGGGTGCTGTTGCAGTAAATAAGTTGGTGCGCGAATCTGCAAAAGCTTGGTTTGATGCTGGTATTTATGTAGTACATTTAACTGGCGATCGCGATCCCGAAGCAGACAGTCTCAAACATCCACAGTACATAGCTTTACCTTTTTACAACAATATGGCAGCCTTGTTGCAACGAGCAACTCTTGCTATTAGTCGTTCTGGCGCAGGTAGCTTAACAGAATTGGCAGTGTGTGGAACGCCAGCGATTTTGATTCCTTACCCCTTTGCCGCAGAAGACCATCAATCTTACAATGCAGACGTATTTACTTCATCGGGTGCAGCGTTAACGTTGAAGCAATCTGAGTTGACGACTGAAGTATTGCAAAATAATGTGTTGAATTTATTGCAGTCACCGCAAGAGTTAGCAAAGATGGGGGAAAAAGCTTATGCGATCGCAGTTCCTGATAGTGCCGACAAGTTGGCGCAGTTAGTGCGTGAGGTGATAGAAAAATAACTTTGATTATTTAATATTAAAGAAGATGTTATTTAGCAAAAAATTCCGCTTTACAGTAGGTTGTGCTGCGTTATTGCTTGTCAGTTTAGCAAGTAGTTATCTATATACCCAGTCAAAAACTAAACAGCTATCTCAAGATAATCACTCATTTACTCAACAAGAAAATTCTGCCCTACTTCAATCACAGATTTCTCTGACCTCAAATAAAGCTGCCGAACAACTTAACACAAGATTTCAAAATGCTTTTTCATCTCGACAGAATTTGTTAGCAGCATCTGCACCCTATCCAGTTGTTGATGAGTTCAAAAAATATAAATTTAACATTAATGGCAGCCAGATTGCTACTCCAGGAAAACTACCAAATAGTAAGGTTAAATTCAATCAAAGAGATTTATTAACTGTTCTCGTTAATACTAGAAAATATTTTCAAGATTATGCTTCAAAAGACCCAGATATTATGCGTACAGGAGTGCTTGCTACTCAAGGAGTTACTGTACCAGATGTCCTAAAAACTTTGGATTTCATGATTGCTGTTTTGAAGGAGGATATTGCTAATAATCGGGCGACTCGTTTACAAGACTCTAAATTTATTAATACCAATTTTCGAGTCATTAAATGGTCTGCCTACAACCCCAAAAGTAAACAGCAAAAACAATTACGAATCACCAAATATGCTGTATTTACTCACCCTGGTTCACGCAAGAAAACCTCTACTTTTAATGTACCAATTTATAGCTTAAAAGATAACTCTAATAACGATAAGTTTTACACTCGGTACACAAAGCAAGATGTTTTGTCTGGTATTTATGAACCAGGTGGTAGAGAATTTGGAAAAGTTACACCTCTTGCTTATCTAACCAGAAATGGCTTAGAAGAAGCAATTATGCAAGGAACAATCCTGATTAATTTTACAGATGGTGATAAGGCATTTTTTAATGTAGATAGAAACAATGGAATAGCTTATATCCGCGGATTAAAAGCAACAGCACAAAAGCGTTATTGGTATTTTAGAGAAGTTGATGATATTAAAGGCTATGGATACAAAATAGATGCAAAAATTTCTATCAAACCTGGAGTTACTTTTGCTGGAGATGTTTTGAATGTCGGTTTAGGTAAGGTGATTGTGATTGAGCATACTCAAGCTGGTCGCAAACATTTGCAAATGGGAGTCATCGCCGATACAGGCGGAGCATTTTTACCCAATCTTTATCAGCTAGATTTTCTGGCAGGTATTTTTAAGAATAAAAAAGAATTTGGGCAGAATATCAGTCAATTACCGGAATATGCCACAGCATATTTTTTAGTCAAGAAGTAATGCATTGACGTGATATCAAAAATCTATGCACGGGTTAACAATTCTAAGTTGTGGCCATCGGAATCATAGAAATAGAAGCCACGACCTTCCTTTCTGTGGTTAATTTGTCCTTTATTCTGATGCATGGGGTCGCTACTGTATTCAATACCTGCCTCTTTGATGCGTGCAAAAATTGCATCAAATTCTTCATCACTGACATGGAACGCATAATGATGTGGCTCGAACGCTTCAGCGTCGGCGAAGTCGAGCGTTAATGCATCATTTATATGTACAGCAGCGAAGTGACCAACGGGAAGCTCGACCTCTAAACCGAAAATTTTTGCAAAGAACCTCGCCGATGCTTCTTTGTCATGTGCGGGCACTATGGTGTGATTTAAAGTAATTGTCATGTCACACCTTCCCTCCTAATTTTGGTAGTAATCCATATCAACTCTCGATTTCAGAGTCGATAACAACAATGTTCCTTTCTATTTTATCTTTTGAGCGCTAGCACCGGAGTAAATATATCTAAATCCTGTGTTCAATATATTTGGAACAACTACAAACACTAAACATCAAGCTTAAATAAGCAAACCTAATGACTTACATCAGGTTTACTATAGTAATAAAACTTGATTAAAAATTGTAAAGCAGTGTAAAGTAGTTCCACAGGCAAAGACGAAACCGCCTGATTCATAAATAACTAACCGCACTTATAAAACAATGACAACAACCTTACAACAGCGCTCAAGCGCCAATGTATGGGATCGATTCTGTGAATGGATCACCAGCACCAACAACCGCATCTACATCGGTTGGTTCGGCGTAGTCATGATTCCAACCTTGCTAGCTGCTACAGCTTGCTTCGTAATCGCCTTCATCGCTGCTCCTCCAGTAGACATCGATGGTATCCGCGAACCAGTTGCAGGTTCTTTGATTTACGGAAACAACATCATCTCCGGTGCAGTTGTTCCTTCCTCCAACGCTATCGGTTTGCACTTCTACCCAATTTGGGAAGCAGCTTCCTTAGACGAGTGGTTGTACAACGGCGGTCCTTACCAGTTGGTAATTTTCCACTTCCTAATTGGCGTATTCTGCTACATGGGTCGTGAATGGGAATTATCCTACCGCTTAGGAATGCGTCCTTGGATTGCGATCGCATATTCTGCTCCAGTTGCAGCAGCAAGTGCAGTCTTCTTGGTATACCCCATCGGACAAGGTTCATTCTCTGATGGTATGCCTTTGGGTATTTCTGGAACCTTCAACTTCATGATCGTGTTCCAAGCGGAACACAACATCTTGATGCACCCCTTCCACCAACTCGGTGTAGCTGGTGTATTCGGTGGTTCCTTGTTCTCAGCAATGCACGGTTCTTTGGTAACTTCCTCCTTGGTTCGTGAAACAACCGAAACCGAGTCACAAAACTACGGTTACAAGTTCGGTCAAGAAGAAGAAACCTACAACATCGTTGCGGCTCACGGCTACTTCGGTCGGTTAATCTTCCAATACGCTTCCTTCAACAACAGCCGTTCACTGCACTTCTTCTTAGCAGCATGGCCTGTAATCGGCATCTGGTTCACCGCCTTGGGTGTCAGCACAATGGCGTTCAACTTGAACGGTTTCAACTTCAACCAATCAATCATTGACTCTGAAGGTCGTGTGATTGCAACTTGGGCGGATGTAATCAACCGCGCTAACCTGGGTATGGAAGTAATGCACGAGCGTAACGCTCACAACTTCCCTCTCGATTTGGCTGCTGGCGATTCTGCTCCTGTAGCTCTTTCCGCTCCTGCTATCAACGGTTAATCATAATCTGAGATATACTCTTCACGTTTATCTGTAGACGAAAGACGCTCTCCCGAAAGGGGGGGCGTTTTTCCATTGGGCTAATTAATCCGTTAAACATGACACTTGACACTTTTTTGAAGTGTAAAAATGACTCTTATAGTTGAGAAGTTAGGAAATAATTATCAAAAAGTAAATTTTACGGGTAATAATTGCTAGCAGCGCAGATAATTGCCTGAAAGCTCAACTATAAGGAAAAGCCAATAATGATTTTACACCGTGGACGTAGGGTAGTAGCCGCTTTGCTGCTGTCAGTGGTACTACTGACAACAGCCTGTAGTCCAAAAACACCTGGACGTTTTGACCAGGCGCAAAAAGAAAGCACTCAACAGAAAAAGGGTCAATCGGTAGCTAAAACTGCAACTCAGGGTAGCGAATTTAATAAATTTTTCCCAAAAGCTGATGATGGCTACCAACGCGTCTATACCCAAGAGAAAAAAGGCTTTGCGGAAGCGAAGTTGAAAAAAGGCGGTAAAGATATAGCGGTGCTGTCTATTTCTGATACCACTAGCACACCTAGTGCAGCAGCAAAGTTCTCGAAAAGCACTAAAAAAATTGACGGTTATCCTGCAATAGAAGTTGGTAAAACGCAAACTGCAATTTTAGTAGGTAAGTACCAAGTAAAAGCACTTTCTCGTGATTCATCATTTACAGCTAGCGATCGCGAAGATTGGTTAGAAAAGTTTAATCTTAATGGTCTAGCTAGACTGAAATGATTTGCACTACTAACATTCAGATCATAAAACCTAAATAAGGAGATTTTTGTGAGCAAATCGATTGTTGAGTTGGTTGATCAATTGCCAACTGGCGGCTTGACTGTTTCTATGTTGAAATCTCTCGATTTTGTTGCTCCTGGAGAGTGGCAAAATACCGTTGGCTTTGTCAACACTATTAAGAAAGTCACTGGCGAAGACGACGAAGATTTAATTCAGCAAATTGGCGAAAGAGCGATTTATCTATTCAATGATAAATCCCAAGGATACCAAACAGCCTTGTGGTTATATCAAACTGTCGATAATACAGATAAAGCGCTTGGTGCAGCAGCTTTAGCTAACAAAGTCGGCGAAAAAATTCCTTTATTGGGTTTTTTAAACTCTGTCACTCCCAAGCCTGATAAAGCCCAAACCATTGATTTGACATTAAAATTAGTGGCTGAGTTGGTAGCCTTCTGTCAAATTAACGGCATTCCGGGAGACAGTATTGGGGATTTTGTCGCCTCTTTAGGTGAGTATAGTGGTGAGTCGCTGATCCGCATGGTGGCGTTAGTTTGCGTTGATGGTTTGATACCTTTAGGCCCAGATTTTATCAGCAAAGCGATATCTGGGCTTAATCAAACAAATCCACAGGAGTTAGAAAAAAACTCGACTTTCCAAAACATCAAAGATGTGATTCCAGGGAACAATGCTGGCAGTAAACTCAACTTTATCGGCGAAAGCTTTGACTCTGTTAAAGGTTGGATGAGTGGGTTAGTTAGCGCCAATAATTTAACGCCGCAAAAGGTTGTCCATAACTTGCAAAGTTTTACCGATATTGCTGATGACAAGTTAGACTACCTTGCAGCATTCCTGGATGTAGCAACAAATTATTATGAGCACACTGGCACGCAAACTTTAGCACATCGCTTGATTGAACGCGCGGTGGCTGAGATTTAGGTTGATGGGAAGTGGGGACTGGGAAGATTTCCCAATCTCCAATTCCTATTGGGGTAAATGCAAATCTGCTGCGATCGCATATAAGTAAGGTTGAAAAATAGCCAAGTTCTCCAGTTTATCAAACTTACCTGTTTGCGTACCTGTGTCAAATGCAGTAGTCATTACGTAAAGTTTAGTACCATCAAAGGCAACATGACCGATATGTTGCTCTTGTACTCCACCTTGTCGCTTAAGTCCAGCGAACCCATAACGGATTCCCTGAAGCTTACCAATGGCTACTGGTTGCGGTGGGTAGGCTGAGAAAATAATCTCTTTTCCATATTCACCCTGGCGATCTTTGGCTAACGCAGCGTAGTGGTCTACAACCCAAGTCTTAAGTACTGGTAATAACTGGGTTTGGTACTTGGGACTTTGGTAGTCTACTAAAGAAGCAGTTGGAATACCAGCTGCTAAGAGTTTCTTTCGGAAATCCTCATTGTTTGCTAGTGGGTAAATGTTAATCTCAACTGTACCCAAACGTTTTCCTTTGGAGGAGACACACAACAGGGGTGCATTTCCTTCACAGGGATAAATTTGCCAGTTAGTTGGAGCAGCAGTACTTCCCAGGATTTTCTGCCAGATATTTTCCTGATTAGAGTTGGGAAGTTTCGCAACGGTAGGAGGTTTTACTACTTTGGATGGAGAAAATTGGGGTAAAACAAATTTGGCTCCTACTGGTATTAATACCAGCAAAATAGAGCCTAGTAATAAATGATAAAGTCGTAACATTTTTTCAAAATCCAGAGCCAGAGATTGCAGACTAACGATATTTACAATACTTTACGGATACAGAGGAAGAATACATTTATAGTGCTGCAAGTTCCGCAAATGGAACTCAACAAACTATAGCGCTTCTTTGTGAAATCAGGTATAAGTTAGGGGCGCATAGCTAGCTGTACGCCCCTACGAATTGCCCTAAGTAGCTAGGCATAAACAAATTAAAGTTTGCAGTAAGGACTTTAGTGCTGATAATGCTATGAGCGATGAATCACTCATTACAAACTAGGATTTTATCAAACAGAATTCAGGAGGTCACTGAGCGACTTGCCTTGAACGTTCGCGTAGCGTCTCGTAGAGAAGTCGAAAGGAGTCGAAGTGAGCTAGAATTCAGTTGGGTATCCTGTATGACTGGCGGATAGCGCCGGCAACAAGCGAGTCTGCGTACTCTGTAAGAGTTGCAAGCTACGCTTTTAGCGTCTCGTAGAGAGCATCTGAATAACCGACGTTTTTACGAACAGCTTGTTTATTGATTGATGTATGCCTAATTACTTGTGGCTTGTCGGAGGTATAACAACAATGAAGAGATGCTGGCTAGATGTCAAATGGAAGGGCAAATTTGCTTGGACTTTTAATTAAAGCGAGAACGTTGTTGACGACGTTGTTTGTGCCTAGCAATTGCTTTACGCTTTTCTTTTTCTATCGGTGTCTCGAAGTGACGTTTTTTTCTCATATCTTGGAAAATTCCTGCTTTAGAAACTTCCCGTTTAAATCTTCTCAAGGCTGATTCGATACCTTCATTCTCTCCTAAAACTACTTTTGTCATCTCATTCCTCCTTAATGTGGATGAATAGTTCAGGAATATATACCAAATAAAATATTCCAGCAGAATCGAGCCTTTGGCTTTATCTGCTGGAGACTCTAAATGTGAAACTTTCAGAAATCGACTTTAGTAGCGATTATTGTTGCGGCGGGCATTACCGCCACCCCAGCTACCACGAGGAGAACTGCTTCTTTCCTCACGAGGTTTAGCTTTGTTCACTTTCAAGTCACGTCCCATCCACTCAGCACCATCAAGTGCATCAATGGCAGCTTGTTCTTGTGTGTCTGATTCCATTTCCACAAAAGCGAACCCACGAGGCCGGCCTGTTTCCCGATCTGTGGGTAGTTGAACACGATTTACTGTTCCGTATTCTGCAAAAGCCTGCTTTAGGTCCTCTTCTGTAACCTGATAGGACAGGTTCCCGACGTAAATTGACATAGAAATCTCCGAATTCAGGGAGTGTAGAGAGTTAAATTCGGAGAGACGGTTTTTAGAAATCAAAACTAGTTACTCAACCGAAAATAATCTTTATGTCCATGAGTGTAACACAGCCTTCAGCCTATGAATATCGTCTTGTAGTGAATTTTATTCACAAATCAAACCTTTAAGGAAGGTTTGCAGACTTTCCAAAGACTGGCTTTTGTTGCTTGTACTATCAAAGTTACACTTTTAATAGGAAATCAGAATTAACTAGCGATCGCCCAGGTATTTAGTGTTTTGAAAATTAAGCTGTGGACTAAAGAGTAAAGATTATTATCGATTGCAGCCCTAATCATACCATGATTAACTATCTTAAAAGAAAATTAAAAAATATTCATCCTCAAATGCCCTATTAGCTATGGTCAAACTGCGTTAAGACCCCTTCTGCTTTCTTACACAGTACTTCGTGATATTCACCATTACTAGCTAGCAAACCTCCCCATTGGTTGATATCACCAGTGTTATACTGCAATGGCGTGCCATCGAAGTGAGTAAATTTACCACCAGCTTCTGTTAAAATAAGCTCTGGGGCTGCTATATCCCAATCTTTGGGCGCAGACTTGCCGGAAAGGGAAATGTAGATATCTGCCTGTTGCTCGACAATAGTGGCGATTTTGCAGCCTACACTACCCACAGATTTCTGATTTTGACAGGGTAAATTTTGTAGCAGATGATCTAACCGTTGGTTACGGTGAGAGCGGCTAACGACTAAGGTTAAATCCTCAATTCGTTTACCTGACGACACTTGTAAAGGAACAGATCCGTCACGGGTTTCTACAAATGTACCCCCGCCTTTGGTAGCGTAATATAACTTTTGAGCCTCTGGTACTGCTACCACTGCCAATACTGGGCGTGTTTCTTTGACTAAGGCAATGTGAACTGCATAGTCTCCAGTTTTTTTGATAAAATCTCGTGTGCCATCCAAAGGGTCAATTATCCATACCCAAGGGGCAGAAGCCTTTCTACCACTACTTGACGCTTGATAAGTTTCTTCGCTGATGTAAGCAAAATCTTCGTTACCCAAAGTTGCTTGTAGCCTCTGCAAAATGTATTGACTCACAGCTACATCCGCAACGGTGACAGGCTCATTCTGCTTATATTGAATTTCTAAGTCAGGGTCTTTTGCTGTGCCGTCGTAATACGATCGCAGTATATCTGCTGCGCCCCAACCTATCTCACGAGCGATCGCTAATATTTCTTGTAAATCTTTCATTAATTTGGCCTATCTAAAAATATGCATAACGTGATTAGGGGCGCACAGCGATACTTAGTTTAACTAATTACGAATTACGAACTTGTACTGAGCGTAGTCGTTGACGTGGTCACTGAGCGACTTAGCCTTGAGCGTATCGCTAAAGCGAAAGCTCCGCTAACGCGTAGCGTCTCGTAGAGAAGTCGAAAGGAGTCGAAGTGCAGCCTCTCGTAGAGAAGTATTACGAATTACGAATTATCTTAAATCCATCCAACGCCGAGTACCAAAAAATTTACAGGAATCAGCAGCAATATTAGCCGCCAGTGCCAGTGCATCAGAAAAGCTTTCCCTTAAAATGTAATGACAAAAAGCACCGTGGAAAATATCCCCAGCCCCTAACGTATCAACTGCTTGAATCTGCGGCACATCTACGATACCAGTTTTAGTGTCACTCAAGTATTCAATTGGTTCTTGTCCGTGGGTAATGGCGATGTGAGGAATATGAAATCCACTGAGATAACTAAAAACGTCTTCTCCAGTCTGGCAGCTGGGGGGATAAAAATTAGCTGAACAGATTGCATAATCTACAAACGGTAGAATTTTCTCAAATCCAGGCTTCCAACTACCACCATCGATCGCTACTGGGATATTATTGGCTTTAGCCATTTGAACGATGGAATCACCAACCACCATCTGATGTCCATCAATCAGTACGATATCGACATTCTGCAAAATATCTGGCGGGATAGAGGCGCTGCTAGCTTGAGTTTTGACAGCATTGATCGAAACCACAGCGCGTTCACCTGTAGCTTGAGTGACAATAATCGAAGATACAGGCGGTACTAAATCAGTGTTAGGCTCAAGGTCTGCGATCGCAACTTTGTAATTTGCCAAGTCATCTCTAATTAGCTGCGTCATTGGGTGAGAACCTACTACACCTAAGAGAGTAGCCTGATTTCCTAAATAATTGAATGTTACAGCCGCGTTTGTTGCTGGGCCCCCTGCCGCTACAGTATAGTCAGTAGCAACAATCTTCTGATTATTTTTAGGGGCAGAGTCAGCAAGGTAAATCAAATCTAAAGTTACTAAACCTACAAATAATCCACGATTCATCTGCTCTTTCGTTCAAAATTAAATTCTGAATTCTGGCTCACTTCGACTCCTTTCGACTTCTCTACGAGACGCTACGCGTTAGCGGAGCTTTCGCTTTAGCGATACGCTCAAGGCAAGTCGCTCAGTAACCTCCTGACTCCTGAATTCTTTCTTGGTAAATGGATATGACTCTTAGCGACTGACAACTTCGATAGCTGTCTTCAACCAATCAATATAAGTCTCTTCTCTTCGGATTACCAACTCTAGTACCAGCCTTTGCATCACCTGCTTGCGGTTGGCAGATTCATCGCCGAGTGATGGCAAATCGATGGTTTCACATTCAGCCAGCTTTTTACTTCGAGCCGCTAATTGTTGCTCCAGTAGGTGAATGATGGTTTCATTCGACAACTGATCTGCAAAATGCAACTGCACGAGTAAAGGTTCTCTGATAGTCGGTAAGGGCTGATGAATCCCTAGCCATCGCCTAAATTCCGCTTTCCCTAGCTCCGTTACACTGTAGACTTTGCGGTTGGGGCGATCGTGTTGAATCTCAATGTTACAGGTAATCCAGCCTTGCTCAACTAGCTTATCGAGAGTTCTGTAAATTTGTGCCTGATCTGCTGGCCATAAATGGGCAACACATTGATCGAAGCAGCTCGTTTTGAGGTCGTAGCCCGTCATTTCTTGCTGCTGAAGAAGACCTAAAATTACATTTGCTAGCGACATGAAGATGGTTTTCCCATAATTGATATTTTCTCGCTCGGTTCTACACTGTGTACTTCTTATAATTTTATGTTAATATATGATCAATCAGATATAAGATATAACGGTTATAAAAAGATATGCTCATTATAATGCTTCTTCGCAAGGAAACCAAATAGATAAAAAACTCCATTCACCAGGGCATGGGGGAGAAGAAGGGAATAGGTTAAAGGTTACAGGGTACAGATCCCTATCACCTGTTACCTGTCACCTCTTACCCAATCCCAATGCCCAATTCTCAATGCTTAGAAATTATTTAAGCCATTGAAAACTATTGTAACTAGAGGATAAGTAACATTGACTTCTAATACACTTACACAAAGAATACGTCAGCATCAATATCTGCGTGATTTACGAAACAAATTACTCGACCTTCACAAGATGTTGCTGGAGACAGAACGCATTGCCTACGAACAGGTTAGTGGACGAGTATCAAGTGGAGAACTTCTTCAGCTAGTCATTGCTCACGAACAATTTGCTTGGCTACACCGCATTTCTGAGATGGTTGTGCAAGTTGATGAAATGCTCCAAGCAGATGAACCGATATTGCTGGAGGATTTCCAAAAATTGATTGCTGATGTCCGTACACTCATTGTACCGTTAGAGACGGGTAATACCTTCGAGAGAAAGTATTACAACGCTCTCCAGCGCGAACCTGGTGCTGTGTTGGCACACGCGGAGATATCCAGATTCCTCACGTCTAAGGTTTGATTGCTAATTTCCCCAAATAGTGCTGAGTACAAAATTAAGAATCGTACTCAGCACTCATCAACCAACTGCCACCAAAGGCTGAGGTATTTCAGCTTTATGCCATACCGATTGTCCTGTTAGCAGTTCTACAACATCCATCCCATTGCCAATCACACCTGGTACACTCGGATATCCGGCACTTGCTCCGACGAAAAACAGGTTAGATAACTCTGTTGTATATCCCAAACGATTTAAACCAACCTGTTTGGGAATTAATTTCGCACCGTAAATATTACCCTGCGGCTGTCCTAGATAAAATTCGCTGGTGGTAGGTGTGCCGTAAACTTTCATCCGGGCGTAGTTGTCCACATCTGGAATCAAATCTCGCACACTTGTCATCATCTGCTGATAAACTTCTCGCTTTTTGGCTTTATAGGCTTTTGGATTAGTTTTGTGCAGATTTTCAAATGGTTTATAAGAACAGACAGTTGCAATCTCTAAAACGTGATGTCCTTTTGGCCCCATCCCTGGTTCGCTAGATTTCATCGTTGGACAAGAGAGGAAAATCCACGGATGAGTTAAGTCACCTGCCAATTGTTGTTGATATTCTCTGTTGAGGTCGCCTGTAGGATAATACCAAATATTCCAATTACCGATGCCGTAACGTTGAGGATCGAAACGGCTATCTAAACCCAAGTAGATATTGAAAGCACTGGCTGAGTATTCGTAACTGGTTAGACGTTGATGCTCTTTGTGACTCAAAGCTTCAGAATCATGCATCAACTCCACTGTTAATTTGGGGTCGAGGTCGCTGATATAAGCTTTGTTGGCACAATAACTTATACCATCGGCAATGACGCTATGGACATTGTGGTTGCTAACTTGAATATGGCTTACCGGAGTTGAGTATTTGATTACACCTCCACCTGCGGTAATGACGTTTGCAATGGTGTTAACAAAGTGTTTGAAGTGATGTTTGGGATAATAAGCACCTTCTGAGTAGTCCCAAGTTAGAGAAGTGTGCGTGAGTAGCGCAATTTCTTCTGGTGGTAGTGCATAGTCCCCACTTTGTCCTGCCAACAATGCTTGTAGTTTAGGCGATAACCCGATATGGTTATACAAATCTTGTAGAGTCCAATTGCGCTTCAAAAATAAATTCAAATATTTTGGTAATTTTAACCAGTCAGACAACTTCCGCTCAAACCAGTGTACTTCCTGTACTAGGCTGCGAATTTCTTGGTGGAGTTGCTGAATTTCATTGCAATAACGGTTGATAGCATTAGCTTCTTCTGGAAATGTGGAGAGTAAACGCGATCGCAAATTTTCCCACCCTAAAGGAATTTTAAAATCTGCCTCTGGTGTAATAACTCGATCGATGCAGTCAGGATCGAGGCTATTAAAGGGTACATCTTGATTAAGATAGTTGAGAAATTGACCTATAGTCTGACCAGAACCACATTGAGAAATATAATGTACGTCAGCACAAAAACTATATTCCCCGTAATCAAAGGTGTGACAACATCCACCAGGTAAATAATGTTGTTCTAGAACTGCTACCCGATAACCTTGTCGAGTTAAACAGGCTGCGGCCGAAAGTCCGCCCAATCCGGCTCCCAGTATCACATAATCGAAGATTTCCATATCAGTCTCCTTTGGCAATCTTGATTTCGGTGTTATGGTCTTTTATCGCTGTTTTTAGCAGTAGAAATGCCAAAATACTCAGCGCCTCTTCACCTAGCAGTTTTCATTCAATGAAAATTCCTAGATAAAGCATTCGAGAGACGGTGCAAATATTTTTATCGCTGATAGGAATAACTGCACCATCACCGAATCTTCTGATATTTAGCTGCGGTAAGTTTTACCAACAACCTCGCTAACATTTAGATGCCCTGAAGGATGTTTAAAAGTTCACTGATTTAATTTAGAGTAACCGCAAAAAACCTAGCTTAAAATCCCTGTTGAAGCTTGCAGATAGTTAGCAGGCGATAATTTAAGACTTTAAGCCCTTGCTCTTTATCCTTTATGTATTAACCTTATCGAAACTATCAAAAATTGTTTGAAAATAGTTGCTTTTCTTCACAAAAACTTACTAAAGTATTAATTAGCTAAAACTATATAGAGAAGCAAAGAAAAAATAATAACTCTTAATTCTTAACTCCTAACTCCTAACTAATAATTAATGACTAACGATCCATTTGCACCAGTTATCGGACAACAGCAAGCTATAGAATTACTCACTCAGGCTGTCAGACAAAATCGGGTTCCTCCAGCCTACTTATTTGTAGGGCCAGATGGTGTAGGCAGGAGTTTAGCAGCCAGATGTTTTGTGGAATTGCTATTTTCTAATGGGATGGAAGTTACTGCGTCTTTACAAAACCGTTTGCGTCAGGGGAACCATCCAGCTTTATTGTGGGTGCAACCAACGTACCAATACCAGGGACAACGATTAACAGCAGCAGAAGCAGCCGAAAAAGGACTCAAGCGTAAAGCACCACCTGTAATTCGACTAGAGCAAATTCGGGGAATTACCGAGTTTTTAGGTCGTCCGCCCTTGGAAGCGCCGAGAAATGTAGTAGTGCTGGAAGAAGCGCAAACAATGGCAGAAGCCGCAGCGAATGCTTTACTTAAAACCTTGGAAGAACCGGGACAAGCGACATTAATTTTAATTGCACCGACACCTGAATCTGTGTTGCCGACTTTGGTATCACGCTGTCAACGCATTCCTTTTTATCGCTTAAATGCACAGTCTTTGGCTGTTGTACTCACACAAACAGGCCATCAGGAAATTTTGCAAAATCAGGCAGTATTGAACATAGCAGCTGGTAGTGCTGGAAGTGCGATCGCATCTTATGAACAATTACAAGCTATTCCCAATGAGTTACTCGAAGACTTGAAAAAAGCGCCTAAATCTTACCGTAACGCCTTAGAGTTAGCCAAAAAAATTGATAAGGATTTAGATACAGAAGCACAACTGTGGTTGGTTGATTATCTTCAGCAATTTTACTGGCAGCAGTGGCATCAACCTAGTATCATTAACCAGCTAGAACAATCTCGGAAACACTTGCTTTCTTACGCTCAACCAAGGCTAGTTTGGGAATGTCTGCTTTTATCTGTGTATCAAAAATCAAATTCTATTTCTCCTATTCATCGCTGAGTGAGATTGTATTTCTATAGTTCCTCATCAAAGCCTCAGTACAATATTTAATTAATTCGTAGCAAAATAAATTAAGCAAAACTCTGCGTTCCTACCCTGCGGGAAGGCGTACCACTTCGTGGAAGCAAGCTACGCGTAGCGTCTCGTAGAGAAGCGCCTATGCGTTTACTTTGCGTCCCTCTGCGTTTCAAAATATTACAATGTCTTGTTCATCCTCTATCGTCAAGTTCATAGCGAGTGAAGGTATTGTAATAAAAGCGATTCCTGGATAAAACAAAAAGTTTATATGACCTCAGTTTCTCCTCACAAAAAAGCCAGAGCCTTAAAACCTACCAGCCGCCGCCCTGCGAAAGAACTCTGTAGCGAGTGCGGACTATGCGATACATATTATATTCACTATGTCAAGGAAGCTTGCGCTTTTATTAATCAGCAAATAGGCGAACTTGAAGAAGAAACACACACGCGATCGCGCCATCTCGAAAACCCCGATGAACTCTACTTTGGTGTTCATCAAGACATGATAGCGGCCAAGAAACAGCAGCCCATCGAAGGCGCACAATGGACGGGTATTGTTAGCAGCATTGCCATTGAAATGCTTAATCGCGGCTTAGTTGAAGGTGTCGTCTGCGTACAAAATACCAAAGAAGACCGTTTTCAACCCATGCCCGTCATCGCCCGTACCCCAGAAGAAATACTAGCAGCACGAGTAAATAAACCAACACTTTCTCCGAACCTTTCCATATTAGAACAGGTGGAAAAATCGGGGATGAAACGGCTGTTGGTAATTGGTGTTGGTTGCCAAATCCAGGCATTACGAGCCGTAGAAAAACAACTTGGTTTAGAAAAGCTGTATGTTTTGGGTACGCCCTGCGTAGATAACGTTAACCGCGCCGGATTGCAAAAATTCTTAGAAACCACCAGCCGATCGCCTGACACAGTTGTGCATTACGAATTTATGCAAGACTTCCGGGTTCATTTCAAACATGAAGATGGCTCATCAGAAACAGTGCCTTTCTTTGGCTTGAAGACCAACAAACTCAAAGATGTCTTTGCACCATCCTGTATGAGTTGCTTTGATTATGTCAATTCCCTAGCCGACTTAGTTGTTGGTTACATGGGCGCACCCTTCGGCTGGCAATGGATTGTAGTTAGAAATGACACTGGTAAGGAAATGCTAGATTTAGTGAAAGACCAGTTAGATACCCAACCAGTAACGTCTAAAGGCAACCGAAAAGAAGCCGTGCAACAAAGTATTCCCGCTTACGATAAAGGTGTTACCCTGCCGATGTGGGCAGCAAAACTGATGGGTGTGGTAATCGAAAAAATCGGCCCCAAGGGTCTAGAATATGCGCGATTTTCCATTGATTCTCACTTTACTCGGAATTATTTGTATGTGAAGCGCAATCATCCAGAGAAATTAGAAGCGCACGTTCCAGAGTTTGCCAAGCGTATTGTTGGGCAATATAAATTACCTGAATAGAAGTGGGGCATTGGGCACAAGGGGCAGAGGGGCAGAGGAGAAAGACTTACTACTACTAATTCTCCCCTGCTCCCCTGCTCCCCTGCACCTC
>JADEXV010000450.1 GCA_015206945.1 Nostocales cyanobacterium LEGE 12452 | reverse complement strand
GGTGTGGGGTGTGGGGTGTAGATGTCTTACTACACCCTACCGCCTACCCTCAGTCTTGATGAGGGTTTCAGTACTTCCCGTGAAAAGTCAGCAGGAAGACTGCCCTGTCTACGACACGCTGCGCGAACAGCAAGAACTGTCTTTCGTCGATAAGTCGATAAATTTATATTTTATAAATGCCAGACCAAGATTGAAAACTGACTAAGTATTTTGAGAATAATTTATTAGTCGTTGAACTTTCAAAAATACAAGATATATAGTATACTCAGCAAAAATGTCTTACAGTTTTTGTTGAACATAAAAAAAATTTATTTAGTATAGGATTTTGTTTTAAATAATCTTTGATATTTGATTAGACTAATTTATGATAATTAATTGATTAAGTTTAATCACTAATCAGGGATTAAGTTATGTAAATATCGCAGTCATGATTTTTGGCTAAGAAAATTGATTTAGTGAGCAGAAATTAATGTCGGCAAAGTAGGCAATGTCTACGACAGGCTATTTTGCCAACGTATAGACTGTAAATCGATCGTCCGTTGTTATTAGCGAACACAGTAGTTAAAACCATACAAGAATTAATGTTTTAGTACTTATTCCTGAAAAATTTACCTGTACAAGCAAAAGCATCAGTTGCCCTGAATGTATATTGGGCGTAATAGGTTGTCAATCAACAAATAAAGTGTACCCACGCCCCTTAGTTAGTAACAAAGTGTTGCGACTGCTTTGGCGAAAAGCGCTTTTTAGCGTTCTTTACATATTGCAACTATCTATTTAACTTGAGAGTACCTTGGAATTTGTACAATGCAGCTGTGACGTGGATCTGATCGAGGTTGAGCGTTTAACAATAATTCATGAGCATTTCGACTTCTGTGCTGAGTGATCTGCTAAAGTCCCTACCCTACTTGCGGCCCCAGCTATATTTTAAGGCTTCACTAACGGCGCTCTCCCACGCGATGGAAGATCAAGTTTTGGCTGCGACTTTAGCGAAACCCCTTGTAATTGCTAGTTTCCAGCGAGAGCGATTCTACCGCCAAGAAGCTCATCGCTACCAGCGACTTGCTTTGCGAAGTAATCAAATATACGTATTATCTGCTCCAGAAACGGATTTCGCCAACAGTTCGGAACATTACGAAAAAGTGGCTTTTGAGCCAACGGATGGCTTAAGTCAGGAGTGGCATTTGGTCGTGATTGCTGACAATTATGCTACTTGTCTGGTTTGCCGAGAAAACCTTAGTTCTCTTGCCAAAAACAAGCAACTACCGGAACTAAGCCCTAATCTGGATATAGACACAGCTCGAAGATTTGAGGGAATTTGGACATCGGAAAGGGGAGTTAGCCTGAAAGCCGCCGAATTGCTGTTAGATAGGGTTTTGGTTTACAGACCAGAACTGACAAGTAAAATTCAACAGGCACGTCAGAGATTTGGCATCGGGGAGCCGCGAAACCTCTCTGGAGCCGAACAGGTAAATGAGTATGCCTGTGACATTGATACAGATCCCTTTGTGCAGCGCTTAGTAACTTATTTACAAGCTAGCCAGTACAAATTGCACAAAGCTTACCGTTCTATTGCTGCCCAAGCACGAAAAGAACGATTAGTCAACTCAATTAGTACTGCCATTCGGCGATCGCTCGATCCTCACGAAGTTCTCCAAGTGGCGGCACAAGAATTAGGGCAACACCTAGAAGCTTGTCGCTGTTTAATTTACCGCGCTCAAGCCACAGATAGCCAAGCCATAATTGAACACGAGTTTTTGACCCCTGGTGTTTTATCTGTTTGTGGGCAAACCTGGGAGTTAGAGAAAAATTCGCTATTTCAAGACATCGTGGAACAAGGCGAAGGTGTTTGTGTGAGCGATACGCTGAGTGACCCCCGTGTTACCAAATCGCCAGGACTTTCCACGATCGCCAAAAAGTTTGCCATTCGTTCTTGGCTGATGGAACCAGTTTTCTATCAGGGACGATTATTGGGGATTGTGGAATTACATTACTGCCGGATGCCACCGCACGAGTGCCAACCTGGGGAATTGGATTTGGTAGAAGCGATCGCTACTCAAGTAGGAGCAGCTCTCATTCAAGCGGAAGCTTACGCTAACCTAGAAGAACTTAATCAGCAGCTAGAAGCCCTAGACCGCACCCGCAGCAACCTCATAGCCATCACCGGACACGAACTGCGTACCCCCCTATCCACAATTCAAGTGTGCCTAGAAAGTCTCGCTACCGAACCGGATATGCCTTTGGAGTTGCAGCAAGTCATGCTCAACACCGCTCTTTCCGACTCAGAGCGGATGCGAAAACTGGTACAAGATTTTCTTACACTTTCCAACTTGGAAAGCGGGCGGGTGGAATGGCATCCAGAATCCCTCACTTTACAAGAATGTGTGGATTTAGCACTCAGCCGCAATCGCACGCGTTCCTCAATGGAAAAGCCGCCCCAAATCAAGACTCAAATTGCCGAAAACCTACCTTTAGTAAGAGCTGACGGTGATTGGCTAGTCGAGGTACTGGCAAAACTCATGGACAATGCATTGAAATTTACCCCACCCCAAGGAGAAATCACGATTCAGGCGATTTACAACAGCCACCAAATGGTCGAGGTGACTGTAGTTGACACTGGACGCGGCATTGAACCAAATCGTTTAGAAGTAGTTTTTGACCGCTTTTATCAAGAAGAAGGAGCGCTGCGCCGTACCACTGGCGGGACTGGACTTGGTTTAGCAATTTGCCGTCAAATTGTTAATGGCTGGGGTGGAGAAATTTGGGCAGAGTCAACTGGCAAAGACCAGGGCAGTCAGTTTCACTTCACTATCCCAATTGTTCGGAATAGCCAGGAGGAAAAGCGGACAAAAGTTAAGAGTAAATAGGGATTGGGCAGGGGGCAGGGGGGCAGAGAAGCAG
>JADEXV010000449.1 GCA_015206945.1 Nostocales cyanobacterium LEGE 12452 | reverse complement strand
TGTGCTTTGATTCCTTCGTTCTCTCATCTGAAGTGGATGTTTGAGTGGTTTATCCGACACACCACTTTTGATTTCCCCACTCTTCAAATGTACGGAGCTTTTTCAGAAATCAAATATTAGTCCTATATATACTTACAACAATTACTTAGATTTTTATTGAGATTTGACACATATTTAACAGCTAATAAATAGCAAGGAATAACAAATTAAGACTGTCTGATGCTGCTTACACAGACTAAAATAGTCATGTTTCCCTTAATTTAATTACTAAGTATTAACATCAGGTTATATATTGATTAATTTGAATTTATAAATAACTTTTTTTAATAAGAATATGTTTCCGATAATTGAAGAAGAATTCAGAAGTCGCGGGTCTGAATCCCCGACTGATTGAAGACCAGCAAACTTTAAATTTGGTAAGGGTCTTATACCAAAAAATAAAGCTATTAAAAGTAATGTAAGATCTGAGTCAAAGCTGATATATTACAGCAGTTATAATAACCGCCTCAGAATAAATTTCTGGGCGGGCAATGGTGCTAATTGAGAATGTTTTAAGATGACAGCTTAAATAAACTTACTGCGAGAATTTTTCGGGCGGATACCAATTACAGATGGTCGGGGAATACCTGTAGCTTGCTCCTTACCACCATCACTTTTCGAGATATTACTTGGCCAACTACTGCCACGAGGTAAACTTCGAGTTTGATTGAATGTAGTACCATTCAAATCTAGTAATTCAATGCTGCGACTTAGCATTGTGCCATCGTTAATTGGACAATCTTCACCAGGATGTTGCACTGAAATAATCAGTGTATTTCCGACAAAAGTTGGACCGGTCATTTCGCAACGCACTGGCCCATGAGCAAATGGTATTACCTGTCCGGCATTTGTACCACTGGTAGGGATATAAAACAGCCAGTTATTACCGAAAACTCCGGTAAAATCAGAAACATTACCACTAACTGTATGATCGATTTTGGTTTGCTTACCTTCAGCACCTACATCAAAACCGTTGTGAGTGCCGGTAGACATATCCGTGACACCCCAAACATTTCCCTGATTGTCAAAAACTAGATTATCAACGTTGGCAAAACCAGCACCATTAACTGAACCAGCTTCGCCGCCTTGGGCAAATCTCTGCCACCGGAAGGTTAAACCTGTGGCATCAGCACTATCTTCGATAATTTTGTACAGTCCTCCTGATTGCTGAGTCGCCTTGGCATCTGTACTTAACTTGGCAACTTGAAAAATCCGCGAATCAGGATAACCATCGCTTCCTGGCGCACCATCAGTATAGGCAATGAAGACTTCTTTGGTGGTTGGATGCACTTCTATATCTTCTGGACGCGCTGTGGGAGTTCCACCGACTAAGTTTGCAGCTAAAAAGGCATCAGTGAGTACAGCACCTTGGCTAGAGTAGAAGTCAGAGAGTTTCTTATTTTGATAATCAGGTAGTGCTTTTGCTTCGTTAGTGCGATCGCATTTAAATGTACCACCATCTTTGCTTTCACCTGCAATGCCATTGCGTCTTGGTAGTGGTAAAAGACCTTCTTTTTGTACTTTCTGCAACGCAGCAAATTCTACAGAAGATAGAACTGTCGGCGTAATTGGATTGGTAGCGGTAGTTAAAAGTAACGGTATCCATTTACCTGTACCGTCTGGATTGTAACGGGCAACATACAAGGTTCCCTTTTCCCATAAACTACTGTTAGTTTTACTGGTGGGTGAAGAAATAGTGTTTGCACTGACAAATTTCCAAGTGTGTCCCCCGCGTCTGTCATCACCCAAGTAAGCAACTAATTTCTTACCTTTTTGAACGCGCAGAGCAACATTTTCATGGCGAAAACGACCCAACGAAGTGTGTTTACGGGGACGAAATTTCGGATTTTTGGGGTCAACTTCTACAATCCAGCCGTATTTTTCGCCAACTAATCCAAAAGTCTTGCCGACAGTTTTCTCTGTATAATCTGTCTGAGTACCATTAGCTTTGACTCCTTCTGTAACGCTATTTTGGAAGTTTTCTTCCGCAGATAAAATCGTTCCCCAAGGAGTTTTACCGCCAGAACAGTTGAAAGCTGTACCAATAATTTTGTTGCCCAATTCATCAGAGGATAGATTAAAAACTTGGCTTGCAGCCGGGCCAGTTCCAATTAAATAATTTTTGTCACCTTTTTGGTGGTTGCGACTTCCCCAAGCTGTGATACTTTTGTAGTCATCATTGCGTTGGCTATTGATACCCAACCCAGAAAGACCATGAAGGCGGCGATTTTTGGAATCTTTGACTACAGCAAAACGTTTACTTGTATTTTGGCGAGAGATGCGGACAATTGAGCCGCCTTGATTATATAAAAATTCCCCTTCAACTTCAATATTTCTGCTGGAGGGTAAAGCCCAACCAATTACGTTTTCAAATGCATCGGGTAGTCCTTTCAGATCAGATGAATTTTCTACTACTAAACTAGAAAATGGAAAACTAATGTATTCATGATTTACCCATAAATACCCTACATTATCAGTTTTACCAAGGGGAATAAACCCAGTAAAATCGTTGTTGTAACCGAAATAATCATCTTTGTTGGGAAAGACGCGATCGCCCCAACTGACAATTACATAACGTTCGTACTCTGGCGGCACTATCACATCATCAATAACGTTGTAGCTACCTAACTTAATATCCGCAGATGCATTAACTATTTCTCCCTGACCAATTCCTGTTGGCAAGAAATTTTTCTGCTGTTGATAAATTGGTAGGGGATGTGGTAAGCGTAGAGGTGTAAAGCTGGTACTGGGCGTTTTTACTTCTGCAACTCTAGCAAAAGCATTTAGGAGTTTGTCTCCCAAAATAGCAGCACCAGCACTGCCAGCAAGAAATATTAAAAGTTCTCTCCGACTTAATTTAGAC
>JADEXV010000448.1 GCA_015206945.1 Nostocales cyanobacterium LEGE 12452 | reverse complement strand
AATTTAGTGAGTCCAACTGCTCAATCCACGGCAAGTGCGCGTCGCGTAGTATTTCCTTTTACGGCAATTGTGGGCCAGGAAGAAATGAAACTGGCGCTGCTATTGAACGTGATTGACCCCAAAATTGGGGGTGTAATGATTATGGGCGATCGCGGCACTGGGAAATCCACAACTATCCGGGCGCTGGCTGATCTGCTACCAGAAATTTCTGTGGTTGCTAATGACCCATTCAGTAGCGATCCTAGCGACCCCGACTTAATGAGCGATGAAGTCCGCCAACTGTTAGAACAAGGGGCAGAAATTCCCGTAGCTCACAAAAAAGTCCAAATGGTAGACTTGCCGCTAGGAGCTACAGAAGACAGAGTTTGTGGCACAATCGACATCGAGAAAGCTTTATCTGAAGGTGTCAAAGCCTTTGAACCGGGACTGCTGGCAAAGGCTAACCGAGGCATTCTTTATGTGGATGAAGTCAACTTACTAGATGACCACCTTGTAGACGTGTTACTCGACTCCGCTGCCAGTGGATGGAACACTGTAGAAAGAGAAGGTATTTCTATCCGTCACCCAGCGCGTTTCGTGCTTGTGGGTTCTGGAAACCCAGAAGAAGGCGAACTACGCCCCCAATTACTCGATCGCTTTGGGATGCACGCAGAAATTCACACAGTCAAAGAACCAGCTTTGCGGGTGCAAATCGTAGAACAGCGGGCGGATTTTGACCAAAATCCTCTAGTATTTCTCGAAAACTACAAACCCCAGCAAGAAGCATTGCAACAGCAAATTGTCAATGCTCAACAGCTTTTGCCAGAAGTGAAACTTGACTACGATCTGCGGGTAAAAATTTCTGAAGTCTGCTCAGAACTGGATGTAGATGGTTTGCGGGGTGACATAGTTAGTAACCGCGCCGCCAAAGCGTTAACAGCTTATGAAGGACGCACTGAAGTTACAGTTGATGATATCCATCGCGTAATTACCCTATGCTTGCGTCACAGACTGCGGAAAGACCCTTTAGAATCGATTGATTCTGGCTACAAAGTTGCCAAAGTTTTTAGCCGCGTCTTTGGCGTGGAACTACCAGAAAGTGATACTGCACAAAAGAACGGCACAGGTCAAAAGTTAGGAGCTAGGGGTTAAAAGTTAGGAGCGGAGCCGGAAATGCTCCGCCTCCGTTGAAGAATTAATAGTTAAGAGTTTTGAATGGAAAGCTGCTTCATATCTCACAACTTTAATTCCTCAATCAGCACTGACTATATAACTCCTAACTCCTAACTCCTAACTCAAAACTGATTATGAGATTTTGGTCTTTTTGGTTCAACAGCTTTGTTCTATCTAGCCAATACAACCCGCCCAGGTTTGTAGAATTATTGATGCTCTTATTAGCGATCGCGATGCTGGCAATAGCTAGCATTTTACCTGACATGCCCTATTTAATCTTAGGTTTGAGCTTAGTAGTGGGGGCATCTATTTCTATCTTAGTGCGGGAAGCGATCGCTCCCTCACCCCAAACACGAATTACCCAACTAACAGCATCCCTATTACTCATCATCAGCCTCTATGGCTTTGCTGATTTAATGTACACTCTTTAAAATTAGTCATTTGTTATTTGTCCTTTGTCAGTTATAAGCACCAATGACCAATGACCAATGACTAATGACTCCATTTTTGCATTTCCACCAATTCCATACACAACTCATTAATTTGCTCCAAATCAGGTTTATGAGGTAGGGCAGATTGTTCGCAAACAACTTCCATTTCGGCGACCAAATCTTCTGCCATTTTCATCACCTGCTCATAAGAATACTCACCCTTTAAAATAGCTTTTAAATCTTCAACATCACCAGCTATTCTCCTATCTACAATCACTTCACCTCGCCGCAATATTTCTACTCCACTGCGTAACAATCTAATGCAGTGCATTCCATGTTTCAGGTCAAAACCCGACTTTCTTTCCATTTCTGCTCTAGCCGGATTTCTATTCTCCTGCCAAGATAAGTAAGCCTTCCATTCTCTTAAAGCTATTTGATAGCTTTGACTTTTCTGAAGCAGACGGATAAAATCTTTACGGCTATTGGTTAACTTTTGGGTATATTCCAAAGTTTCGTCAGGTAAAGTATATTGTTTTAACACTCCTTTAAAATCAATATCTGCTGTCAGCAATTGATATAATTGTTCCGCTTCTTCTAAAAACTCAATCCGTCCTCTGATTAAGTTATAAAGATACTCCAGAAAAGCATTTAGCTCATCTTTACTCAGAGGTGCTTCGTCTTCTATAGCGAAGTCAGATGGTATCGGTTTTTTTTGCGGTGGCTTTAACAACCACTTCCTATGAGTTTCCATCTTTTTGATTTGGGCAAAAGCATAACCAGTGTAAGTATGTTTTACCTTCTTGCTCAAAAATAACTGTTTATGATCTATTAAATTCTGTCCAACTGCGCTTAAAAAAGGATAGTTATTCAACCAAAGCAATTCTAAAACATTGGGATTTGCGCCAGCTAATAGCTGGAGGATTTTTCTTAATTCATATATAACTGTGTCTTTGTTACCATCAATGAATGGAAATATTCCTGGTTCATCCCAACCAGTATCTTTTTGTTCTATCCGATCAAATCCCAAATAGTACCTTTTGGGTGCAATAAATACTCCCCGATAATCAAAGTCTGAATCAGGACGATTTAAACCATAGCCGTGGCTACCAGCCAAACCAATTAAAATAGTTCTTTGCTCAACTTCTATTCTTTTCATATCACCTGATTAAAATATAGTCATCCTAACTCATGAGTTAAGCAGGTGGCGAGATATAGAGTAGATAAAGGGTTTTTAACTCTCTTTAGATATTGCATAGCTCCTGTCACAGCATAAATAAAGCTGACAATTGGTACATAATATAATGTTCGCTTGGTTACTTATTAAAC
>JADEXV010000090.1 GCA_015206945.1 Nostocales cyanobacterium LEGE 12452 | reverse complement strand
CAATAACAAACTCAAGCTAATTAAGCGTTCAGCTTATGGGTTCAGAAACTTTAATAATTTTAGAGTAAGATGCTTATTGAATTGGCATTTTAATTATTAGTTTAGCATAACAAGTACTGAAGAGCCAAAATATAATTGCTATGATATTTTTAACTTAAGAGAAAATCAGATAAATAGCAAAAAAAGTATTCAGTAAATTTTAAGTATAGATTAATATTTAGTATAATTCTAAGTCATCTTCTTTGCTAAAAAACAGCAATAATTGATACAAGTTAAATTTTTCAAAAACTGATATTCAATACAACCTCAAATAAAAATAATAGGGAGAATGGGGGCAGAAGAAAAACCTGTTAATTTGCGCTCGGAGACGAATAATGGTATCGATGTCTACGACCGGCAAGGCCAATGCAGAGAATGTTCAACATCGGCTAACTATACAAACTGTAGAAATTGCCCCTAACACAACGGCGATTCGCTCTCTTGATTGGGATCGCGATCGCTTTGATATCGAATTCGGACTGCAAAACGGTACAACCTACAATTCATATCTAATTAGGGGTGAACAAACAGTTTTAATTGATACTTCTCACCAGAAGTTTCGCGATCTGTATTTAGAAACCCTTAAAGGTCTTGTCAACCCCAAAACAATTGATTACATAATTGTTAGTCACACAGAGCCAGACCATAGCGGCTTGGTAGAAGATGTCCTCCAGTTAGCTCCTAGAGCTACTGTTTTAGCCTCAAAAGTTGCGCTTCAATTTTTGGAAGGCTTAGTACACGATCCCTTTTCCAAGAGGGTTGTCAAAACTGGCGATCGCATAGATATCGGCAAAGGACACGAAATGGAATTCGTGAGTGCGCCTAACCTGCACTGGCCGGATACAATCTTTAGCTTTGACCGCAAAACCCAAATTCTCTACACCTGCGATGCTTTTGGGATGCATTTTTGTGACGATCGCACCTTTGACGAAGATTTAGAAGCGATTGAAGCTGACTTTAGATTTTACTACGACTGCTTGATGGGCCCTAACGCTCGTTCGCTGCTAAATGCGATGAAGCGGATGGGCGATCTCGGAAAGATTAATATTATCGCCAATGGTCACGGTCCGTTATTATACCACCATTTAGATGTTCTGACTGGGTGCTACGAAAATTGGAGCCAAAAACAAGCGAAAGCAGAAACAACAGTTGGCTTGTTTTTTGTCTCAGAATATGGTTATGGTGAACGCCTTGGTCACGCAATTGCCGAAGGTATACTGAAAACTGGCATTGGCGTAGAAGTACTGGATCTGAGTACTGCTGAAAGCCAAGAAATTCAAGAACTAGCCGGGAGAGCAGCAGGCATCATTATTGGTATGCCCCCAACTACCTCCGCCGCCGCCCAAGCTAGTATCAGTTCGGTGCTAGCTGTCGCCAAGAACAAGCAACTGCTTGGGCTGTTTGAATGTTACGGTGGGGATGATGAACCCATTGATACAATCCGCAGACAATTTCTTAACTCTGGCATCAAAGAAGCCTTCCCAGCGATTCGGATTAGAGAGGCTCCCAGCGCTTCAACATTCCAGTTGTGTGAAGAAGCGGGTAAAGACATCGGACAATTGCTAGTGCGCGATCGCAACATTAAGCAAATCAAGTCCCTCGATGTCAACATGGAAAAGGCACTGGGTCGCATTAGCAGCGGACTATATATAGTCACTACAAAAAAAGATAATGTCTCAAGTGCAATGCTGGCATCCTGGGTAACGCAAGCGAGTTTGCAACCATTAGGATTCACAATTGCTGTTGCTAAAGACCGCGCCATTGATTCCTTAATGCAAGTAGGCGATCGCTTCGTCCTCAACGTTTTGGAAGAAGGCAATTATCAAGAACTCAAGAAACACTTCCTCAAGCGCTTGCATCCTGGTGCTGACCGCTTTGCAGGAGTGAAAACTCAAACTGCGAAAAACGGTTCGCCGATTCTGGCAGATGCTTTGGCATACATGGAATGTGAAATACAGACCAGCATGGAATGCAGCGACCACTGGGTTTTATACTGCACCGTCCAAGAAGGTCGTGTCTCCAAAAACGATGGATTGACAGCCGTTCGCCATCGCAAAGTAGGTAATTACTACTAAGAAAGAGGCAAGAGGTAACAGGTGACAGGGGACAGCAAAGAAAACTATCCCCTGTTTCCTATGATCTATACCCTATAACCTATTCCCTATTTCCTGTTCCCTAACTTTATCCAACAGCTATGACCAATTCCAAGCCACGCGACGTACAAGTTTTACCAATTGCTACCAATACTAAAGCTATCAGAGCGCGTAGTTGGTCACGTCTGCGGTTTGAAATTGAATACGCACTTGAAAGAGGTACTACCTCCAATTGCTATTTAATTGAAGCTGATAAAACCGCACTTATCGATCCACCGCCAGAAAGCTTTACCGAAATTTATTTAGAGGCATTGCGGCAGACTTTAGATTTACAAAGTTTGGATTATATCATCCTGGGTCATTTTAGCCCCAATCGAGTTGCAACCCTGAAAGCAATTTTAGAACTAGCGCCACAGGTAACTTTTGTCTGTTCTCTTCCTGGTGCGAACAATTTGCGTGCTGCTTTCTTAGAGCAAGATTTAAATGTCTTGGTGATGCGGGGGAAAGAAACTCTGGATTTAGGTAAGGGTCATGTTTTGAAATTCTTGCCCACTCCAAGTCCGCGTTGGCCGGAAGGACTTTGTACCTACGATCAGCAAACCCAAATTCTCTACACAGATAAGTTATTTGCAACTCATCTCTGTGGTGATGAAGTGTTTGATGATAACTGGGAAGCCCTCAAAGAAGATCAGCGTTACTACTTTAACTGCCTGATGGCTCCCCAAACTCCTCATGTGCAAGCAGCTTTGGAGAAAATATCAGATTTGCAGGTGAGAATGTATGCTGTGGGTCATGGGCCTTTAGTACGCAGCAGCTTAATCGAGCTTACCAAAGCTTATGGAGAGTGGAGCCGTTCTCACAACGATCGCGAAATTTCCGTTGCCCTACTTTACGCTTCAGCTTACGGTAATACGGCGACTTTAGCACAAGCGATCGCTCTGGGACTAACTAAAGGTGGAGTTGCAGTTAAATCGATTAACTGCGAATTTGCTACCCCTGATGAAATTCGCATCAACCTCGCACAGTCAGAGGGTTTTATCATCGGTTCTCCTACCATCGGTGGTCATGCGCCAACTCCCATTCATACTGCTTTAGGGATTGTGCTATCGAGTGGTGACAACAGCAAACTCGCTGGGGTATTTGGTTCCTACGGCTGGAGCGGCGAAGCATTTGACTTAATTGAAGGTAAACTCCGGGATGCTGGATATCGCTTTGGCTTTGACACCCTGAAGGTGAAGTTTAAACCTGATGATGTCACTCTCAAATTCTGTGAAGAACTCGGTACAGACTTTGCCCAAGCCCTGAAAAAAGCTAAAAAGGTACGCGTACCACAACAAGCTGCTACTCCAGTAGAACAGGCTGTTGGCCGGATTGTTGGTTCCGTTTGCGTAGTGACAGCTAAACAAGGAGAAGTGTCTACCGCAATGTTAGGCGCTTGGGTTTCTCAAGCTACCTTCAACCCACCCGGAATAACAGTGGCGATCGCTAAAGAGCGAGCGATCGAATCTTTGATGTATCCAGGCGGTAAGTTTGCCTTAAATATTCTACCTGAAGGCAATCATCAAGACTACATGAAGCATTTCCGTAAATCTTTCGCGCCTGGGGAGGATCGATTTGCCAACTTTAGTACAGCAGTTGCAGATAACGGTTGTACCATCCTCACCGATTCGTCAGCATATTTGGAATGCTCAGTCAACCAACGTCTGGAATGTGGCGATCATTGGGTTGTATATGCAACCGTGGACGAAGGGAAACTACTCAAGCCTGATGCTGTGACTGCCATCAACCATCGGAAAACAGGCACTCATTATTAGATACAACGAAATCGCCTTAGCTCGAATATAGCCAAGGCGTTTGATGAGAAAATTCTCTTTTTTCTGGGATAGGCAAGATGGCCATCCCAGTTTTTTATGCTTATTAAAGGGTCATTCTAATATGTCCCAAACTTAAAGGATGAAATTAGTCGCGGCGATCGTTGACAATCCATTCACTTGAATTTCTAAATCTGCGAGTATGTTACCGTCACCATTGATCTCTGCCTGAACGAATAGGTTGCTACCACTTGCAAAGTAACGTACTTCGCCAGCACCTCCAGTGAAGGCAGCAGTACCGATAAATTTAAAGGCTTGATTGCCCAAAAGTGATAATTCAGAATCTATTGCCGACAAGTCGATCTTGTCAAACCCTGGTGTAAAATCTGTGAGGATATCCCGTGCCACACCTACCTGACTTTCAGAAGTACTAAAGTACTTGTAGATGTCATCGCCACCGCCGTCAGTTATTCTATCAGTACCTGCTCCACCAATAAGAATATCGTTGCCATTTCCACCATTGATCGTGTCGTTGCCGCTACCAGTGTTGATGACATTATCAGCCGCACTGCCAGTAATACTGTCGTTGCCAGAACCAGTATTAACATTCTCAAAATTAATTCCCGTCTCACCCACAAAATTGGTGACTCCGGTTGTCAAGTTCAGTACATAAGCCCCACTGAAAAAAGTCACATCCAGAGTATCAATACCAGCGCCACCATCTAAGGTATCAAGGCCAAATCCACCGTCGATTGTATCGTTACCCAATCCACCGTTGATTTCATCGTTGCCCAATCCACCGTCGATCCTATCGTTGCCGTTATTGCCGAACAGAAGATCGTTACCAGCTAAACCTGTTAGAAAGTCATTCCCATTATCACCAAGGATTACATCGTCTAAATTAGTACCTGTTGTGGTGTTATTGTCGGTTAGATTGCCATCAAAAATGTCGGTAAAAACTGCATTAGTCATGTTCTTCTTCCTTCAAAGTACTACATTAGACTACAGGGAAGATTGTGTTTTATCTATCACTGAATAAAATAATCAGTTACATAAATTTACATAAAAACTTGAAGAGTCGTCCCTGAAAAAGAAAAAATAGTAGTCTACACTACAAACCGAGTTCAAGACCTGTGGAATGAAAGATAAGCTCGCGCAATCTTGAGAATTGCAGATTTCTAAAATACTATTGCTGATTTCGATATGGTAATGCTTTGTTTGCCCTGACAGAGCGGCTGTTGCTCGTGCATTGCCCAGATTATGGACAATAGAGACATTGACTGAAAGTTTTTTCTGTCCTGTCACCGATTCAACATCAGAGTTATTAAGGAGTCAAAGCTAAGTGAATCCCATCGACAAACCATCTTTAGAAATCAACGCTTCGCGCCAGTTTACCGCTTGGCTGTATGAGCAAAACCTCAGTTTGTCCTTTACTACTTATCAAGCAGGGAAATTATTTTTCATCGGCTTGCAACCAAACGGCAATTTGTCTGTATTTGAACGTAGCTTTGAGCGCTGTATGGGTTTGTATGCCAATGGCAACAGCCTCTACATGAGTTCCCTGTATCAACTGTGGCGATTTGAAAACATTATCCAACCCGGAGAAAACCACCAAGGCTATGATGCTCTCTATTTGCCCCAAATGAGTTATGTAACAGGAGATTTAGATATTCATGATATCGCTTTGAGTAAAGCAGAAGAAAAAGATTCAAACTCACAAAAACTATTATTTGTCAATACTTTATTTAGTTGTTTGGGAACAGCCAGCGAAACCCACAGTTTCGTTCCTCTATGGCAGCCAACCTTTATTAGCAAACTAGCGGCTGAAGATAGATGTCACCTGAATGGGTTGGCAATGCAGCAAGAAAAACCCAAATACGTTACTGCTGTCAGCCAATCGGACGTAGCCGAGGGCTGGCGGGACTATCGGGCAAATGGAGGCTGTGTTATTGACGTAGAAAGCAATGAAATCATCTTGCGGGGGCTGTCTATGCCTCACTCCCCGCGTTGGCATCAGGAAAAACTCTGGCTGCTCAACTCAGGCACAGGAGAGTTTGGCTTTGCCGACTTAAAGCGGGGAGTGTTTGAACCAGTCGCCTTTTGTCCGGGATATCTGCGGGGTTGTGCATTTTATGGCAACTTTGCAGTAGTGGGAATTTCCCAACCCAGGCATAACAAGACATTCAGCGGCTTGGCTTTAGACGATAAATTGCATCAGAAAAATGTTGAGCCTCGCTGTGGGTTACTAGTGATTGACCTGAAAAGCGGTGATATTGTCCATTCCCTGCGAATAGAAGGGGTGGTACTGGAATTGTACGACGTGGTAGCACTTTTGGGGGTACGTCGTCCAATGGCGATCGGGTTTCGCAGCGACGAAATTCGGCGGGTGGTAACGGTGGGATGAAAAGCAATTCAAAATTAAAAAAAATCAACATCAATGATGTCTAATTGAGCAATTTTTACCTATCTAATCTCAATGGCAGCAACAGCTTTGCGATCTGGAATCAGAAAAATCGTGCGTGCAATTTCAGTATTAAAGCGTAAACAACATAGATTCACTTGCTGGAATTCCGCAATTGCCACAAAGACAATAGCAAAAACGCAGGGTAGCCTTTAACTAGAAAAACAGTATTAGGTAATTCCTAGACACAACTTTTATATTATTTTTCTTGTTCTTATGACTCCAAAACACACCAAAATTAAATTTCCTCTTTGGCAGTATCTGAACCAGCCCTTATTTAGTCGGGATACTAAATTAGTATTGAATCCCCAACGCTTTGTATTGATCTGGCGTCTGCAACTTTTAGAACGTTGCTGGACTAAAGCATGTGACGCCAAAGGACCTCAACAGCATTAGATATTTGACAAGCTGCTGAACTCAACTAAAAGCTGGCAAACTAAGCCTCGTCTACAGAACGTGGCTTTTTGCCGTCAAGTAAAGCACTGACAGTCATATCTCCCATAACATTAATCGCGGTACGGCAGCGATCCAGAAACCAGTCTACAGTAACTAGTAAAGCGATGTACTGGGTAGGTAAGCCGACAGAAGTGAACACTAGTGTCATTGTTACCAGTCCCGCATTGGGAATATTAGCCGCACCTACTGATGCAAAAATCGACGTAAGGATGACAATTAACTGCTGTGTCAGACTCAGATGTTGTCCAATCAGTTGGGAAATATACAACGCAGACATTGCTTCATAGAGGGCAGTGCCATCATTATTGAAATTTGCCCCGACTAATGCCCCTAAAGCAGCAGAAGATTCCCTTAAACCGACTTTTGTTTGTAAAACCTCAAAGGTTATGGGCATTGCTGCCGCAGAGGAAGAAGTTGAGAAAGCTGTCAAAAAGGCATCAGAACCACCAGCGAGAAATTTTAGCGGGTGTACCCAAGAACCAAGTTTTACTCTGATCAGGTAGTAGCACGCCTGCAATACCAGTGCTAACAATACGGCGACGATGAATGCACCCAAAGATTTAAATGGTGCAAAGCCCTGCATCGCAATAGTTTTAGCTACAATCCCAAAGACTGCGAACGGCACTAAAGCAATTACCCAGTTGAGGATCCGGACTACCGCTTCAAATAAAATTCCGATGACATCCTCTATCGGCTGGAATCCATTCTTCCCTTGGGCGATTTGTTCAGATTTTAATCCACGCAGGACGATGCCAAAACTCAGGGCAATCACAATCAGTTGGATGACATTATTATCAACCAATGGCTTGAGGACGGCTTCGGGTACAGCATCTTTGAGTATTCCCCAAGGGTCGAGACTCTGAGGAGTTATTGCCGTACTTATTGAGGTGTTTACATTGCCCCAAGTCCCTGGACGCAGTACATTGGCTACGAACAGTCCCACCAAAATAGCTACGGTTGTGTTGGTTAAAAGTAGCACTGCTAACCGCCGTCCGGCTGTACCAGGGATGTTGGTGGTCATTAAAGTATGCAGCACCGCTACCAAAATTAAGGGTGTAGCCAAGGCACGGAGAGCCTTTAGCACTAATTCAGCCGGAATTGCTAAATTGTTGATTAAAGTGGCGTTGCTGGGATTAGGATTCCCTGCACCAAGAGCAATTCCGACGCTGACTGCTGCTATTAAGGCGATGAGAATTTGCAACGTGAGAGGGATACGCTGCCACCAAGGGCTAGCTTTGGTTTCAGACGAAGTAGTTCTCTCTGTTTGACTCATTGGCTAGGTACTGGTTAACTGCTGTAACTATTAAAACAACACTAATAATAGTGATAATTCCCGAAAAAGAACAGCTTTAATTTTGGTTAAAAACTGTTAATCTAAGATTCCGTTGCTTTACAAAATCTGCCTCGAAAGGGTATACCACAAGGTAGGCCCCTAGAGATATCTTGGCTTGTGGTTGGAGATGCTTATGTCTTTTGTGCCTTTACATATTCACAGTGACTACAGTCTACTTGATGGGGCAAGTCAGCTACCAGAGTTGGTGGATCGAGCGATCGCACTGGGAATGAAAGCGATCGCTCTTACCGATCATGGTGTCATGTATGGAGCTGTTGAACTGATCAAAATCTGCCGTAGTCAAAATATTAAGCCGATTATCGGCAATGAAATGTATGTAATTAACGGCGATATTGAGAAACAAGAACGCCGTCCTAAATATCATCAAGTCGTTTTAGCTAAAAATACCAAAGGTTACAAAAATTTAGTTAAATTAACTACAATTTCTCACCTCAAAGGTGTTCAAGGTAAAGGAATTTTTTCTCGTCCTTGTATTAATAAAGATTTATTAAAAGAATATCATGAAGGCTTGATTGTCACCAGCGCTTGTTTGGGTGGGGAAGTTCCCCAAGCGATTCTCAGTAATAGACCAGATGCAGCCCGGAAAGTTGCTCAGTGGTATAAAGATGTATTTGGTGATGATTATTATCTAGAAATTCAAGACCACGGCTCCCAAGAAGACCGGATTGTGAATGTTGAAATAGTCAAAATTGCTAGGGAGCTAGGCATTAAAATTATTGCAACTAATGATTCACATTTTATTTCTTGTTTTGACGTTGAAGCCCACGATGCTTTGCTATGTATTCAAACTGGCAAGTTAATTATTGAAGATAAGCGGATGCGTTATAGCGGCACAGAGTATCTCAAATCTGGTGAAGAGATGCGGCAGCTATTTCGTGACCATTTACCGGATGATGTAATTGCCGAAGCGATCGCTACTACTGAAGAAGTCGCCGATAAAGTCGAGCCTTACCATATTATGGGTGAGCCTCAGATTCCCACACCTCCCATTCCCTCTGGCCATACTGCTGACACTTACGCCGAAGATGTTGCATGGAGTGGACTGTTAGAACGCTTAAATCGCAAATCTCGCCAGGAAGTCGATTCCGTCTATAAAGAAAGATTGGAATACGAGTTGAAAATGATTCAGCAGATGGGTTTTTCCAAATACTTTTTAGTTGTATGGGACTACATCAAATTTGCTAGAGATAATAATATTCCTGTGGGGCCAGGTCGTGGTTCGGCGGCTGGTTCATTAGTTGCTTATGCAATGCGAATTACTAATATTGACCCTGTTCATCATGGGTTACTATTTGAGCGTTTCTTGAACCCAGAACGCAAATCCATGCCTGATATTGATACAGATTTCTGTATTGAACAACGGGATAAAGTGATTGAATATGTCACTGAGAAATATGGTGCAGATAGAGTTGCCCAAATTATTACTTTTAACCGTCTAACTTCTAAAGCAGTTTTGAAAGATGTCGCCAGAGTGTTGAATATTCCCTATGGGGAAGCTGACAAAATGGCGAAAATGATTCCTGTGGTGCGGGGGAAACCAACGAAACTCAAGGTGATGGTTTCTGATAAAACTCCAGAACCAGAGTTTAAAGAGAAATATGATAAAGAACCCCATGTTCGCCATTGGCTTGATATGGCGATGCGAATTGAAGGAACTAACAAAACTTTTGGTGTTCATGCAGCAGGTGTGGTAATTTCTGCCGATCCACTTGATGAAATTGTCCCACTACAGAAGAATAATGACGGTTCCGTGATTACCCAATATTTCATGGAAGACCTGGAATCAATGGGTTTGTTGAAAATGGATTTTTTGGGTTTGCGGAACTTGACGCTGATTCAAAAAACTGTAGATTTGATTCAGGAAACTAGAGGATATCGGGTTGATCCTGATGAAATTCCCCGGCAGGAAAGAAAAGCCCAGAGGATATTAGCTAAAGGCGAACATAGCAGTTTACCTAAAGATGTACAAAAAACTTATGAGTTATTAGAAGCAGGTGAGTTAGAAGGGATATTTCAATTAGAATCTTCTGGTATGCGTCAGATCGTACGAGATTTGAAGCCTTCTAATATAGAAGATATTTCTTCAATTTTGGCTCTTTATCGACCGGGACCGTTAGATGCCGGACTGATTCCTAAATTTATTAACCGCAAACATGGTCGAGAAAAAATTGATTATCAACACCAAGTTCTGGAACCAATATTAGACGAAACCTATGGAATTATGGTCTATCAAGAGCAAATCATGAAAATTGCTCAAGATATGGCGGGATATTCTTTAGGACAAGCTGACTTGCTGCGTCGGGCGATGGGTAAAAAGAAAGTGTCTGAGATGCAAAAGCAGCGAGAAAAATTCGTGGATGGCGCAGCTAAAAATGGTGTACAAAAAAAAGTTGCAGATGAATTATTTGAGCAGATGTTGAAGTTTGCTGAATATTGTTTAAGCTATGACACGGAAATATTGACTGTAGAATATGGATTAATGCCGATTGGGGAAATTGTCGAAAAAGGCATTGAATGCAGTGTTTACAGCGTTGATAATAATGGAAATATTTACACGCAACCTGTGGCACAGTGGCACGATCGCGGACAACAAGAGGTATTTGAGTATTGCTTGGAAGATGGTTCATTAATTCGGGCAACAAAAGACCATAAATTTATGACTTCTGATGGTCAAATGTTGCCAATTGATGAAATATTTGAACGCGAATTGGATTTGATGCGGGTAGATGGTTTGCCGAATTGAGAGGAGAGTAGCCAGCCAGCCAGGGAATAGAATTCCCTGTCTAATAGTGCAAGTCCTCTAGAAGAGGACTAAAAAAACTTGGTTTAATTGTTCGCTAGTTTCAGATAGTCGTCTTCAGACGACTTTAGCTTTCAGACAGGGAATTTCATTCCCTGGCTGGCTTCGTGAACTGGCTGGGCTGATTCACTGGCTGACTGACACTGCTAATATGATAATTTTTTCAGCAATATGGGAAACATAAATGTATGTAAATAAATACAAAATTTAAAAAATATTATGTCTCTGTGGCGACTTTATTATCATATTGTTTGGGCAACAAAAAAACGCCAACCTCTAATTACCTCCGATAAAGAAACTGAGCTTTATAATTACATCATTGATAAATCCAATAGTTTAAATTGTATACTCCATGCCATTGGAGGTATTGAAGACCACATACATTTAGTAGTATCTATCCCGCCAACAATCGCGATTGCAGAGTTTGTGAAAAAAATTAAAGGAAGTAGTTCTCACCATTTCAACCACAATCTTTGCGCTACATCAGAAAAATTTGCTTGGCAAGAAGGATATGGTATATTCTCTTTGGGCAGTAAGCAACTTGAGCAAGCTGTTATATATGTTCAAAATCAAAAAATACATCATCTTGAAGGCACAATAAATTCCCATTTAGAAAAAGCAGGCGCATAACCAAGAAAAAGAAACTACTAATATCTACGGGCAACTCAAAGCTGATTAGTTTAATCAATTTGCACCCAGACCAAAAAGCAAGCGGAGAAAAACTAAAATAACTGATTTAGGTTTTGGTTAAGTAGAGAGTGTCATTTTGAATTTTGAATTGTTAATTGCGGTTTTCCCCAAAGTATGGTTTCCTGCTTGTAAATCGCAATTCCCGGTTTTGCTCCTTTGGGTTTGTAAACGTGTTTTGGCTGAGTGTAAACTACTGGCACTTGCTCGCTTTGACGGGCGCGACTGTAGTATGCAGCGAGATTAGCTACAAATTGCAAATCAGCTTCTTCTGCCACAGCACCCGGTTCTAGACGTAGTAATATATGACTCCCTGGAATTTCTTGAGCGTGGAACCAGATGTCATAATCCCCTGCTACACGAAAGGTTAATTGGTCATTTTGGCGATTGTTGCGACCGATTAATACTTCAAAGCCACTGGGAGTAAGGTAACGATGAAAGTTAGTGCTAGGTGGTTCATTGGCACTCCGACTGCGATATTCTGGATCTTCTAGATACTTTTGTCCAATCAACTCTTCGCGGATTTCTTCTAAAGCTCGTAAATCTTCTGCTGTTTGGTAGCTGTCTATCTGAGCGATCGCAGCTTCTACTTGTTCTAAATACTCAATTTCTGTCTGCACTTCCAATAATAGTGGTTCCACGGCAGCACGAGCGCGTTTCAGCTTTTGGTGCTGTTTGTAAAGACTTTGGGCATTTTGGACAGCATTTTTATCTGGCTGGAGAGCGATCGCAACTGGCAAATTTGTCTCAAAATCAGCAAGGATAATTTCTTTCATCCCCGGTTCCCAGTTTTGCAAATGAGCCATCAATAAATCTGCTTTTTCCCTATATTCATCAGCTCGATCTGATTGCTGCAAGCGCGTCTGAAAGGTTTGAGCTTTATTCCGTAATTTCGCCAGAATATTATTCAATTTCTGACTCAACTGATGGCGCAATTGGGAAAATAGCTGTTGGTCAATTTGATTACTGTAGTAGCGGTTGAGCAACTCTTGGATATTTTTGACCTTTTCAACTGCACCCCAACCCATGACGGTGTAACCATCTTTTGTCCAAGCGGGTTGAAATTCTTTGGAATCTAAGGCTTGCAGCCATTCTTGCCAACGCTCAAACAGCCATCGCCATTCGTCGGGGTGGAGAGTATCGGTGGATGTTTCTGGTGCGATATTTGCTTCTAGCAGCATTAACTCCAGTAGTGCTGCACTCAAGCCACTATAACTTTTGAGCAATTGCCGCTTGATTGCCCCTGGTACTAAACTTACCCGTTCTTGCCAACGTTCTTGAGATTCGCTCAAACTGGGGACAGTTCCAGTCAGTTTTGGCGGTGTTTCATAAGGTTGTCCGGTTTGGATGGGACGAACACTAGATTGTTGCTGACTGACTTGATGGGCGGCGGTGATAATTATATTGTTAGCGTCGGTGAGAATGACGTTGCTATACTTGCCCATGATTTCTGCATAGACGTGATATAGGGCGCTTTCTCCAGGACGACGGGCAAATTGCAAATCAATAACACGCTCCCAAGGAGCGATCGCTTCAATCGCCACCAATGCTAAACCACCCAATTGGTGTATTAATTGTTGGCTAAAGGTAAAGGTATCTGGCGATCGCGGTGGCGGATCGCCAATACAAATATGTGCAGCTTGGGGATGCCAAGAAATCTGTAGCCAATCTCGCTGTTCCAGGGTGCGTAATGCCATAGCAATCGTGTAGCGATCGCGCTGGTAAACCTGTTCTAAGCGTGATGGTAGCCAGTTAGCGCGGATTTCGCTACAAGCAGCTGTGAGAGTGGTAAAGTCAACTGGTTGCAAAGCGATTAGTTTTTAACATTCAAATGGTAGCGATCGCTATGCTTTTATTTTTGTTTAGTTAAAGCATAACAGACCTCAACTATCATAGCGGTTACTTGGTTTGGTGATAGCTGCGAATAAAAAAACGCAGAAATTATCATAAGATAAGCTTCTGCGTTTAAGTGATAAGTTCGTTTTTTATACAGTTTGTTTTTGGTGTTGAGTTTTCCAAGCTCAGGCGATGCCTAGGTTGGGCTTCTCTACGAGAGGCTACGCCAACGCCTACGCTGCCAAATTTAAACCCCAAATATTATCCGAGTTACTCACTCACCATTATCTGTGATGCAAAAGAATTATTTAGCAGCCAAAACTGGCTTTTTTGTAGTTGATTGCACTAGTTCTGTGGTTGACTGCACTAGTTCTTTTGCTGTTGATTGTACTAGTTCGGCGGTTGAGTGCACTAGTTCTTTTGCTGTTGACGCTACTGGTTGTGGCTGTAACAGTTGGGTGTAAAGTTCACTCAGTTGATTTGCTACACCATCCCAGCTAAACTTCGTTTCGACGCGCTTTCTACCGGCTTTACCCAATTCATCTCGCCATTCTGGATTTAAAAGAATTCGGTCAATAGCAGATGCAAAAGCATCTACATCTTGTGGTGGAGCCAATAAACCAGTTTCTTCATTAACTACAGTAAACTGAAGTCCGCCGACATCACTAGCTACCACTGGTGTGCTACTTGCCATCGCTTCGATCGCTACCAATCCAAAGGGTTCGTAGTGACTGGGAACAACGCAAACATCAGCAGCTGCGTAATAGGTTGGTAAAATATCTTGACTTAGACGACCAGCAAAGATGGTCAAGTCGCTCATCCCCAATTCATTAACGATTTGCTCAATGCGATCGCGTTCAATGCCGTCACTGTTACCTGGAGTACTACCACCACCAATAATTAGCTGGATATTTTTGGAGTCGCGTAGTTGAGACTCGTTTACCGCCCGTACCAAAGTTTCTATACCTTTGCGTTGGTCAAAGCGCCCCACGTATAGTACAACTTTGGTTTCTTTATCAATTCCCAATTCAGCCCTGGCTGCTTCTCGTGCAATCGAACCAAAGCGCTGAATATCTGTACCACAGGGAATAATGTCGATATTGCCTTTTGTGGAAACTAGCGATCGCATGTGTTCCTGTTCTTGCGGACTTGTCGCCACAATTCGCTCTGCTTTTTCCAAGACATCTTTTTCTACTGCTAATCGCTGACTAGCAATCAGAGGAATATCTTCTATAGTGTTATATTTTACTGCTCCTAATGAGTGGTAAGTGTGAACCTGTTTAATCTTCTGGATTTTATTTAACTCCATCCCCACCCAACTAGAGAGCCAGTAGTTAGTATGAACTAACTCGTATGTAAAATCATTTTTTACTTGAAATTTGAGGAAATTATCCACAAATTCTGGCAGATATTCAAAAATTTCATCTCGCGGCACAAACTCAAGGGGGCCAGCTTTTAAACGGATAGTTCGACAATTGTTGCTATGCTCAACTATCGAGTCTTGCTCCAGACTCGCTTTGCGGGTAAACATATCAACTTGCCATCCCAGCTGTGCTAGTGCTTCACCCACATTACGCACATAAACATTTTGTCCCCCAGCTTCTTCTTTCCCTATTTCAATCGCTGGGTCTCCGTGGACGGAAATCAAGGCGATACGTTTTTCGGTGTTAGAGTTCATAGTTTGTGTGTTGCTGATTTTAACAAAGTTTTAAGCTGTTCCAAGCACGTGTATAGCACACTTGCCTGAATTCTTTAGGAACTTTGATTAATTAATATTGATTTTAATTTACTATGTCTAATTTTTTTTAACATCTTCTATCAGAAGTATACTTTTAGATTAAAGACAAATATTTTTAGTTTCTTTAGATATAGGAAATTGTTATATCCGTCTCTCATACTTTTGATAGATAAAAATGAGATTTTTTCATTCATCTCTAGCTCTAATTTCCTAGATATGGCAATTTTAATTTGCTCTCCACTTAGAGACTCAGGTTCCTGGCTTCTGTGAGGATATATCTGGTGAATAGGGGGGTTTGACCCCCTAACACCTCTGAGAGTAGTAAGTCAGAAGACTTGAAAAAGAAGTCAGAATTTAGAATTAAAAATCAAGACGCGACTCGAAAATACTCGCTGACGCTACGCTATCCGCTCTTTCGTTCAAAATACCCAACTGAATTCTGGCTCACCTCTCCTGTCAGAGATGCTGCGCGATGCCCCCTTCCCTACGAGAGGCTGCACTTCGACTATGCTCAGTAACCACGCCAACGGCTATGCTCAGGACAGGCTCGGCGACCACCTGACTCCTTACTTCTGTTTTGCTAAAAATATATTTATTTAGCTTATATTCACTAAAAGAAATCTAAATCCTGTTTTTACGCAATTCTACTGAATTTGCTTCAAACTAATAAATATAGATAGTCATCACCAATTTTCAAACGGAGAAGATTAATATATGAGTTTGATAGATGGTATATTTCTGACGATATTAAATACTGTTGTCTGTCTAGCACTGCCTAAGCTGCTATCTGTAATTCTGACTGTCAAAAACCAAAATACTGAGTCTTCAAAGTCTGCTATTACATCACAAGGTTCTAACTCTGAAATTCCCAGTTTTTCTTAATGTAAACTAATTATCTATAGATATCGCCTTGATGAGGAGAAAAATTAGTTATTAGTGCAAGGCGATATCTGAACAATAATTTCTACACATTTTGTTTTGGGAAAAAAATGAGAGCTAATCCGCTATTTGAGATTTGTTTTTCCATTTAACCTAAAATTTATACAGGAAAAAACTGGTCTACAGTACAGCTAAAACCAGGCAATAGCCCAGAAATGAGACGATCGCTACTAAATAAGGTTGCTACCAAGTTAAGTTGACTTTGTTCGCGCCGATAGACCTCTAGTTTACGCGATCGCCAATCAGCAATCCAATATTCTTTTACCCCTCTGGAAGAATAAAGTTTAAGTTTAGCTTCTTTATCTCGTCTTACGTCTTCGTTGCTAGCAGACAAAACTTCGACTACTAAATCTGGTGCGCCAGTTAAATGTCCCGCTTCATCCAATGTTAGCGCCAAGGTTTCTTTAGTAGCCCAAACTACATCAGGAATCACATTATCTGATTCTGAAAATAAAACGCCGGGGTTGATTACAGCCTCTCCTAAACCAGTAGAATCTGACCAAATATTAAGCTGTTGGAAAATTCTGCCACAAGTTTGCTGATGTTTAAAGTGAGGTGCCCTGGCCATAAATAATTCTCCATCAACTATCTCGTAGCGCGTCCCTTCGTTTTCTGGTAATAATTCCACATCCTGAGTTGTCCAGCGTACTCCTGTATTAAGCATCTGACTCATCGGCTAACTCCTTTAATCTGGCTCTTGTATTTTAATCATAAAGGGATGTTTGAAAATTCACTGAGTATACTCAACAGGGCTATCTTTTTTCTAGACATAAACCGCCCATAAAGGCTTAGACATCAATATATTTGAGATTAGAAAAGAACTTAGAGGTTAAATCATGCCTTGGGAAATAACTGCTGAGGAGTTGCTGGCTCGGTATGCTGATGGAGAGCGAAACTTCGCTGGGATTGAGTTGATTCAATCCGAGGGTGTTCCCCTTGATAGTTCGATTGACCTCGAAGGCGCTATTTTGAGAGATATCAACTTGCGCGGAGCCTATTTGAGACAAGCCGATCTGTGTAGAGCCGATTTGACTGGAGCCGATTTGTTTGGTGTTTCCTTGGAAAGCGCTTGGTTGAAACGCGCTGTTGTCAGGGATGCTAATTTGTATTCTGCCAACTTGAGTTGGTGCGACTTGACTGAAGCCGATTTGAGGGGAACCGAGTTAAATCATATAAATGCTAGTCTTGCTACCTTCTGTGGAGCTAACATCGGTGGTTTTTCTTACGCCATTTTGGCTCATGCTAACTTTCGTTCGGCTGATGTCTCTGAGATCAATATTTGTAGATTCGGTAATTTAATTTGGGAAACCACTATGCCCGATGGCACTATTAAAGGCGGCCCATTTTTCGGAGAATTTTAGTTCATCTCTAATTGCAGCCATGAGGGGTGCATTCGGAACAAGGTAAGAGGATATTCGTCAAGTCTCAATTCATACTAGCCCTGGCGATTAGAAATCGCGGCTATACAGACAAAACCCACCTCCGTGGGTTTGAGAAGCCCTTGATTTTATCTTAGTCCACGGAGGTGGACTTTGCTTGTGTAGCCGCGAATTCTATTCGCCCAATACTTTGAAAACATCCTCTAAAATTTAATTTTCACTTGCGATTTTCGCGCCGCCACTTACTCCGTACTAAGCGAATTTCATCAAAAGTGTAGCTTTCGCCTAGTTGTTCTTTGATGGGAGTGAGGGAAATGTCACCAAGTACTTCTAAAACCTGCCAAATTTTTTGTTGATGTTCTAAAGGTACTAATTGATTTAAATCAACTGGCTGATTTTTTTCAATTAGTTTTTCTAGATGAGTGCTAACTGTTGCCGGACTAAGGTTGCGTTTTTGGGCAATTTGAGCAATATTTAAACCTTGTTGATGCAATTGTAATGTTTGTAATTCGGTGTAAGAAGAAGATGATTTGGCAGAAGATATGGAAGCAGCAGATTTATTTTGCAAACCTTTTTCTTGGCGGTAGGCGCGAATTTCTGTAATGAACTTTTCGCCATATTGAGCGAGTTTATGACTACCTACACCAGAAAGTTTGGCAAATTCAGCTAAGTTTTGAGGTTGTACCTGTACCATCAATTTTAAAGTGGAATCGTGGAAGATAACGTAAGGTGGTACAGATTGCTCATCAGCTAATTGTTTACGTAGCGATCGCAACTTCTGTAATAATATTTCAGCTTCTTCTGCTTTTTCACTCCCCTGTTCCCAGGTAATCTTTTGGACTGTGGTTACAGCTAGGGAAACTGTGCGTTGTTTTCGCATGACTTCCCAACTTAAGGCATTTAGTTTTAAAACTGAGTAACCATCGCTAGTTTGTTCTATTAACCCCTGATGTAAAAGCGATCGCCCCAACATTCGCCATTCATCGACAGTTCTATCTTTGCCAATACCGTAAGTAGAAAGTTTATCGTGTTCGTACTGGATAATTTTGTCTTTTTTTGCCCCCCGCAACACATCAATTATGTGTAGCATCCCAAACCTTTCTTTGCAACGCGCCACACAAGATAAAAATTTCATGGCTTCAATTGTCCAATCTTGTACAGGTTTAGGATGACGACAATTGTCACAGTTCCCGCAATTCCCAGGAAACCTTTCGCCAAAATAACCCAGTTGAATCGTTCGCCGACAATCAGTGCCTTCAGCGTAATCGATCATCTGCCGCAGTTGTTGTTTAGCAATCAACTGTTCTTGAGGGTCAGCTTTTTGATCGATACTCCATTCAATTGTTTTAACATCACCAAAGCTGAAAAATATTGTGCAGCGAGATGCTTCTCCATCTCTCCCGGCTCTACCAGATTCTTGATAATAACTTTCTATATTTCTAGGCATATCAAAGTGAACTACCAGCCGCACATCGGGTTTATTAATTCCCATCCCAAAGGCGACTGTTGCCACCATCACCCGGACATCATCTCGAATAAATCGCGTTTGATTACTACTACGTTCCTCATCAGTTAATCCGGCGTGATAAGGCAGAACACCAATCTTATCATTTTGTAGTTTAAAAGTGAGTTCATCAACTTTTTTACGAGTTAAAGAATAAATAATTGTCGAACCTTCAGTTTCTCGAATTAGTTCTAATAATTCAGCGTAAGCATATTTAGTTTTAGGACGAACTTCGTAATAAAGATTTTCACGATTAAAACTGGCAAGATGGATGCTTGGTTGCTTTAGACCTAATTGTTGAATAATATCACTACGGACGCGATCGGTTGCTGTGGCGGTGAGGGCGACAGTAGGAACATCAGGATAGCGTTTTCGCAGAGATTTCAACTGGCGATATTCTGGACGAAAATCATGTCCCCATTCCGAAACACAGTGCGCTTCATCAATAGCAAAGCTAGAAATACCGATTTTTTCTTTAACTAAATCGAGAAACGGTAGAAACCTTTCACTCAGCAGACGTTCCGGGGCGACGTAGAGTAATTTTACTTTACCGCTGAGGATGGCTTCTTCCCGCGATCGCACTTTGTAAGCGTTCAAACTGCTATTGAGAAATGTGGCATTAATATTATTATTTCGCAGTGCTTCTACTTGGTCTTGCATCAAAGCAATTAACGGCGACACTACCACAGTTAGTCCATTTTTCAACAACGCTGGTAGCTGAAAACATAGAGATTTCCCCCCGCCAGTCGGCATCACAACCATTAAATCTCGATTTTGCAGCGCATCTTCGATAATTTGCCGTTGTCCGGGGCGGAATTGGTCATAACCGAAGTGATATTTTAGCGCTTGTTCGAGATGGGGATACTGAAGCATAGCGATCGCTTTTTCGGAGGCTGTCTGCGTGAGTAGTTATTAAAGATATCAGGATTTTAACTCACATCATCGGCAGCTTTGGTCAGAGCTACGTTTCTTTAGTTGGGCTTTTTGGCTCTGTTGAGATTGTTAGAGGAATGGTTAACGATAAACAAAAAGTTAGCCAATCTCAAGCTGAGTCCCTAAGCAAGTTTTTTAATGACGATTATTTTCAACTTCCCTAGCAGCTCTTGACTTTGGGCAGTGAGAAAATTCAAGGGGTGTAGTCAGATCGGCACATTTTAGCTGTGATTCTAAAACATCAATTTTTCGTAAAAGCGATACTCCCCACACTATCGAAATCACCAACTTGATTGTCATCCCCACGAGTAAAATTGTTACTATTGTGGCATTTTTCTTTTGTTGAGCCAGCCTTTTTTGTTGCTCTGCAAGTCGTGCTTCGACTTCTTGAGCACGTTCAGCCTCTAATGCTTGCTGTACTTCTCGCCGATCTAATTCTTCACTAGCAGCTAAAAATCGATAATCTAAGTTGCTCAAGCTTTTACCATTTGCCCACGTTTGAGCATCCATCAAGGCTTGTCCACGCAATAGGCGAGATTTATCTTTTTCCTCTGAGGCTACCCATGCATTAAAGGTTTCGTAGTAGGGGCGTAAGTAAGCTAATTTTTTCCCGACCCATTCTAAATTAAAAACTTCTTGATAAATTCTATTTTTTATTTTGAGAAAACCTTGTTTTTTGATTACCAAACCAGACAGCAACAGTTCTACCTGTTCTCGACTATCGTCAGCTGGTACTTTCAATCCTTGGAGAATTTGTTGATAAATTCCTAGCAATCTGGCGGCAAATTTTTCGTTTCTGAGGATGCGATCGCGAATAGTTCGTAAATGTTCTGGTTCATCTTGTGATTCCCATTTCTCGATAATGTACGATCGCACCACATTTTCTATCCAAAATTCTTCTGTACCAGGGGGAATTTTCAGCTTTCTACCCATATCATCTTGAGATAAACTTACAAGTAGCCGACACAGCTTTTGAGTAAGAAATGGTTGCCCATCAGTCCAAGCTAATACTTCTTTCAAAACTTTCTGAGGATGATTGTCTTTAATATCTAGTCCCAAAGAAAGTGGTTGAGCTTCTTCAAAGGTGAAACCATTTACTTGGATGGTTTTACCAAGATTAAACGGGGTAGTATTATTTTGACATATAATTAAGTCTGAAGGTGTAGCAACCCCAAAAATTGCAAATGTAATCCGAGAATACTCTGAATTAATTGCTCGTTGATTGTAACAGAACCGAATCAATTTAAAAAAGTCATCAACAGAGAAATCGAGGTTGAGTATACTATCAACTTCATCAATAAAAATAAATAGTTTTTCGTTAGGAAACTGAGCTAACAAAATTTCCGAAATAAATCGACTGGTTTTCTGAACTAAAGAAAGATCGTTTTGTTCTTGCCACCAGGTTTTTAAATTAACTTTTCCTAACAGTTTAAAACTCAACCATAAATCACTAACTACTCCTTTATACCATTGTTCTGGAGTTATATTTTCACAACCAATATTAGTCATGTCAACGGTGGCACATCTAAAGCCCTCTTTTTGCAAGCGGTGCTTTGTTTTGACCATAAGTGAGGATTTACCCATTTGTCTACAGGTTAAAATGTGGCAAAATTCACCCTGTTTTAAAGCTTCGTAAAGTTCCACATCCGCTCGGCGCTGAACATAGCTAGGAGCATCATTTGTAAGAGTACCACCAACTTGATATCGATAATTTTTCATTTAATTGATTGTAATTTTAAATTTCTTCTATATCTAAATCAGGAAATTTGCATAGGTAAATTTAATAAAATACTCATAATTTCGATGAAATATTAGGTTCATAGTAAAAACTTTAGTACTTACTATGAACTCTAAAAACTAGTGTAAAAATTTAATAGAAGTATTAGCACTATTTTGCTTTCCAAACTGTTGACTAAGATAAAGACGATATAACTCACACATGGCACTAGCTTGATTGCCGTTTAGTTGAACCAAACCCATACTTTCTAGTTTGTAAGCAGCGATCGCGTCTAACTCCACTTTTTCATCTGTTGCAATTACCTGTTCCATCGCTAACATTAATTCTGGTTCTTCTTGCAGTAGTGTCAACAGTTCTCGTAAATGCTGACCGTAAATTCCTACTGGTGTAGATGCGGTTTCTAATAACACCTCCAGCGTCATTTCCCCCTGACATAAATGATAAAATGCAAGGCTCACCAGATAGGGATGTCCTCCTACCATTGCTTGTAGGGGTACTAGGCGTTTTGCTCCTTCCGAGTTTTCTGCCCAATTTAGCCCGTAACGTAATGCTAAATTCTGTACCTGCTTAAGGGTAAATGGTGGCAGTGTAATTGTTATCCCTACATTGAAAGGCGATTGGTTGAGCTTAAGCGGAATATAAATTTCTGTGGTGTGAACCACTACCATTCGTAGTTTTTGCCAAGTCTGATCTTGCTTTGCTTGTTCATGCCAAAATCGCAGCATTGGCAAAAAGTCTTGGGCAATTTTGGGATGTTCAAAAATCCGATGGACTTCATTCAAAGCCAAAACTATAGGACAATCATTAATGTATTGCAACAGATAAGCTTCAAAGTAGATTTTGCAGCTTACCTTGCTGCCCATTTCTATATCCCAAAAATCATCTACACAAGGAAGTAGATTTAATTGTCTACTGACATTTACACAAAACCAACGCAAAAATTTATCCAGGGAAGCAAAAACGTCTTGATCCGCTTCTTGAAAGTCCAAATAAACAATTTGATAATCTTGCTCTCTAGCATAAGCAATTATCCGATTGAGCAGAGAACTTTTTCCCATCTTTCTAGGTGCTTTGAGCCTGATTAAGCAACCAGGGTGTAAAATCTCATTACAAACAAGCTCTTCCAGAGAAGGGCGATTAATGTAAAGAGGAGAACCTAGTGCTACAGGACCGCTAGGAAACTCTATCTTGCTTGCTGAAAAAAAGTCTGGAGGAACCATTTCTAAGCTAGATTCTTCACTGAACTTTTCTTGGATCTGATATTCCTGATTACCTATCTCGTCTTGCAAGTGCTTATTCAAGGCTAAATGCAGATTTTTTTTCGTTATTCTTTTTCCAAGTGCTATGGAAAGGTCTTGCCACAACTCAGAACCAACTTCCTTGATGTAATTGTTGCCGTAGCCTGATACCTCTGCCATTTCACTATAAGTTTTACCCAACCACGATTGATAAAGCACAAACCACTGAATTGAATCGAGAGGTTTGTCTTGGAGAATTTTTTTTACAGATTGGAGAAGCTTATCCACAGTGTATAAATTGTTAAACAGCTAGGCAATTTACTTATAGCGGTTCTAGGTTGAGTAAGGTATGAGAACCGCACCCGAACCACCTCCCCACAAGCGAGAAGGTGACTATGATGTACCTTATATGATTAGAAAACGCTATATATTTTTTGGCCCAGTAATAATAATATACATCTGAAAAAATACTTGAAACCAGAAAAATTCAAGATTGCATTGATACAATTTTAAACTCTATTAGTAAATCACAAATATTATTGTAATTATCTTTTTTTGGGGTAGTATTTGTATAATTGTATACTTTTTTATTGGCGATTAGTCTATGTTATTTGGAGTACGAAGTTAGTTCAGCCTAATGCAACCTTGAAAAAGCTGATGACAATCATGGCTCACTGGTGTGAGATCCTAGAGACAGTCAATGGAGTGCGAACACAATGGAACAACATCAGAAGCCAACGGTTGTAATTACGGGTGCCTCTTCGGGGGTGGGTTTGTATGCTGCAAAAGCTCTTGCTGATAAAGGATGGTATGTGGTGCTAGCATGTCGGGATTTAGCGAAGGCACAAAAAGCTGCTCAAGATGTGGAAATTCCCTACAACAGTTATACCAGCATACATATTGACCTTGGCTCCTTGGAAAGTGTTCGACAGTTTGTGAAGAACTTCCGAGCCACTGGCAAGTCTTTAGACGCTTTGGTGTGCAACGCTGCAATTTATATGCCCTTAATCAAAGAGCCTTTACGCAGTCCAGAAGGTTACGAGTTAACTGTCACTACCAATCATCTGGGCCATTTTCTATTGTGCAACCTGATGATAGAGGATCTGAAGAAATCATCTTTAGAGCCAAGGCTGGTAATTTTAGGAACAGTCACACACAATCCAGACGAACTGGGTGGAAAGATTCCGCCACGTCCCGACTTAGGCGATTTGCAAGGCTTTGCAGAAGGGTTTAAAGAGCCAATATCGATGATTGATGGCAAAAAATTTGAACCAGTTAAAGCTTATAAAGATAGCAAGGTTTGCAACGTGCTGACTATGCGGGAACTGCATGAGCGCTATCACAAGTCAACTGGTATCGTCTTCAATTCTCTTTATCCGGGATGTGTTGCAGAAACGCCGCTATTTAGAAACCACTATCCCCTGTTTCAGAAAATTTTCCCATTATTCCAGAAGTACATCACTGGGGGATATGTGTCTCAGGAGTTGGCGGGAGAACGGGTTGCTGCCGTGGTTGCCGATCCTGAATATAACCAATCCGGTATTTATTGGAGTTGGGGAAATCGCCAAAAGAAAGATGGCAAGTCTTTTGTGCAAAAAGTCTCTCCTCAAGCCCGTGATGACGACAAAGGCGATCGCATGTGGGAACTAAGCGCCAAGTTGGTTGGACTTGCCTGATGATAGAGGACTTGGCGTTACCCTTGTGCATGATTCATCGATTCATCAATCCGCTTTTTTGAATTGGCATCATTGTAGAGGTAAAAATGGTTGAGGTGATTATTACGTCACCTCTGACTTTATTAATAACTTTATTTTAAGTAGTAGTGCTAGAGAGCCAATACAGTTGTCAAAAAAGCTAATGGTTTAGCAACAGCAGCAAAACTTTCTTGCAAAGGTGATTCAAATACAGACAAAATTTATCTGTACAACGATGGTTGTATACCTCTATATCCCTACTCTCTTGACTTAATACATGGAAAATATGTATAATGACAGACGCATAGAAGGGGAGTAGCTGCTGGCAGAAAACTTGAAAGCCAGTACATCTGAATCAACATACTGGCGATGAGCCTGGTTCAGATGGCAAGTAATCAATATTTGAAAGCGAGACCTTCACTAAGTTCACACCGAAAAGTGTAAACTTGGTGAGGTCTTTTGGTTCTCATCAAGCTTCACATCGGTAAACGATTCTTCAGGAGCTTGAGAGAGTGTTAACAGCTTTTACCGCAGGTTTATTACTAATTACAGTTTCAGAACTAGGCGATAAAACATTTTTTATTGCTGTGATTTTGGCAATGCACCACCCGCGGCGGCTGGTATTTATAGGTGTGACAGCTGCTTTGGCGGCGATGACAATCCTTTCAGTGATATTTGGACAAGCGGTATCTTTTTTACCAAAAGTTTTTATTCATTACGCTGAAATAGCTTTATTTATTGCTTTTGGTATCAAGCTGTTGTATGACGCTAGTAAGATGTCTGCCGCTGCTTGTGATACAGAAGTTGTACAAGAAGCGGAAGCTGCGGTGAAACAAGCCGATTTGCAGTTGCCAAAACAAAAGACTGGGTTGGCAATTGTCATAGAAGCCTTTGTGTTGACATTTATGGCAGAGTGGGGCGATCGCACCCAAATTGCCACTATTGCCCTAGCCGCAGGTAATAATCCCATTGGAGTGACGATAGGTGCAATTTTAGGACATGCCATTTGTGCTGCGATCGCAGTTATCGGCGGCAAAATGATTGCCGGACGCATTTCTGAGCGTCAACTCACCCTGATTGGCGGATGCCTGTTTTTAGTCTTTGGTGTCGTTGCTGCCATTGAAGGAGCGTGAGGGGAAGAAGCAGGGGAGCAGGGGAGCAGGGGAGAAGTAGGAGTAAGTCTTTCCCCTCTGCCCCTCCGCACCTCTGCCTTTTGTGCCTCATGCCCAATGCTCCATGCTCCATACCCCATGCCCAATGCCCAATGCCCATTACTTAGGCGTACTTTCCGGTAAAGATGCGGGAGAGGTAGCAGATTTAGGAATGGGAGAAACCGTTCCTGCCTTCTTAATTTCGTCTCTGTACTTAGCAGGTGCTAAAGCTGCGGCACTATCAAATAAAGGTTTTGCATCTGCATCTTTGCCCTGTTGTTTTAGGAGCATCGCTTTTGCCACGACGGGGCGAAAATCTTTGGGATCTTTCTTAATTGCCTGGTCATAAACAGAGCTAGCTTGAGCGTAGCGTTTCTGGGAAGCATGAACAGAACCTAACAGCACTTGCACGGCTACTATATCTACACTTCCAGGCTGAATTGTATTTGCTTGGGCTGCATTAGCGAGGGTTTCTTGCAACAAACCAATGGCTGCTTCGGGGCGTTGCTGACTGATCAATAAAGCCACCATTCCTTGCAAAGCCTTCAAATCGCCTGGTTTAGTAGACAAAATCGAGCGATAAGCTTGAGCGGCTCCTTCGCGATCGCCAATTTGCTGTTTGGCTTGAGCTAGTAACACTGAATATTCTGACTGTTCGGGATTCAGTTTTGCTAGCTTTTCTAGAGGTTCAATGACAACTTGGATATCAGCTGGTTTAACCTCACTTTTATCTTTTTGACTCAGTAATTGCAGCCGCGCCTGTAACAGACCCTTAAGCGCAGTCTGATTTTCTGGTTCCCTTTGCAAAACCTGTTCATAACCCCGTGCTTCGTCTTCCAGTTTTGATTTTTGGTCAGCAGAGGTCAAACTGCCTCTGGTGCTAGCGGTATTTTGACTTGAGGGTGGCGTATTATTAAATGCTCCAATTATGGGAATCACTGAAACACCCACAAAAGCAAGAATTGCCACCGCTAAGACGACTTGAACTATCCAACGATTGCGCGGTTGAGACACGGTTTTGTCTTTCTCCTAAATTTTGATGACATTATCATTTACACAAATCGTAAAGTTAAAAATTTCCAAAACTTTGCGGAATACCGCCAATTGCCTGTGAATTTTATAACAATTAACTATCCACACTGCTAAAGTAAGTGATGACTTTAGGAGGAGCCGTCAGAATTGTAGCTATGATATGCTTCCGAAACTAGTGTAAAGCCGCTAAATTAGACATTTAGTGTTTATACATTAAATTTAGCGCCTTTAGGATTGTATAGAGTACCCTAGTGTGATTTTGTGAAAAGCCAATATACTTTCATCAGTCGCACAAATGCTCTTTCCAGCTGCTTTTGTAAAATCCCACAATGGGATGTGTCTCCGCCGCAAGGAGTTTTTATGAATTCCGACCTGATGCCGTTGCCTGAATCTTCCAATTCTTCTGCCTCTAACCAGGGCCCAACTAACGTAGAGGCAGCCGCTAATGTTCATATAGCAGCCCAGTCCTCTAAACAAGTTGACAATTTGCCTGTCAACACCAGCGAGACTGACTCAAATGGGAACTTGATTAATCGCCAGCAACCGATTCCGCCTCCCAGTGAACCGATGCAGTATCGAGCGATCGGCTTAGTCCGGGGTCGCTATCATGCTAGCAGCGAACAATTTACTCAAGGCACGCTGCTGACTCCAGATGGTGTAGAACTCAATGCCGTCCTCCTAGGCCGGATTATGAGCTTAGTCAAGAATCATCTAGACTTAGAAAAAGAACACTTGTGGGTAGTATATCCACGTACTAGACAAGAAAATGACACCTTGCACATCCAAATCGTCGGAGTTTGGGAGCCAGAAAATCTGGCTAAAAACTCAACAGATGAGGACGAATCGGATTTTGAGTTGCAAGATTTACAGACACTCGATGATGGCTTATCCGAGAACTCTGAACTAAATACAACTGCCCCTAGACCTTCATCAGAAGTTGCAGATGGTGGTTTTTCTGTTCGTGGTGAAGTAGTATACCAATCTTTTGATGCTAAAAGCTTGGTAGTCAAAATTAGGCAGGCTCCACGCAAATCAACTGACAAACCCAAATATTTTAAGTTGAAATTGAGGGGTGTGCTAACCACCAAAGCAGTGGGTAAATTCTGGGACTTCCAAGCCAAGCGGGAAGCAGACGTTTTAGTAGTAGAAAAAGCTGAAGCGATCGCTGATTTACCCAAAAAACGCAAACCACCATTTAAAGGTGGGCCTCGTGCTGGCATTGGTGGTGCTGGTGGGAGAAAACCATTCCCCCCCAGACGCACTGGCGAAACCCCTCGTCCCATCAAGAAAACAAGTACAGGCGGCGACCCTTCAGTGGTGTCAAAACCTATACCAAGAACACCCGCTCCTAAACCCATCAAGCGACCAAAACCGACTCAAGAGTAGGGTATGGGGCATTGGGCATTGGGCATGGAGAAGAGACAAGGAAGAGGGGGAAGACAAGGGAGAGACTTGTTC
>JADEXV010000089.1 GCA_015206945.1 Nostocales cyanobacterium LEGE 12452 | reverse complement strand
TACAAGCTTTACGTGAACGCATCCAAGAGATATTCGACCAACTTACATTTGAGCAGGTAATTTCTATCTCTTCTTATAACTTTATCCTGGAAGCTTTATTCTATGCAGCTTCATATTAAATTGGTATTAGGTGTTAGCTTTATTTCCTTTACCCCCTATTCCATCTTATGCTTAACGAACCACAAACACTCACCCTCAGCGCCTTTTTAACAGCTTTGGTAGAATTAGATTCTCCTTTACCAACAGCTTTACAGCACGAACTCAATAAAGTTGGTGAAATGCTTGCAAACTCACAGAAGGATGATGCTCTTAACCGCTTGATAGAATTGGCAAAAAACGACTGTCTTAAGGAGTCTTACGGTAATGCGGAAAGGAATATTCTTCAAACGGCATATAAAAGTCAAGAACTCGACAGATACGATAAACCCAGTGAGCAGAATCAACCTACAAAACCCACAGAACATATTAAAGATAATATTGCGCTCGGTATTCTTCTCGGTATTCTTGAAGCTTCTGATTCCAGCGCTGAAGCTAAGAAGCACAAATCAGAAATTATCCCAAAAAATTCTTAATGTGTAAAATAGAGTCTCCCACCCTAAACTTATTCATTTATAATCTTGCAGATGGTTCGAGCAATACGCAAGATTATTGGTCAAAGCTTGCAGAACAACTTAGACCAAAAGGATTCTTAACTCTACCCAACGAAAAAGATCCACAACGCCTTGATTTCTGGAACACATTTTCTGCCGTTGATGGTTCTTACAGTCTAGCAAATGTTGATGATACTAACTGCCTACGCTATAGGTACTCTGTGAATCACCAAGTTGAATTATCTAATATTGAGCATACGTTAACTCAAATCAAAGATTTAGACGTTCTACCAAAAATTGGAGATTTAGCACCTGGAAAACTTTCAGAAAATGACTATTTAGGACAAACTTGGATGATATCAGGCTGGACAGTGCCAACTAATAACCCAATTCTTGAAGCAAACGCTCATCAAGCTTATAAAGCCCTAATTCCAAAAGGATACCAACATCAAAATTTAGGAGAATTTTTAGGCGCTAAAGTCTATGAAATGTGGCGTGGTGAAGAGTATTGGGAAAAATTTGAAAAAGACAGTCATGTGATAGTTGTTTTCTATCCTGATGAACCTACATTTTTAAAAGCTAGTCATTATTATAATGCATGGAGATATTTATTTTACTGTAGACATAAAATACTTTGGGTTTATGAACAGGCACGCGAACTAAGATTATGGGTATCTGAGCAATATAAGAAGGATATTTTTATAGATCCGAAGAGGTTCCAAAGTTTACAAACTAAAGAATTGCAAGAGCTAAAAAGCGAATTAGAAAAAAACATTGAGAATGTAGTCGCTTACCTCCAATTTATAAATTTCCTGAAAACTCTACAGTACAAAGTAGAAGTTAATGAGCGCAACTACGAAAAACAATGTCAAGCAATTTTTTCAAACATTAAATTTTTGAAAGACTTTAACAACATAGTCAAAGATAGATATCAGGTACAATTAAAACGAGATTATGACACTCTAAATTCAGAAGTAGCAATATTAAAATACTCAACCGCTACAATTCGCGGGATGGTGCAGATAGAGCAAGCAGAGCTGGATAACAAGCAAGCAGAGCGCGATCGCAACTTCGATATAAAGCAAGCAGAGCGCGATCGCAACTTGAACACGACTATTGGTATTGTAGGTATTGGACTAGGAACAAGCCAAATTGCATCCTCTGTCATTATCGCTCAACAACCCCCACTTAAAGATACTAATATCCCTTTCTACCAAACACAAGCTTTTTTGTACAGTATTGGCACAGGTGCGATCGCCAGCCTTGTTTTTTGGATTATTCTAACCAAAATCCTACCCCGGCTTCGTCGTTAAATTCAGCCGCGTCACAAACAATTCTCCATCAATAATTTCATAACCAATGGATTCGTTATCGGGTAACACTGCAACATCTTGAGTTGTCCAGCGAACACCGCTTGCACTTTGGCTCATGACAGTGTTTTTTAGTGTGAGGGCTTCGATTGCATCGGACAAAAGAGTATAAGTTGCCTGTGATATAGCAAATAGAGGTGCTGCACGACTAGAAGGGATAGAAGCACCCAAGTTTGAGAACAATAAAACTACATTGTTTTAGCTTACAAGCGATCGCAGTTTTTTCAAGAATTTCCGAGCAAAACTTGCGAGTCCAATCTTGCTTAGGTTAGTAAAAACCAACTTCTTGGGATTGTGGGGAAAAGTTTCTTCTTCAACATTTCCCTTTTCCCTTTCTCAGTAATTACCCTGACTTGAATTTCCCCAATTAGTTACTAAAATCTAATACCATATTCAATTTAGTATTTGTTTGGAGTATGAGTATGATTTCATTTAGACCTTTGATTTTGATTATAGGCACAAGTATTGGTTTACTGCCTCTGTTGTCCAACTGGTGCGTCCAAGCACAAAATCAATCACAAAAAATTGAGCTAAAAGTTTATAGTGAAAACGAGCAAAAACAAAGCTGTCCAGACAAAGTGATTGTTACTGAAAAACCCCGTCCTTATCAAGAAGGCAGTTTTGCCACAGATGGCTCTATAAACCTGAGTGCTTATGCCAGTAATATCTCTGTTCAAGGCAGTAATAGCTTTAGCGTTACATGGGTTGGGACACTCAAGCCAAAATATGCTAAATGCCTTGCTTCTGCTGGAATGACTAAGGTTGATGGGCAAGACTACTCTGGAAAGATTAATTATTTACGGATGCACTTTGTTAAAGGTAAAGTTTACTTCATCTTAGATTTGGCTGGTGGCTCTGATGCTAATGATTATCCCCTAGTAGTGCTAAAAAATAGTTTAAAGAATGGCAATCCTAACTGGAGTTGGGGTGGAACTGACTAAAGGTAATACTGGAGTGCGGCGATCGATCATTGTTGAGCAAAAGCTAAGTCACTTTCAATTAACTTGGCATTTGTTAGGTTAGCCCCACTCAAATTGCACAAGTGAAACTTTGCCCCTCTTAGGTCTGCTAGTGACAGATTAGCTCCTGTTAAATCAGCACCAGTGAGGTTGACTTCACTTAAGTTAGCACTACTGAGGTTAGCCCCCTGGAGTGAAGCTTGTTGCAGGTTTGCCTCGCTGAGGTTTGCCCTCATCAAGTATGCTTTACTCAAGTCGGCTCCACTTAAATTCGCTTGACTGAGGTCTGCTGCTGTTAAATCAGCTTTACTTAGATTGGCTTGACTTAAGTCCGCCCAACTCAAGGAGGCATAACTTAGGTTAATTTCACTCAGCTTCACTGATGCAAGTACTGCACACCTCAAATTAGCATTAACAAAATTCCTTTCTCCGATTGCATAACGGCGTAAAATTTCATTCGTTGTTACTCTGTCTAAAACAGCTTTTGATGCGCCTTGATAACACCATGTAGCTTGTAATAGTTTGGCAGCAGTGTTAACAGCTATCTCATCACTAGAAGCTACAATTACACCATTGCAGCCATCCCATTGACCGTTAAGCATTAGAGCAATCTCATTAGCGGCAGCAATTGAGTCAAAGAGTAAAACAGATTCTTTTTTATGCCGTTTTAACCAGTTATTTAAACCAATTGAGATAATATTTTTCATTTCTATAAATTTTGGTTTTCTCAGACGATTACGGCTCTAACTATCTATTCTGGCTAATAACAATCAGACTGGTGTGTGTAACAACCGACCATTATTGTGCGTGCTTAACGAACGCTTGCTACAAGTTCTTTCTTGACTGACGTTGGGCAGGTAAGTCATCACACTTAAATATGCTCTTGTTGGGTGCGTAAGCGGTTAATGGTAGCGGTTAAAACTAGAACAATTGCCAAAATAAATACGGTATTTCTGAGCATTGAGTTATCAAAATGCTTGAGTGCGATCGCTACCAATGCCCAGACTGTTACTCCTGCATAAGCGATGTCTCGACGCTGGATGACCATAACTGCTGCAACTGCTGTTGCTATCAATACCATGATTAGAGTCCATATTACAGCGGAAATCCCCCAACCATTCCACCCGTGAAAATCCAAGGCAGACGCTACATTGACAATAGTCGCCACACTAATCCAGCCTAGATAAATACTAATTGGAAAGTGAATACACCATTTTTTCAGCCGAGATACACGCGATTTGCCAATTTCTAACTGCACATAGACAGCTATCAGGGGCAACAAAATCAAGAGCATTGCAATGATAGAAATAGCAAAAAACCGAGACAAAAACAGATACACCCAGATACTTTGAGCAACACAGGCGATCGCCAACAGATAACCTGTCTTACGTAAATCAGGCTCATCTCGTTGATTAGGTAGAGCTTGGTATACCCCAAAAGCAAACAACCCCAGGTAAATCAGCCCCCAGATAGCAAAGGCGTAATTAGCAGGGATAATCAGGACATTTTTAAATAAAGTATTGGAAATTTCCCCGATGCTGAGTCCATTGAGCGGAAAAATGTTCGATACGACGTTGATAAAGAAAGCACCAAAGATTGCAGCCAAAGTAACAAGCTGCCGCCAAAGATCCCGGTAATTGCCTCTTGTGGACTGCTGCATAGGATGTTAACTCATAATCTTTTGTGCTTTCTTTCAGCTTACATCTGAAAAGAGTGATGCATATAAGCCACAGTCATATCTAGCAAGTTAATCAGGAGTTAAACTGATTATTGACCTCACTGCTTTTAAGGTACTGTCCATGCAGCTACTTCAAACTACCGACAAAGATTTTTCTGTCAAATTCAAAACTCTTGTAAGCGATCGCCGGGAAGTTACAGTTGATGTTAGTGGGACAGTACGCGAGATTCTAGCTGATGTCAAAGTGCGTGGTGATGCCGCAGTTAAGGACTATACTAGCCGCTTCGATCGCAACAATCTCCAGTCTTTGCATCTAGACGAAACCTTTATTGCCGAACACGCAGCCCAATGTCCTGCCGATGTCTTGGCGGCGCTGGAATTTGCTGCTGAGAGGATTGTGGCTTTCCATGAAAAACAATTACCGCAAGATATTGGCTACACCGATGCAGTCGGGGTAAAACTGGGATTGAATTGGGTAGCGCTGTCGCAAGTGGGAATTTATGTACCAGGAGGACGGGCTAGCTATCCGAGTTCTTTGTTGATGAATGCCTTACCAGCCAAAATTGCTGGTGTTGAAAGAATTGTCATGACAGTACCGATGCCTGGCGGTGAGATTAATCCCGTTGTATTGGCTGCTGCTCAAGTTGCTGGTGTGACAGAAATATATGGCATTGGTGGGGCGCAAGCGATCGCAGCATTAGCTTATGGTACAGAAAGCATTGCCCCAGTAGATAAAATTGTTGGCCCTGGTAATGCTTATGTTGCTGAAGCCAAGCGTCAAGTCTTTGGTACTGTTGGCATTGATAGCATCGCAGGCCCTTCAGAAATTTTAGTGGTAGCCGACAGCCAGAACAACCCAGATTGGATTGCCTGGGATTTACTATCGCAAGCAGAACACGATCCTAGTGCCCAGTCAATCTTAATTACTGATTCCGAAGTCTTCGCGCAACAAGTAATAAAGTCTGTTGAGAAAATTCTCGCAGATTTACCCACCAGAGAAGTTGCCAGTGCAAGTTGGCAAAATTATGCGGCCGTGATTCTGGTTAGCGATTTAGCCGAGAGTATACCACTGCTCAATCAACTAGCTCCAGAACATGTGGAATTGTGCGTGGATAACCCGCAACTCTTTGCCGATCAAATTAAGTGTGCCGGCAGCGTGTTTTTAGGACGCTATACCCCAGAAGCGATTGGCGATTATTTAGGAGGCCCCAACCATGTACTGCCAACTGCCCGTTCTGCCCGCTTTGCCTCTGGTTTGAGTGTCTACGACTTTCTCAAACGAATTACTTTTTTAGAATGTGACAAACAATCATTACAGACAATAGGCAAAGCAGCTGTCACTTTAGCAGAGGCAGAAGGTTTGCCAGCCCATGCAGGTAGTGTATCTGTACGCTTGCAATAAAAAGCTGAGATGATTTGTGAATTAGATGTTAATGTTCGTCTCAGAATACCTAGACTATCAAGGATGAACTTGGTCATGGGTTTGAGGAATGCGATCGCGGTGGGTAAAATTCCCATTTTGGGAAAATTCACGAGAAATTTTGTGCAACCACTCAATAACGCAGTTCAATCAAAGGTGTAAACCCTGTTCCAAATGGATAGCCTTGAGCTTCCAAATCTTCGAGATTTCCGGCTATTTTAATGAGAGCGATCGCAGTAGGGTTTTGTCTTTATAGGGTAATATCAGCCTAACTCCCAAGCAGTATAGAAGATTGAAAATAAGAGAAGTAAGCTTGTTCTTTAAAGCAACCGATAGCGATTTTGATATCACCACAGTACAGCTTGCGGTCTGAGTCTAGATCCGAATGGCGGCGATCGCTTCATTCTAAATAGAACAAATCGGATTTCTTTGCACCTACCATTTCGTTATTTTCAATATGAACCAGAAGTGAAGGTATTAACTTGACGAACACTAATTGTGGTTAACTCAAAAAAGAGTTCATCTGTTACAAAGCTTAGGGGGTGGGATGTTTGGGATGACTACTCGTTGGTGTTTGGGGATTGGGACGGGAGGTGCGATCGCTTTGGGTGCAAATTGTGCTTTTGCCCAAATCGCCACCGATGGCACTCTGCCTAATAATTCCATCATCACATCAGATGGTAACACCACCAAGATCACAGGGGGTACACAAGCTGGTAGTAACTTGTTTCACAGCTTTGAAAAATTTTCTATCTCTGCGGGAAGGACAGCCCATTTTAACAATGCAATCAATATTCAGAACATTATCAGTCGGGTGACAGGCAATTCTGTTTCTAATATAGATGGCATTCTCAAAGCTAACGGCACAGCCAACGTATTTCTGATTAATCCTAACGGCATTGTTTTTGGGCCCAATGCTTCTTTAAATATTGGCGGTTCATTTGTGGCTAGCACAGCAAGTAGTTTGAACTTTGCTGATGGTGCAAATTTTAGCGCTACATCTGGTCAAACTGCACCTCTACTGACATTAAGTATTCCCATTGGCTTACAATTCGGAACAAATGCTCGCCCCATTCGCAATCAATCCCAAGCAAGTCCAAATAATGCAATTAATACCTTCGGACAAGGTGTTGGTCTACAAGTGCAGCAAGGCAAAACTTTAGCACTGATAGGCGGTGATCTAACGCTAGAGGGCGGAAATTTAACGGCAAGTGGGGGAAGAATTGAGTTAGGAAGTGTTGCTGGCAATAGTTTGGTTAGTCTAAGTTCGACGAATCAAGGTTGGGCATTAGAATATGAAGGTGTTCAAAATTTTCAGAACATCGAACTAACCCAGCAAAATGAGATTCTATCTACTGTAGATACCAGTGGCCAAGGTGGTGGTAATATCCACCTGCAAGGACAGCGTGTACTGGTAAGTGACGGTTCGCAAATTTTGGCTCTTACTCTGGGAGCGCAACCAGGCGGAAATTTAACAGTGAACGCTTCCGAGTCTGTAGAACTTGGACTAAATGCGTTCTTGTCTACTGGAACTTTCGACACTGGAAACTCTGAAAATATAAATATCACTACCAGAAAGTTGATTGTCAAAGATGGAGCGCAAGTCTCAATGTTCAATCTTGGTTCGGGATTGGCAGGGCAATTGACCATCAACGCCTCAGATTCCGTAGAACTAATTGCAGGTATCCCTATTTCTCCTTTGCCAGATGGTAGTGATTTAATATCTAGTGGATTATTTAGTGCAACTTATGGCGCCGCTCAAAATGCTGGCAGCATAATAATTAATACTGGAAAGTTACGTATCGAGGGAGGGGCAACAATATCAACAAGTTCTGAGGGTATACTTGAGCGTTTTTCTAACCAATTGATACCAGCTACAGGAAATGCAGGAGATTTGACAGTGAACGCCTTCGAGTCCGTAGAATTAATGGGAACCTCAGCAAATGGTTCTAGGCTCAGTAGCTTGTTTGCTGGGACTCAAGGACCTGGAAATGGGGGCAACTTGACCTTAACTACAGGGCGATTGGTTATCAAAGATGGCGCGGCAATAACTGTCAGCAGTGAAGCTCGAAAAAATGTTAACTATCAAGGGGGTGTACCCAATTTCGGTTTAGCAGGCGAACTCAATGTCAGCGCTCGTTCCATCCTGCTGGATAAAGGAAAACTTCTAGCTAATTCAGTAGTGGGTCGTGGAGGAAATATTACTTTATCAGTACGGGATTTGCTGGTGTTGCAGCGTAACAGTGAAATATCTACTGTCTCAGGCACTGAACAGGCTGGTGGAGACAGCGGCAATTTCACGCTTAATATGCCAGATGGCTTCATCGTCGCCACTCCCAATGAAAATAGCGATATCATTACTAACGCTTTCACTGGTACGGGCGGTAAAATTACGATTAGAGCCTTTGGGGTTTTTGGTATGGTAGTGCGCGATCGAGAAGAATTGGTAAGATTGCTAGAAACCAACGACCCAAGCCGATTAGATCCACGTCGGCTGCCAACAAATGACATCACTTCATTTTCACAGACAGGCTCTTCTTTGGAAGGAACAACAGAACTACAGTTCACTAGAGTAGAACTACCCACAAACCTAGTAGATGCTTCCCAGCTATTTGACACTATCTGTAGCCCTAGAAGCAAGCAACAAGCTAATTCATTTATCATCACTGGACGCGGCGGTTTACCACCCAATCCCAAGGACATTCTCTCTCCTGACGCAGTGCAAGTAGATTGGGTAACTCTCAATCCCAGCACCAGAGAAGGCAAGAGTCCACCTGTTACCATCAAACCTACTACTGCTACGCCAAAACCCATTGTAGAAGCTACAGGGTGGGTGAGAAATGCCAAAGGGGAGTTGGAACTTACAGCGAATGCACTCACTAAGCCTCATAGTTTATGGCAGAACCCTGTATCTTGCCGTGCTGCTTCTTATCGCTCTTCCATCACTCTCAGAAAACAATAATCGAAGCAGAAAACTGAAACTATGATTAAATCAAGGTTTGAGGCTTTATTTTTGCTTCTGCTCAACTTACCTCCCCTGAGTCATTTTGTACTTTTTAGTCTAAAGTCCAGGTAATAGCGTTGATGCCGTTGCGAAAAAACAGATAAAGTCGAGCTAAGAGCAGGAGGGAGCGTCTACACTTGACATTGATTAAAAGGTTCTCGAATAAAATAGAGTGCATCGCGTTTTTGAACTTCCATACCGCCTCTATTCCAGCTTCCCCAACGAGTTATAAATTTTTTCTTGCGATCGCGACGTTCAATTGCAACAGTAAAATTATTACGGAGTTCCCGATAACATCCATCCAAATTCGTCAACGTCAAATCCAATGCTGGGATATTAAATTTATTCTCCCCTTTATTGACAACAAAGAATCCTTCACTGCCCCGCTCCATTAGCAATACAGTCGGACTATCAATTGCTGCTAAAACATTTTCTTTGATATTTTTTCCCTGAGTTCCTCGTTGATGCATAATTTGGCGGAATTTGACACCATATTTGATAAAAGCAGCATCTCTATTATCCCAGTTGAGTATTAAAGGAGTGCCACTTTCTCTTGCCAAAATATAGGCTGTTGCCAAGAAAGAGTCAGAAGGATCGCTATAGGGGTTAATGGCATTAGAATTAATCTCGCGGATAGTATCGTGGTTTCTGCCAAAAGTGACGCTACGCGGATCGTTTATGGCTGTGGGAACTCGCAGAGAACGCAAATCTCCACCAAAGCTGAAGGCATTCTTCATTGAATTGTAGAGAACAAAATCTGTGACAGCAGCAATCCAGTTATAATTTTCTGCACTGGTGTCGCTATCGGTGATTACCTCAAGATAATTCCATGCTTCTCCTTGACTTTGTTGATCCACATAGCTTATATACTCTTTGACAACATCTACTGGGATATGCTTGGCAGCATCAAACCGAAATCCATCAATCCCTAAATCTAGCAATTTTTTTAAATGAGCTTTTTGAATTGTTTTAACATTATTGGTAAATTTCAATTCAGGAAGTCCACCTAACCAACAATTAATTTCTGAATCTCTGTTGCCATCACTATAATTAATACTACAAGATTTTTTCCCTGGACAGTTTGAGTCGGAATTAAAGTCATTTATAGAAAGACCTGGAAATTTAGTTAAATCTTCAAAATCATCATTGCCATCTAAATTAGCCGTATGATTGAAAACAACATCAGCAATCACTTTTACCTGACAACTGTGGGCTTTACTAATAAGGTTTTTTAAATTCAAGAGCGAACCTCTACCTTCGATAATGCTGTAGTCTACAGGTTGATAGCGTGCCCACCATTCTGAAGCAGAATTAGATTTTTGGGCTGGAGAAATTTGAATGTGAGAATATCCTTGCTTCCCTATTTCACATACAAACTTTTCGATATCAGTGTACTGCTGGTCAAATGCATGAAAAATCGCAGAAGGTTTTTCTCCTGCTGATGTCTTAATTGGGTAAATACAAGTTGTGCAGATGACAACTGCACAGATAAAGATATTTTTCATCAAAGATATTACTGCTAAAATGTATCGTGTTTTACTATTAGTTTGCCAAGTTACCTTGGCGGGGTAAAAGGTAAGGGGAAAGGTTTTAAATCCCTTACTCCTTGCCCTTTCCCCTCTCCCCAGACCTCACAAGCTCGCTAAATGAAGAGTTTAAGACTAACTGCCTAACCAAATGCTTTAGCGTCCTTTTGATCGAAGATTTCCACAGAATTGCCACGTCGAATCATGCGTTTTCCCAGATGGGGAAAATCTGCAATTTCTACATCAAGATTTTCTCCTCCCATTAAGTAAACTAAGTTTTCCTCTCCTGTATTCCTGAGATGGTGGGCTACTGAAGGAGTTGGAAATGCCATAAAGTCTCCTGGGAAAACCTCAAATTCTTCTCCGTCGATTTCTGCGATTGCTTGTCCTGATAAAATATAAATCCATTCTTCCTCACAGTGGTGGGAATGGTAAACAAAAGATTCTTTGCCCGCAGGAATGACAGCAAAGTTGACCCCAGTCCGCTTTAGCCCAACCGTGCGTCCCATGTATGTCCCCGATATTTCCGAATTTGGATTCCAAGGGTGAGAGAAGGTCTGCATACTGTCGGCAATCTCTTCAGCACGCAAAATGAAAGATTTTTTGTTTGTCATATTTCTTCACTTTTTAAGTAAAATATTTCAGTAATCATTGTTCTCACGCATTCAATCTGGCTCAATCTCCTGCAATTCAATGACATCAGGTTCTATAATTTCTATTTCAACATTATCTACTTATTACAAAGCTGAATTCAGGCAGATTATATTCTCAAACAGGAGTGAATTTTTTAACAATGCAGTTATATGTTCATGAGCTATCAGGAAATTGCTACAAGGTTGTACTCTTGTTATCCCTACTAGGGCTAGAACATGAAATCATCCGAGTTGATCTTATCTTGGGGGAACAGAAGTCAACAGAGTTTTTGAAACTTAACCCTTTTGGGCAAGTTCCAGTTTTGATTGATGGTGATGTAGTTCTACGTGACTCGCAAGCTATTTTAGTATATTTAGCTCGTCAGTATGGCGGAGAATCTTGGTTGCCCTTAGAACCGGAAGCAATGGGTAAAGTCTTACAGTGGTTGTCTACTGCTGCTAATGAGATTCAGAATAGTCTATCTGTGGCTCGACGGTTTTTTCTATTAGGTACACCTGTCGATTTAGAAGGCGCACAGCAAAAGGCAAGGTATACCCTTGAGGTGATAGACAAGCATCTTATCAATCGAGACTGGCTAGAAACAAATCACCCAACGATCGCGGATGTTGCTTGTTATCCCTATATTGAACTTGCCAGTGATGCCAAAATTGCTCTTAAGGCGTATCCGCAAGTGAGTGCTTGGATTAGTCGCATCAAACAACTTCCTCTTTACGTGGCAATGCCTGGATACTAAAGTTCTGTGTATACGTTCGTCACAAAAAGCAAAGGTTGTTTTTTCAATTCGGGATACCGAACTCTCGCAAAGCATACATATTGCAGATATCAGTACCTTTAAGATATTTTTCTTGCTCTACTATAACTTTATTAAATCCTTTATCTGTCAATAATGTTGAAATTTTCTCTACTCTATTTTCTAGATCGTGTACTTCAAGAACAATCTGTTTAATCTTTGACCAATCTTGTTCTTCGATTCCCAAAAGTACATCTAATTCACTTTTTTCTACATCTATTTTTAGCAAGTCAATTTGCTGAACTTTGTACTCATGTATAACTTCCGATAAAGTTCTTAATTGACAGGTTACTTGTTCTACGATGAAAGCTTTTTTTAATTTATAGTCAAGTATAATCGAAAGCAAGAAACGAGGTATTTTAGTATACCAATATAAAGGCGAAGATAAATCGTTGCGATCGCGAATAGCATCGATTTTTTGAAAAGCAGCTTTTTTAAATTTATCTATTTCCTTTTTTGAACCATCTGGGTATGCAGTGGATATAGATGTAGTATTAGGATAGTAACCAAATTTCTCAACCTTTGATGTTTTTGAAAGACCGCAAGCTATTGCCTTTATTTTTTCTGGATCGAGGCTTTTAAGATTCTGCTCTAACACCTGATATGTTTGAGGAACAGGTTCAAAAGCATAAATGTTTATATTGTTATTACACATTTTATATACCCATAAAGAAAACATACCAATATTAGCTCCTACATCAAATACTGTATCGCCTTCATTTAATTCAATTCCATATCTAAAATACTCTTGTACTTGCTCGTACATTAAAAATATTTCTTCATTTTTTTGCAGACAAAAAATCTCACTGTTGTTAGGAAGCGTTACCTTTGGTAAGCTAAGGTATTGATTGAATGACATAATTTTTAGTGCTAAATTAAAAATACTTAAAACTCGTTCACTACATTACAATAGCCCTCTTGTACCACACTCCAAAAGGGCAATCTTTAGAAACTTCAATAAGTGGATATAGTTTGTCAAAGCCAGTTACCAACTAAAACATAAGGTGCCCAGTAACCAGGACGACTGTAATTGGGATAATCTTTTAACAACTTTACTTGGGCACGACGCAAGGCTTCAGCCTTTGTCACCTTAGTTTTAACTAACTCACGATAAAATTCACCAATTAAGATAGCAGTAGATTTATCGTTGATATGCCAGAGTGAAGCTAAAGTACTACGAGCGCCAGCTTTCACAGATGCTCCTGCTAACCCTAGCGTGGCGCGATTGTCACCAGTAGCAGTTTGACAAGCACTTAACACCAACATTTCTAAAGCTTCTGAGCGAGTTTGATCTCGACGGCGCAGCAGGCTATCAAATTCCGTGACGTTGATCGGGCCATCATCTGCAAGTATAAAAGTATTCTCAACATTAGAACTAAATTGACCGTGGGTTGCCAGATGTAATACATTAAATGGCAGACTATTTACCTTACTCTCTAGGTTTTTGCTGTTGAAGTCTTGATTTAGTAACTGGGTAGTAGAGGCGATCGCTTGGGAAATAGAGTCGAATTCTAATTTAATTTCTGGTAGCGGTGGAAATTGCTGTTGAAAGCCTTGTGGTGGTTGCACTAACCCGGCAGCTAGTACATTGAGTTTTGTTTGTGTCAAGGGTTTGAGTTCGAGTAACTGGAGTCCCAAGCTGAGTGCTACAGCGTATTTTTCTACTAGATATTGCTGACCGTCATACAGTATAGCCATTGGCACGTTTCGCAATATGCCATCCAGTACAAATACAAGGGTTTTGACTCCACTATCTTTTAAATCTGACTCAATTTCTTTGATTAACCACCCATAGACTTCCTGTGATAATGCTTGCACTTCCTCATTGCGATCGGGTTCTAATAGATACTCTCTGAGTTGTTTTATAGTACCTTCTACCTCATTCTGTGACTTATTTACTGTATAATTACGCAGTGGTTGTTGAGGGATTTTGACAATAACTTGGAGTTGAGTAGGCAGAATAATTGGATAAATAATTGCGGCTGTGGGATTATCTTTATCTACCACTGTGTCAAGCAAAACAGTTTTGGCATTAATGCAAGCTTCCCGAAAAAAGTCGTCTAATTCTGCCAGTTGAAGTGCTTCAATCCTCTGTCTAGCTTTGTCTAGGGTTAGTTCGCTGGGATGAGTTTGCTGAAACTGCAACAATAATTCTACGGACTCTCGATATACAGGTTCTACACTTTCTTTAAAGGAAAACTGGACATTTCTATTCATAACCACTAAGTCACTACGGAGAGTCTGCAACTCACCGATCGCAGTATCATAGCTAGCAATAGCGCTCTCTATCTCTCCCTGCTGTTTTAACAAGCGTCCTAACTGCCAATGCCAAAGATAAGCGATATCTGGGGCGTTGATTGTTTCGGCTACGAACAGTGCCTGTTTGGTGAGGTTCTGGGCTATTGACCATTGTTTAGTTTGTTCGTATACACTACCTAGAGTCCCAAGGGCAAAGCTCTCGGCTCGTTTATCTGCTAAATCTTGAGCTTGTTGCAGGGCCCTAGCGCAGATTTGAGCGATCGCTTCGGGTGTAGTCCCAAATTTCATCAAGCTTTGAGCTAGATTAATCTGTGCATAAATAGTTTTCACAGAAGCGGGTAGTTGTGCCAGTTGAGTTTGGATTTGCGGCAATAGTGTCTGCACGGCGGCTGTTTGTCCCGTGTTCACTAGTAAGTTCAACTGATTAACTTGAGCCTGAACTTTGCTAATTTGGTTAGGAGCGATCGCAGCAGCTTGCTGATAGAACTCTATTGCCCCTTTAAAATCTTGCTGTCCTTGTGCTGTGTTGCCTAAACTAAACAAAGCAGCGCTCACATCTTGGGGAGAATCTAATTTTTGGGCAATTGACAAACTTTGCTTTAATATCCGACGGGATTGATCCAAATCTCCAGCTAATTGCAGAGCATTCCCGAAAGCCCGTAATTCTACTGCTTTACTGACTGAATCAGGTTTTGATTGTAACTGATGCTGCAATTTAGTCAAGATTCTTAAACCCTGACGGTAAAATCCCAAAACTTGCCATGCTTGTGCTTGATTGATGCGATCGCGGATAATGCCATTTTGATCGCCTAATTGCTTATAGCTGGCTTCCGCACGTTGCCAGGTGTTAAGTGCCTGTTCAGCTTGTCCCAAGTCTAGTTGAATACTACCTTGAATATCTAGAATTGGAGCTAAAACCTGAAGATTTTGGCCAGGAGAGGATTTTTCCAGTAACTTCAAGCTATCTGTAATTGCCTGTTGCGCTAGTGGCAAATTGCCTAGTTTTTGATATGCCAACGCCAAATTACTTAATGCCACAGCTTGCTGTAATTCATTGCCTTGACTGCCAAAACTTTTAACTGCTTGTTGCAAAACTTTAACTGCTTCTGCAAATTGTCCTGCCTCATACAGCACTTTACCTTGTTGCAGCAAGTATTGTGTTTGTGCAGGAGGATTTTGAATTGACACTCCAAGAGTTGCGATATTTTGTGTCTCTATAGTTGCAGCAACAGGAAAAGCAATAATGCAAAAAAAAGCTGACGCCAGAACCAAGAGCATGAAAACAGGCAACTTATAGATTTTAAAGGGATGAATCAACCATATATTAAATCCGTCACATATCCGTTGCCAGTGATTGTTTTTATGAATCTTGGGTTTCATCAGAATTCCTCCCTTGAATCTGGGAGTAATGAATTATTGACCACAAGACATGGCAGAGGGAATAAAAAGAATTTATCGTCATCAGTTTCAAACCTATTTTTTATTTAGTAAGCCAAGATTATGCGGCAGTTGTCGCATAATCTTTGTCTTTGATCGCATTTCTGGCAAAGCATCCTTAAAGGCGATCGCAGCAACTCTTTTTAACTTTTATCCACTGAATAATATGATTTTCAGGAAATGCCAGGCTCATCAGCAGTTTTGATCTCTTTTAAAATTCGTTCTACTTGATTAACTTTTTCACCTCTATTCTGTTCTTTGAAAATATTTAAAGCTTTTTCTAAAGAAGATAGCGCCTCGTCTTTTTTATTTGTTTGCCACAATGCTAGTGCAAAATTAGTTAGCCCTTCTCCATAATTAGGATTAATTTCCAGAGCTTTTTTATATTCAGTAATGGCTTCTTGCCAGCGACTTTGGCTTGCATAAACCATCCCGATCGCATTGTAAGCTAAAGCGTATTTTGGCCGGATGCGAATGGCTTCTCGAAAGGAGCTAATTGCATCTTCTGGTTTCTTTTGCCGAAAAAGTACATTTCCCAGTTGAAAGTGTCCGAAGGCATCTTCGGGGAATTTTTTAATTAATTTGCGTAAATTTTCCTCTGCACCTGTTAAGTCTCCCTGACTAAATAAACCATTGGCTTGTTGCAGGAGTTGCGATCGCTCTGGTGTCCCTGTGTCTGAAAACTGTGCTAGTTTTTGTGGTTGTCTCTGTGCATACTGTTCAGGCGAATGCAAAGAAACTTGTCCAGGAACCGCTAAGACTAATGGTGATATCCCCATTACACTGACAATACTCAGCATCATGCAGCCAATAGGTTGAACAAATGCTAATTTGGATTTGCGCTTCACCTTCATCGCCCTGAATGCCTCAATAATGTTCTAATCTTTATGATAAATTGGCCTGCGTTAGCGCGTAATACATCACAAGAGAGACGATAAGGGCGCATATATTGTGCGCCCCTATTAAGCTCATTGGCAATTATTTACACACCTTCCCGTAACTTATCCAACACACCCCGATCTTCTAATGTTGAAGTATCTCCCGATACTTCTTCCCCAGCAGCTAAATTCCGCAATAAGCGCCGCATAATCTTACCCGATCGCGTTTTCGGCAAAGCGTCTGTAAAGCGAATTTCTCCCGGACGCGCGATCGCACCAATTTCTTTGACAACGTGCAGTTTGAGTTCTTTACTCAGTTCCTCACTTCCCTGATAAGTACCTTCTAAAGTCACAAAAGCAACTACTTCTTCACCCTTGAGTTCATCTGGCTTACCCACTACTGCTGCTTCTGCAACTGCTGGATGGGAAACTAAAGCTGATTCTACTTCCATTGTACCGAGTCGATGCCCTGAGACATTCAGTACATCATCCACCCGACCCATTACCCAAAAGTAACCGTCTTCATCTTGCCTCGCGCCATCACCAGCAAAGTAAGTATAGTTACCATTTTGGGGTGGAATGTGTTCCCAGTAAGTGCGGCGGAAGCGTTCTGGATCGCCGTAGACTGTCCGCATCATTCCTGGCCAAGGATGGCGCACCGCTAGATAACCGCCTTCATTATTGGGTACGGTGTTTCCTTCCAAATCTACGACATCTGCAATAATTCCGGGGAAGGGAAGAGTTGCGGAACCGGGTTTGGTGGGAATTGCTCCTGGTAGCGGTGTAATCATGATACCGCCGGTTTCCGTTTGCCACCAAGTATCCACAATTGGACAACGTTCCCCACCAATTACTTTGTGATACCACATCCAAGCTTCTGGGTTAATTGGTTCGCCAACGCTTCCCAGCAAACGCAACGAAGACAGGTTTCGCGCATTTGGATGTTGTTCACCCATCTTAATAAATGCCCGAATTGCCGTAGGTGCAGTATAAAAAATATTAACGCCGTATTTTTCAATTACATCCCAGAAACAGCCAGGATTAGAAGCACGGGGCGCACCTTCATACATAACAGTGGTTGCACCATTGGAAAGCGGACCGTAGACTATGTAGCTGTGCCCCGTAATCCAACCTACATCGGCGGTACACCAATATACATCCGTGTCTTGCAGGTCGAATATCCACTTAGTGGTTATATGGGTATACAAATTATAACCAGCAGTTGTATGCACAACGCCCTTCGGTTTGCCCGTACTGCCAGAAGTGTAGAGAACAAACAGCATATCTTCGCTGTCCATCGGTTCGGCGGGACAATCGGCTGATACTCCTTTTTGCAAATCATGCCACCAATGATCACGTCCCCCCAGTTGCATATAAGTTTCTTGTCCGGTGCGCTTGACAACGAGGACATTTTCAACACTGGGAACAGCACCATCAGCTAAGGCTTTGTCTACCTGTTCCTTGAGAGGAACGATCGCATCTTTGCGCCAACCACCATCAGCCGTGATTACCAGTTTAGCTGTAGCATCAATTAAGCGATCGCGCAAAGCTTCAGCACTAAAACCACCAAATACTACGCCGTGGGGTGCGCCAATTCGGGCACAGGCTAACATAGCGATCGCAGCTTCGGGAATCATTGGCATATATATACCAACGCGATCGCCTTTTTTTACGCCTAGTTGCTTCAATACATTGGCGAACTGGCAAACTTCCCGGTGCAGTTGGGCGTAGGTAAGGGTACGTGAATCACCTGGTTCTCCTTCCCAAATTAATGCTGCTTTATTTTTGCGCCAGGTAGTGAGATGTCTGTCAAGACAGTTGTAAGAAATATTCATCTTACCGCCAACGAACCACTTAGCAAAAGGTGGTTGCCAATCTAATACTGTATCCCATTTTTGGAACCATTCTAATTCTGTTCCAGCCAAATCTGCCCAAAATTGCTGCGGATCGGCTTTGGCATTGTCGTAGAGACGCTGATAGTCGTCCAGGCTTTTGATATGGGCATTCTGCGAGAATTCCGAGGCAGGATGAAAGAGACGGTGCTCTTGGAGGATTGATTCGATATTTGGTTCAGACATAGTTAGTTATGAGTGCGATCGCTATTGTGATTAAAAACTATTCTTAGCCCAGTTGTGCTAGACAGTGTTTAGATTTTCGTTAAGCTAGATAGGAATTGCCGAGTTATTTAGTTTACATTGATTTTCATCTAGCAAAAGCAAGCGATCAAGAAATGTAGATAGGTTACATTGCAACCTATCTACTGCCAATGTTGCAAAATATAAGTAGTCTTGACAAACAAAGCCTGAAACTATGACGCTCATCGTCGAAGCTAGCAGCTTATCTCTCAACGATGTTCATCGCTTTCTCAAATTAGAAAAGCTTTCCAATGGTTCATTTACAGATTTCTTAAGACTAGAACCACTCTCTGACTTTGAACAGCAAGATTTATTACGAATCAGAAACGACTTTGATCGTTATTTAAGTGCAGGTAAAATTTCTGAAGGGTTGGTTAAATTCTTAACGATCGCACCCTTAATGCGGCTCTCAGGATTCTACGATGTGCCGATTCGGTTGACAATGGAAGATAGCATTGCGATCGCAGTTGAAGATGAAGACAAAAGAATTACCGGGCGGATGGATATTTTAGCAATCAACAATCCTCAAGGTAATATTGCGCCGCCATTTTGGGTTCTAGTGATTGAAACAAAAAATAGTTCGGTCAATGTGATTGAGGGTTTACCTCAATTATTAACTTATGCTTTTAAGAGTTTAGAGCAACAACCATCAGTTTGGGGTTTGGTAACTAATGGACAGCTTTATCAATTTGTTTATCTAAGACATGACAACCAGTCAACTTATGAGTTAATGCCATTATTAAATTTGAGTCAATCTCTAGATGCAATTGAGTTATTGCAAGTTTTCAAAACCATCTGCAAGTTACTAAATTTTCAGTAAGATGAACGTATAATTGCGGGGCGATCGCTGATGTCTGAACCTGCTACTGTAGAATCGATCGCTGACGGTATTTCAGAAGACGAAGTTATTTTTCCTCCTGGCGATCTACTGAGTGACGAACCACCCTTGGAAAGTGACCTACACCGCGACCAAATTGATTTGCTGATTCACATCCTGAAATTGTGGTGGCGAGAGAGACAAGATTTTTATGCTTCTGGCAATTTGACGATTTATTACAGTCCTAATCAGAAAAAATCATAGAAATTCTGTGGCCCAGACTTTTTTGTAGTTTTAGGAACCCAGAAAAAAGACCGTAAGAGTTGGGTAGTTTGGCAAGAAGACGGCAAATATCCCAACTTGATCGTGGAAATTTTGTCAAGTTCAACGACAGCAGTTGATAAAGGTTTAAAAAAACAAGTTTACCAAGATACCTTCCGTACACCAGATTATTTCTGGTTTGACCCTGTAACAATGGAACTTCAGGGATTTCATTTAGTTGATGGTAAGTATCAAGAAATCCAAGTAACCACTGATGGCCGTTTGTGGAGTCAGCAGTTAGAACTTTATTTGGGAGTTTATGAAGGTAAATTAAGATTCTTCACTACTGAAAATCAATTAATACTATCATCAGAAGAATTGGCTGAACAAGAACGTTTACGTGCCGAACAGGCAGAAGAACGTGTTTAACAGGCAGAGCAAGAAATTGCTCGACTGCGGGAGGTTTTACGTACACAGGGCATCGACCTAGAGAATATTTAATGACATCAGGAAATTAATTAAAGACATTTTCAAGTTAAAATCTAGTTAAAAGTGTGTAAAAAAAGCGTAATCTTCTGAAAGTAGGGCATCGATTGCAAGCACAAGAAATTAAGGATAAGCTAAAGTCCCTTATCGAGCAAGCCTCCTCGATAGATCATAATTTAGCGAGAAGATTAGATGAAATCAATCGCTGGGTGAAGGATATTAAGCCAGGTTCCCTGACTGCAAAACCTTTTGTCCTTGCCTTTCTCCTAGAGGTGATTACGGATTCTACAATTTGGCTGATAATCAAGTCCTTACCTTCAGAAGAACAAAAAGCAAAATTCGAGCAAATGACGCCGATTGAGAGATATTGGTATGGTTATCTCTTCCCCAGATGGTTCAATGCAAGTGACTCCAAGTTTTATATTTGGAAACAAAAACTGATGGCAGGCGAATTTAATCAGGTCGATCATGATATCATTAAATCTATAGCTCAAGATATTGTCAGTCGAGAAGGTAGTTTTTGGCAGCGTTATATTGCCGACCTTTCTATGGCAACAGATTTAATTGTTAGTCGTAACAATCAACCACTGTGCATTCAAGTTACCAGTGTTAGTGAAGAACTGAATCATCAAAAGTACGAGGCTTGGCAAAATACACTGCGATCGTGGGAAATAGAGAGGGGGCTGTTCTTAAGTTACAATCCCAAGGATACTAATTTTGTGAACCAGTTAGTCAACGTGGCCCTGTATAACAGTGATTACCTTTCTGGTGGCAAATATTTAAAATTTTCGTGACTTTTCAGGAATTTGATATTTCAGATTTGTGTCTAGCCTATATACTTACGTGCTAATTACAGCTTTTATGCCTAATAAAAGAGAAACTCACTGCAACAATCAAGTAGATACATTTGCTGAAGCTTTAGCGACAGCACGACAAATGCAGCAGAACTGGATGACTTATGGGGTTGATTTTGTCAATATTTACGTTGAAGATGTAGAGGGAGACTGGCTAGAAACGTGGGGACATGATGAAATATTAGGTAATTTTCAATTAGATACTATTAAAGAATTTCTGGTAAGTAATGATAGTGTTGCTGTTAGGGTAAGAGAGCATTTAGGAGAGCGATCGCTGTTTGATTTTGCAGTAAACTTAGATGAATCTTGGAAAATTTCTGGAATAGATGACAGGCTATCTGCTGTAAAAAATCTTCTAGCTGGTGAAGGAAATAGTATTGATACAAATGATATCAGGCTCTTGGATTTAGTAAATAGTCTGCTGATAAAGTTGCTAGAGATTTTGTGAGATTTTTTAGTTGAGTTGTCGTAGATTAAATTGCCCTTAAACTATAATTTATAGCTTTAGAAGCAAAGCCTGCGTAAGCAGACTTTGTTTTCTTTTTACCAGGCATAACCAAGGAAAAATGGAATGTGCCAATACATTTAGTGATATTACCAACTTTTTAACGCTCAAAGAGTAGTTTTCCATCAAAAACTACTTATCCCTCTTTTGTTACTACGAGGAGAGAAAAATACTGCCTTGCTTCTGAACGCTAAACAAAATAATGAATTGTGCGATCGCCAGCTAACTTTGTCATTTAAACTTCCTTGTTGATAAGAGACGTAAAAACAGGGTTTTAGATTATTCTCTACCGAAGGTAACAAAAGAGGCATTAAGGAAATATTTATAAATTATCACCATATTTTTTCTCATATTCTAATTTTAGATGCGAACTGACAGCAGCCCATTGCGATCGCACCTAGTCAGATGTTAAAACTTTGGGTGTATTGACTTATACGCAAATTACCCCAGTTGTAGGGCGATCACACACATTCAACCCTCTTCAAAATGCACCACAAGCACGTTAAGCTGAATTAGAGTGGCAATTTATTGCGCTTTTTAATATGCAAATCTCTGTTCTTGTCAAATTTTAATTTTTTCTGCTTGAGAAACCCGGAATGCTAGACCAAATTTTTGATTACCTCGACTTTCATTTCAGCCTTGAAGCCCTTATAGTTCTGGCGATCCTGGTGCTTTTAGAGGCGCTGTTATCTGCCGACAATGCGATCGCCCTGGCTGCGATCGCAAAGGGGCTGGAAGACAAGGAACTGGAGCGTAAAGCCCTCAACTTTGGTTTAGTCGTTGCTTATGTGCTGCGAATCAGCCTGATTCTCACTGCCACTTGGGTGCAACAATTCTGGCAATTTGAATTATTGGGCGCTGCTTATCTGCTGTGGTTGGTATTCCAACACTTTACCTCAGAAGAATCTAAGGACGAACACCATCACGGGCCGCGCTTTAATTCATTGTTGCAAGCCATACCCGTGATTGCATTTACAGATTTAGCATTTTCTTTGGATAGCGTGACAACTGCGATCGCAGTTTCTCAAGAAAAATGGCTAGTGCTAACGGGTGCAACAATTGGTATTATTACGCTGCGATTCATGGCGGGATTGTTTATCCGTTGGCTAGACGAATATGAAAACCTAGAAGACGCAGGCTATGTAACTGTAGCCTTGGTGGGCTTGCGCTTATTGTTGAAAGTGGTTAACGATAGTTTAGTTCCACCAGAATGGATCATGATTGCTGCCATCTTCCTGATTTTAGGCTGGGGATTTTCTAAGCGCGTTAGTACTGAATTACCCCAAGTAGAACCGGAAAAGAGCGAAGCCTCTAAGTAATGAAGAGGGGACAGAGGAGCAGGGGAGCAGGCGAGCAGAGGAGCAGGCGAGCAGAGGAGCAGGGGAGAACTTATAGTAAGTTTTTCCCCTCAGCCTGCCTCTTTAAACCTCTGCTCCCTTGTCCCCTACTCGCTACAATCTTACTCGTGCAACCAAGGCGTTAAATGTGGTTGCCAACTGACCAATTCTTCATCCTTAAACCATAAGGCAATTTCCTGTTGCGCGGTTTCTGGAGCATCAGAACCGTGGATTAAGTTGCGACCAATATTTAGTCCATAATCGCCGCGAATCGTTCCTGGCTCTGCTGTTAAGGGATTTGTCGCACCAATAATCTTTCTGGCAGAGGCAATAACACCATCACCTTCCCATACCATCGCCACCACTGGACTAGAAGTGATAAATTCGACTAGACCACCAAAAAATGGACGTTCTCGGTGAACACCATAGTGTTGTTCAGCCAATTCCCGACTGACTTTCAGTAACTTTAAACCAACTAGAGTAAAACCTTTGGTTTCAAAGCGACGGATAATTTCCCCCACTAATCCCCGCTGGACTCCATCAGGCTTAATTGCTAAAAATGTACGCTCCATTGCGATCTCCCAAAGCTTAATAAAGTTTTTATCTAGTCAATTGTCATTTGTCCTTTGTCCTTTGTCGTCTTCTGTCTTGAATCCAAGGGTTTTCCACTAATGACCAATACAACTCTTGGAGAGGCTGCACTTCGACTACGCTCAGTGACCACGCCAACGACTACGCGGTAGTTGAGCGCAGTCGAAACTCAGTACAAGTGACCAATGACGAATGACTAATGACATACGACTCTTGACCAATCAGAGTTTATCTCAGAAATTATCCTTAGGTGCATATACGTTCCCAGATGAATGCGCTAAATTGTTAACTCGTGGGTGAAAAACAGAGGTTAGGAAGAAATGGGTGTTGAGTCAACTGCTACATCTGACGAGGTGGTACAAGTACCGTCCAATGGACAAAAAGAAGTGAAAAATCATAAGCACAAAAAACTGTTACCACCGAGTCCTACCACAGGAGATTTACCTCGCTCCTGGAAAATTGAGGATAGCGAAGCCTTGTACCGTATTGAAGGATGGGGACAACCTTATTTTTCCATTAGCGCTGCTGGTCACGTTACCGTGTCACCCAAGGGCGATCGCGGGGGTTCTCTTGACTTGTTTGAATTGGTCAACTCCATGAAACAGCGCAACTTGGGACTTCCCATGTTGATTCGCTTTTCCGATATTTTGGAAGACCGGATTGAGCGGTTAAACGCTTGTTTTAATAAAGCGATCGCTCGTTATAATTACCCTGGTGTCTACCGTGGCGTGTTTCCCGTCAAATGCAATCAAGAACGGCATTTGATTGAGGATTTAGTGAAATTTGGTAAACCCCATCAATTTGGTTTAGAAGCCGGTTCTAAACCAGAATTAATGATTGCTCTAGCTGTGTTGGATACACCAGGAGCATTGTTAGTTTGCAACGGCTACAAAGACCGAGAATACATCGAAACAGCGATGTTAGCCCAAAGACTAGGGCAAACACCAATTATCGTCTTAGAACAGATTGAAGAAGTTGATTTGGTGATAGATGCCAATCGCCAATTAGGTATTAAACCGATATTAGGTGTTCGTGCTAAACTCAGTACCCAAGGTATGGGACGTTGGGGAACCTCTAGTGGCGATCGCGCTAAATTTGGTCTGACAATGCCTGAAGTCATTGAGGCTGTTGACAAGTTACGCGAAGCTAATCTGCTCGATTCTTTGCAGTTGATGCACTTCCACATCGGCTCACAAATCTCTGCCATTAATGTGATTAAAGATGCTATCCAAGAAGCCAGCCGCATTTATGTGGAATTGGCAATGCTGGGAGCAGATATGAAATATCTTGATGTTGGTGGTGGCTTGGGCGTAGATTACGATGGCTCCCAAACCAACTTTTATGCATCGAAAAATTACAACATGCAGAACTATGCCAACGATATCGTGGCAGAGTTAAAAGATACCTGTGCAGAACGGCAGATTACCGTACCAACACTGATTAGTGAAAGTGGACGAGCGATCGCTTCCCATCAGTCGGTGCTGATTTTCGACGTTCTCAGTACTAGTGATGTCCCTCTCGACAACCCAGAGCCTCCACAAGAGGGAGAATCCCCGATTATTAATTATCTTTGGGAAACTTACCAATCCATCAACAAAGAGAATTATCAAGAGTTCTACCATGACGCTGCACAATTCAAAGAAGAAGCCATCAGCCGCTTCAACTTAGGAATTTTACGTCTCAGAGAACGAGCCAAAGCCGAACGCCTCTACTGGGCTTGTTGCCAAAAAATTCTTACCATCACTAGACAGCAAGAATACGTACCCGATGAACTGGAAGACCTAGAAAAAATTATGGCTTCCATCTACTACGTGAATATGTCAGTGTTCCAATCAGCACCAGATTGCTGGGCGATCGATCAACTGTTTCCGATCATGCCAATCCACCGCTTAGATGAAGAACCAACGCGGCGGGGAATTTTGGCAGACCTCACCTGCGACAGTGATGGCAAAATCGACCGCTTTATTGACCTGCGCGATGTCAAGTCGGTTTTAGAACTACACACCCATAAGCCCGGAGAACCCTATTATTTGGGAATGTTCTTGAATGGAGCTTACCAGGAAATCATGGGCAATTTGCACAACCTGTTTGGCGATACCAACGCCGTTCACATCCAATTAACACCCAAAGGCTACCAAATTGAACACGTTGTCAAAGGTGACACCATGAGCGAAGTAGTAAGCTACGTCCAGTATGACTCCGAAGATATGGTGGAAAACATTCGCCAGCGCTGCGAGAAAGCATTAGAAGAAAAGCGCATCACCCTAGCGGAATCTCAGCGACTACTGCAAACCTACGAGCAGAGTCTTAGAAGATATACGTACTTAAATAGTTAGGGTAGAGGTTACAGGGTATAGGTTACAGATTTATTTCCTGTTCCCTATTCCCTATTCCCTGTCCTCTATTCCCTATTCCCTAATTTACGTTCGTCCCTAACAATTCCTCTATCGCTTGTCGCTCAAGGGGGGTATGTGATGGCGGTGTCTGACGAGCATCAGTAATCAGCCAGTCTAAAGCAGCGGCTTGAACATCGATCGCAGCGCCAGTTTTATCTACGCAATAACGTCCAAATACTAGCTTATCGACTAACCGCACTCCAGGTCCCAGGCGCGACCACTCAAAAATGACGCTGTTTTCCACTGTTGCACCACTACATATCCAACAATTGGGGCCAATCATCGCTGGACCGACAATTTTAGCTCCGTCTTCGATTCTCGTCATCCCGCCAATGTAAACCGGGCCTGTGATATCCACTTTGTCCCAATTTACAGCGACATTTAAGCCAGTGTAGATGCCGGGGGCGACTTCATGACCAGGAATTTGCACATTCTTAATTTCACCCAGCAGGACACCGCGAATCGCCCGCCAATAGTCTGGGACTTTACCAATATCTACCCATTCAAAGTCCATAGGAATGGCATAAAACGGGGCTTTGATTTCTACCAATTTGGGGAACAATTGGCTACCAATGTCATATTCAACATCAGAGGGAATATAGTTAAAAACCTCTGGTTCAAAGATGTAAATACCTGTGTTGATGTTGGTGCTAAGGGCTTCTTCAGTTGAAGGTTTTTCTTGGAAAGCTTTGACACGCCCCTCTTCGTCAGTCACAACCACACCATAGCTAGAAACTTCTTCCTTGGGGACAGATTTAGTGATAATGGTAGCGATCGACCCTTTAGCTCTATGCCATTTAACTGCCGCCGTTAAATCCAAGTCAATTAAAGCATCACCACATAAAACTACAAAGGTATCATCAAAAAACGGTGAGAAGTCTTGAATGCGCCGCATCCCTCCAGCTGAACCTATCGCTTCGCCCACCAGTTTACCGTCGTCATCAATTTTTCCTTCAAAGGAATAGGCAATTTGCACCCCAAACCGCTGACCATCACGGAAATAGTTTTCTATTTCCTCAGCCAAATGACTAACATTGACTAGAATCTGGTCAAATCCATGATGGCGTAACAGTTCCAGTAAGAACTCCATCACTGGCTTTTGCAGGATGGGCATCATCGGCTTGGGCATAGTGTACGTAATCGGACGCACGCGAGTACCCTTGCCAGCCGCGAGAATCATCGCTTTCATAAAAATTTATTCCTCAACCACAAGCCAGTTTACTTTCATCGAGTGATACTTAATCATCAGTTTTTATTTCTGCTCTAAGTCATCCCCCACAATAGGGATAACAGGAATTTAGTGGTTATTACAACCATCGGTATACTTAGATGACAAGCGATCGCTTATCTTTTCAATTTACTCGGATTTTGGGGCTGAATCAAAAATCGATGACAATGTAGGCAGTAGCTATGCTGGAGCTAGGAGGAAAATCCCATAAATAAATTCCTATTTTTCTCACAATGAAGCCTGAAATCTTGATGCCAAGGACTCACTTTGCTTCCTGCTTCACTTCGACTTTCAACTCAGCACTCTTCATGGACTTAGTTCATCGGATTCTCAAAAGGTTTGCCGATATGAGCTGAATCTCTAATTAAGCGAATTTTAATTTCATGATAAAAATCCTCTTGAAATAGCTCTACTTTCGATTGAGCCGAGAGTAATAGTAGTGCCCAGAAAACGCTAACTAGATTACTGTGTTCAGACTCGTGTCCAGACCCACTTTGCTTGAAAAGCTTTGTCTTAGTCCACAATTCTACAAGTTGTTCTAAATTCACCCAATTGTGTTCTAAACTTAGCTCGCTTGCCGACAATTTCAACACCTGTTCCAGTTCTCCAGCGACTTCTGTCAGATTTTCTTGGTGAGCTAACTCCAGCGCCTCCCGCATACTTTGGACGCTAGGTTGACGCCTGGGACGGATAGGTTTGCTGACTTTCTCTACCAGTTTCAGTTGGTTAGCCATAATCTGCAATTGCGCGATTAACTCTTGCAGAGTCACCCGGCGCTTTGGTGGCGGCATTGCCGCTGGACGACGACGCAATTGCCGTTCTAATGGTAGACGATGACCCTGATGTAATACACCGTCTTCACTTTCCAAGAGGGCATCATCTTCTATACCATCTTGTGCATCTCCGACTGTTGACAATTGCATCAAGGTATTGGCTTTAAACAATACCAGCATTGATGCGGATAAAAATGCCTGTCCAGATTGAGACAAGTCCGCTTCATAGCCTCTTGTTATTGCCCCTGGTGCCATCAGTTCTAAATAGCGGTCAATCACCTCAATCACTTGGACATCCCAAGGATCAATTTCACCCTGCTCGGCTTGGTAAATCAAAAATGTGATTGTTTCTAACAGCTCGGAAGCTTCCATCAACAGGTTCTAAGTTAATTAATGAAAATCAAAAGACTGTAAATTTAACACTAAACTAATTGACTATTGGCAAAGCGTGTACTGTATACATTCGCTTGCGCTTCTTTTATTCAGAAATTGACTGCTGGCAGTATCCTCTAAAATTTGTTATCGATCACCATTGTGAATTGTGAGATTGGATTGTGCAACTTTTGAGTTGGGCATTGGGCATTGGG
>JADEXV010000447.1 GCA_015206945.1 Nostocales cyanobacterium LEGE 12452 | reverse complement strand
CCCCTGCTCCTCTGCCCCTCTGCCCCCTTACTGCCTCGACAATTTACCTTTTCTCAGTGCCATTCGGTACTGACACCTGTGCAACTAGCGCTTGTGATGATTTCGCATGGATTTATGAATCTTCTTCCATCGTTCCTTCTCAGCTAATTGCGCCCTTTGGTCTTGTTTGCGGTTAAGGTAGTCGAGTTCTTTTTGTAACTTTTGGTAGCTAAGAAATCTGGAATAATCAAGTTCTCCCTCAGCCAAAGCCTGCTGCACAACACAACCCGGTTCGTTGTTGTGCTGACAATTGCGGAAATGGCATTCTTGCGCCAAGGTTTCGATGTCTGCAAAAGTTTCTTGCAAACCTTCATCACCTGCCCAAATTTGGATTTCCCGCATTCCTGGAGTATCAATAATTAATCCGCCAGTAGAGAGCAAAATCAACTCACGATTAGTTGTTGTGTGTCTACCTCGGTTATCACCTTGCCGTACTGGTTGCACAACTTGGACAGATGCACCTTGCAGTTGGTTGGTGATGGTGGATTTACCAACACCAGAAGACCCCAACAAAGCAACTGTTTGTCCTGGTTGCAAGTAAGGTTTTAGGGCATCCAATCCTTGATGATTGGTGGCACTTAAAACTACAATTGGTACACCCAAAGCAACTGCTTCTACTTGTGTTAAATACTCTTCTAGAGAATTGCACAAATCTGCTTTATTTAACACAATTACCGGATTTGCACCACTTTCCCAAGCCAGAATCAGATAACGCTCAACTCTTCTTGGGTTAAAATCGCCATCCAATCCTGAGACTAAGAAGACTGTATCAACATTCGCTGCAACAATTTGTTCTTCTGTTTTACTACCCACCGTCTTGCGAGAAAATTTGGTTTTCCTGGGTAAAATCTCGTTGATAGTGGCTCGTCCTTCAGATTCTCTGACACTAATCGCAACCCAATCTCCAACGGCGGGAAAATCTTGTGCTTGAGAAGCACGATGCCGCAATTTACCTGAAACTTCTGCTGAAAGTTCCCCTTGTTCGCTATAGAGGGTGTAAGTATTTCTGTATTCAATGGCAACCCTACCAACGCTAAATCCTTGTAAGCGATAGGGTTCAAAGCTGCGAGCAAAAAAGTCACTCCAGCCTAAATAATCCAAATTCATTGATGTTTCCTCGATGTGTGCTACTTGTTTTGCACAAGGTTTCACAGAGGAAGACACTTCTATGCAGGAGAACTCCCCGCACCAGAATGTCTGTGAATTCTAGTTTTCATTCCTGTAAATAAGAGGACTGAACAGAATCTCTGCGCCTTGCGTTCTTTGAGTTGGGATGGTCAAAGTAACCCGGACTGCTAGCAACTCAGTCATAGTTCGTCCTCCTTATGTACTACAGTAATAATCTACATTACTACATTAGCCTATTCCAGAAAATTCGTTTAAATTATGCAATTTTAACTTTGGTATTTATCGCCTATTGATAGACCAATGCACAAATTTGTACATTATAAAAACAATTTTGGTAAAAAATATCTGTTCATCTTTCAGCAACCTCTAGCGAAAGAAAGAGTTTGAGGGTGACTATCTCTGTAATCATGAATGCGGATAAGTGTTTACCTGCTAAATAACTGATATGCCGCAATATTTCGGAAAATTACCCACCACAAACCAAGCTTGGACAACCGTTAGCAATGTAAAAGCTGTAAGCTGGGAAAATAATATTGTTAATTTTGACTGTGGCGACTCACGCCTGACCATCAGCGTACTTACTCCGAATTTAATCCGTGTGCGTTTTGCACCAACTGGGGAATTTGTGCCTCGGCGTTCTTGGGCAGTGACGCCAGATGATGCAGAATGGGCAATAACACCTTTTGCAGTGCGGGAAACTGGAGCAACGGTCGAAATTGAAACAGCACAGATTCGTGTGTGCGTTCAGCGGGAAAAATGTCGCATCGCCTGTTTTGACAAAGCTAATCGTCCCTTCGCCCAAGATGCGGATATGGGGATAGGTTGGCGGATGGGTGCAGTTGCAGGGTGGAAGGAAATTGCAGCCGATGAACATTTCTATGGCTTTGGTGAACGCACAGGCTTTCTGGATAAACTCAGCGAAGTGAAAACTAACTGGACAACGGATGCTCTAGATTATGATTCACTGACTGATGAAATGTACCAGGCAATTCCATTTTTTATGGCTTTGCGCCCGCAGGTAAGCTATGGCATCTTTTTCAATACCACTTTTTGGAGTCAGTTCGATATTGGTGCTGAACAACCAGGTATTTGGAAGATGGAAACTCGTGGCGGTGAATTGGATTATTACATTATCTACGGCCCCGAACCAGCCCAAATCCTGGAGACTTACACTCAGCTAACTGGGAGAATGCCTTTACCGCCAAAATGGGCGCTAGGTTATCATCAATGCCGTTGGAGTTACGAATCAGAAAACGTTGTGCGGGAACTAGCAAAGGAATTTCGTCAGCGCCGGATTCCCTGCGATGTTATTCATTTGGATATTGACTATATGCGGGGCTATCGAGTGTTTACTTGGAGTCCTCAACGTTTCCCCAATCCGGCAAAACTCATTAGTGATTTAGCAGAGGATGGTTTCAAAACAGTCACAATTATCGATCCTGGTGTGAAGTATGAACCAGAAGGTAATTATCATGTTTTTGACCAAGGAATAGAAAACGACTATTTTGTGCGTAAAGCTGATGGTACGTTGTTCCACGGCTATGTTTGGCCTGAGAAAGCTGTTTTTCCTGATTTTTTACGTCCTGATGTGAGTAATTGGTGGGCTGATTTACACAAAAGCCTAACTGATATTGGTGTGGCAGGAATTTGGAATGATATGAATGAACCTGCCATAAACGATCGCCCTTTCGGCGATGATGGGGAAAAGATTTGGTTTCCGTTAGATGCACCGCAGGGAGGAAGGGGAGCAGAGGGGCAGGG
>JADEXV010000088.1 GCA_015206945.1 Nostocales cyanobacterium LEGE 12452 | reverse complement strand
CCAGTAAATGATTAAATCTTGATATACCAAGTACATGGCTCAGAGTCAGGCATAGAATTAGAAACACCTTGGTGTAAACTTTAGCAACGAGGTTAAAAATAATTCTCAATGCTTAACAAAGTCATCGCTTTTTCACAAACTACTGTATAAAGAATTGGCAACATTGGTAAAGAGAGTCAACAATAACCATAGCTAAACTTGGAGTTTTGCCAACTTATGCAGCCAATTCGTACATTTAACGTATCCCCTTCACTGCCACCGCGACTCGAACCACTACGGCGGCTGGCATATAACTTGCACTGGGATTGGAACGTTGATACTAAAGACTTATTTCGTCGTTTAGACTCCGACCTGTGGGAGTCTAGCCATCACAACCCAGTGTTAATGTTGGGTACAATCTCTCAATCGCGGCTTCTGGAAGTTGTTGAAGATGAAGGCTTTTTAGCGCAAATGGATCGAGCTGACCGTCAGTTAGACGATTATTTGCAAGAGCGCACCTGGTATCAGAAACAACGGGAGCAGAAACCCAAAGAATGCTACGCCTATTTTTCGGCGGAATTTGGACTTGTAGATTGTTTGCCCGTTTATTCTGGGGGTTTGGGCGTTCTAGCGGGGGATCACCTCAAATCTGCTAGTGACTTAGGTTTACCGCTTGTAGGTGTAGGTTTGCTCTATCAGCAAGGCTACTTTGCTCAGTATCTCAATGCCGATGGTTGGCAGCAAGAACGCTACCTGCTCAACGATTTCTACAATATGCCCTTGCATCTGGAGCGCAATGCCGATGGTTCAGAACTGCGGATTGCGGTAGATTATCCAGGACGTAAGGTATACGCCAGAGTTTGGCGCGTACAGGTAGGAACGGTTCCCCTGTATCTTTTGGACACTAACATTGAACCCAACAACACTTACGACCACGACATCACAGATCAGCTGTATGGTGGCGACATCGATATGCGTATCCACCAGGAAATCATGCTGGGGATCGGTGGTGTGCAAATGCTCAAAGCTTTGGGGCTAAAAGTTACCGCTTACCACATGAATGAAGGCCACGCCGCCTTCTCTGCCCTAGAACGCATCCGCTTGCTGATTCAGGAAGAGGGACTGAATTATGTTCAAGCTAGACAGGTAGTGGCTTCCAGTAATATCTTTACTACCCACACGCCAGTCCCGGCAGGAATTGACTTGTTCGCCCCCGACAAAATGCTGCACTACTTGGGATATTACGCAGAGATATTTGGGTTGCCCAAAGAGCAATTTTTAGGACTGGGGCGTGAGAATACAGGCGATTTGTCTGGGCCTTTCAGTATGGCGGTGCTGGCGCTGAAAATGGCAACATTTTCTAACGGTGTCGCACAACTGCATGGTGTGGTGTCGCGGCAAATGTTCCAGGGGTTATGGCAGAAAGTGCCAGTAGAGGAAGTGCCGATCGCCGCAATTACTAACGGTGTCCATGCTCGGAGTTGTGTGGCGAAATCGACTCAAGAATTGTACGATCGCTACCTCGGCCCAAATTGGTCATCAGCACCACCAGATAGCCCATTATGGGAGCGGATGGACGCCATACCGGATGAGGAATTGTGGCGCAATCACGAACGCTGCCGCTTGGATATGATTTTGTATGTGCGGGAGCATTTAGTTAAGCATTTGACCGATCGCGGCGCTTCTGCTTCCGAAATTGTCCAAGCCCAAGAAGTTTTAGATCCTTACGCTTTCACCATTGGCTTTGCTCGTCGGTTTGCCACCTACAAACGCGCTACCCTCTGGATGCGCGATTTGGATCGTATTAAGCGGCTTTTACTAGCTAACAAAGACCGGAAAGTGCAATTTGTGATTGCTGGTAAGGCACATCCTAAGGATATTCCCGGTAAAGAACTGATCCGCGAGATCAATCACTTTATCCGTGAACAGCATTTAGAAAAACAGGTAGTGTTTGTTCCTAATTACGACATTCACATCTCCCGGTTGATGGTTGCGGGTTGCGATATTTGGTTAAATACACCGCGTCGTCCACGGGAAGCCTCTGGTACTAGTGGCATGAAAGCAGCAATGAATGGATTGCCGAATTTAAGTGTACTAGATGGCTGGTGGGATGAAGCTGATTACGTCCGCACGGGCTGGGCAATTGGACATGGAGAGAATTACGACGATCCTAACTACCAAGATGAAGTAGAAGCAAATGCTCTCTATGAATTGTTAGAGAAGGAAGTTGTACCGCTATTTTATGAACACCGGGATACTGATGGTTTGCCTCGTCCGTGGGTTGCCAAAATGAAGGATGCAATTCGGTTGAATTGTCCCTTCTTTAATACAGCGCGGATGGTCGGAGAATATGCACAAAGGGCTTATTTCCCAGCCAGCGATCGCTATCATACCCTGACTGTTGATAACTATGCTCCAGCTAAAGAACTAGCCGCTTGGAAAGAGAAACTCAGCGAACACTGGTTCAATATCAAAATCAAAGATGTTGACGTATCGGCAGCTTCAGACATTGAGGTTAACCAAACCGTTGCTGTCAAAGCCAAGGTTGACTTAGCAACTTTGACCAATGATGATGTGCAGGTGGAGTTATATCAAGGTGCGATCGATGCCAATGGTGATATTGTCAACGCTGTGCCAGTGGTGATGGATTACCAAGGTGAAGATGGACAGCAATTGAGTATTTACACTGGTAATATCATCTATACCGCTTCTGGTTTACAAGGCTTGTCTTTGCGTGTATTGCCAAAAAATCCACACCTGGCTAATCCTTATGAACCAAGGTTGATTGCTTGGGCAGAATAAGAGTGCTGAGTAGTTATTGAATACTTAAGATTAGGCGTTGCTGATTTAAGTTTAGCAACGCCTTTTGTTTTACACGTTTTCGGGTAGATAATTAATATCTAATAACTGTTCTAAGGTATAAATACAATATTGAGGTAAGTTATCTAGTTTACCCTCAGTTTTCTCAATTACATACCCTAAAGCATCATCATAAATTGATGCTAATTCATTTTGTGAATATTGATATAAATTCGTTGTCAAGTTACGTTTTAATTGATTTCTAAAGCTTCTGATTTCTGCTTTCTAATGCCCAGAACTATATTGAGATTCTTGCGTCCAGTATTGCAGCAGCAAAAGATGTCTAATAATTTGTTCTAATAAACTAGCAACCTGAGCTTTGTCTCTACGACCCAAATTTTCTAGCTCCTCAATTAAGTTTTCTAAATCTAACTCTTCTAAATGGTTAGCTTTCAAGAGTTTGATTGTTTCCTCTAACCAGAGATGATCGTCAATTTCATATAGCTCTTTTAAACTCAAATTAGAACTAACTCCTTGCATAAAACCTCTTTGAGTTAAATCTTAGGATATTACAATTTTAGGATAATATTCTCTGAGGGATGACAATGTAGCCAGTGGTGCGATCGCCTAATACCAAATTACGTTGTTCTCCCCAATACCACCAGTATGCGGCAACGTAAGCGCAAATTAAGCTATCTAGTTTATCTTCGGTTGCTTTGAGGGCTGCGCCTGTGGTGGGGATTTCTGGGATAAACGAACCGCAGAGGCGCAGAGGAGGAGAGAAGGAGGGGAGGATATCAAGAAGATAATTTTGGAGTTTAATTAGTTCTAGGCGGCGCTCAGTGAGGCGTCCTTTTTTGTATTTGAGGATGCGTTCTAAGTTGAATAAGTTAACGATTGCTGGGTGGGGAAAGACTTCTATTTGATATCTGCTGAGTTTTTGCGGTTCTATGGTGGGGGCGTGGGCAAAACCGCGTGATTCTAATTCTAAGCCAAAGTTAATGGTGCGTTCTGCAAAGGGTAGGTTTTGATTAGCTGGGTAGCATCCCGCATGATATTTACCAAAGTGCTTGTGGCTAAGTTTGTCGGCGAGGCGGCTCCCAGTAGCGTTGGGTATGAGGGTAGGTGCATCTACAGCGATGATGGCTGGTTCGTCTGGTTGGACGCTTTGATCGATCCAGGTGAGGATATCTGCAATGGCTTCTTTGCGGTCTAAATCGAGTAATTGCAGTTGTCCATCTACCCATTCTAAACAGCACAATCCACTTGGTTGCGATCGCCAGCCTAAATCAATGCCAATAAATTTCATTGTAATAACACGAATTTGGGATTATTCTCGCATTTACTGACAACCATTTACCTAAATTTACTTGCTCAAAATCTTGATAAATAATCTTATAATCTTAAAAAGATTGTCTTAATTTATTTTATCTCGCAATAGATTAATCAAGATTATTCCAATGAAAATCTTATTTTTACATCCCAATTTTCCCTCGCAATTTCGCAACCTAGCGATAGTTTTGGGTAAAGATCCTAATTGCCAAGTTGTCTTTGGGACAAATCGTCGTGAAGGGGAAATACCAGGCGTTTTAAAAGCTATTTATACCCCTTCTCGTGAAGCTGCGCCTCAAACTCACCACTACGTTCGCAACCTGGAAAATGCTGTTCTCACCGCTCAAGCTGTCTATCGCGTGGCAGAAAAATTAAAATCCGAGGGTTTCTCTCCAGATATAGTTTATGGTCATTCTGGTTGGGGACCGACTTTATTTATGAAAGATGCTTTTCCCAAAGCAGAATTATTGTGTTATTTCGAGTGGTTTTATCACGCTCACGGTTCCGATGCAGATTTCGATCCCAACGATCCGTTGAATGCTGATGATGAATGTCGCATCCGCGTGAAAAATGCACCGATTTTGACTGATTTATATAGCTGCGATCGCGGTCTTTCTCCAACCAATTGGCAGCGTCAGCAGTTTCCCAAAGAATATCATAGCAAACTCACTGTAATTCATGATGGTGTCGATACCAATTATTTTGTTCCCAAACCAGGTGCAAAGTTAGTTTTACCAAGAATAAATCTGGATCTTTCTCATGTGGAAGAGTTGGTAACTTATGTAGGACGAGGAATGGAACCTTATAGAGGTTTTCCGCAGTTTATGGAAACGGTGGCGTTAATTCAGCAGCGACGACCTAAATGCCACGTGGTAGTTGTGGGAGAAGATCGAGTTGCTTATGGTAAAAATCTCCCCGATGGTAAAACTTATAAACAATTAATGCTAGAAAAATTATCTTTGGATTTATCGAGGCTGCACTTTACAGATAGGCTTCCTTACAATGAGTACCTTCAGGTTTTGCAAGCTTCTTCTGCTCATGTTTATTTAACCCGTCCTTTTGTATTATCTTGGTCAATGTTAGAAGTAATGGCAGCAGGATGTTTACTAATAGCTTCTAAGACTTCGCCAGTTTTAGAGGTTGTAAAGGATGGGGTGAATGGACTGCTGGTAGATTTCTTTTCTCCTCAGAATATTGCTAATCGGGTTGAAGAGGCGCTGAATAATCCTCAAGAGATGAAAGCAATTCGTGCGAATGCGCGAGAGACAATTCTGAAGCGTTATGATTTGGCGAAACTGTTACCACAGCATTTGCAATGGATGTTTGCTGGTAAAACTTCTGATAGTTTGAAAAAGCGTCCAAGTTCTAAAGGATTTGGCAAATATTAGTCATTTGTCATTTGCATAAATATTTTTTGCCTTAAGCAAAGGTGCAAATAAAAGCCTGAAAGTAAATACTTTTGCAAGAAGCATATTAGTTATTAGTGATCGATCGAAATGACAAATGACCAATACAACTCTTGCAGAGGCTGCACTTAGTACAAATGACAAATAAAGATAAAAGCGATATTGAAAATGCGAATTATTTTTACCATTGCCCATTTTTTCAAACCTAGCAATGAGGGTCGTCATGCTTCCCAACGCAAAGACCCGCAACCCCGCTTAGAGGCATTAACTAAAAGTATTACCGCTTTACACCAATTATTTGGTAAATCTCAAAGTATTATCAACATTGCTCAACGACTAGCTTTTCCTGCTAATCAGCCACAGTCTCACGAACTAGATATTGTTATTTGTACAGCTAAAGATAATCATCTTCTGAATCAGCTTCCCTTACCATTCCATTTATATAGGCATCATTCTAGTAATGCAGAACCTCTACTTTTGGGGTTTGAGTGTCAAGCTGTTCTGCAAAGTTGTCTCGGTCAGTATGATTATTACTGCTTTCTTGAAGATGACTTAATTATTCATGACCCTTGGTTTTTTATAAAATTAAACTGGTTTACCCAACAAGCAGGTGATTTAAATTTGCTCCAGCCAAATCGTTATGAAGTCTCTCCCCACGGTTTGGTTAACAAAGCTTATATTGATGGGAATTTGGCTTTACGAGTAACTGCTCCTTTTCAAAATGTGCAGGAGCAACAGGAACTCAATGGTGCAATTATGAATGCACCAATTACCTTTCGTCGTGCCCTCAATCCTCATGCAGGCTGCTACTTTTTAAATGCAAATCAAATGGCTTCCTGGGCTAATCAAACCTATTTCGTTGACCGAGATATTAGTTTTGTTGGCCCTCTAGAAAGTGCTGCTACTTTAGGAATTATGAAAACATTCCGAATTTACAAAACTTCGCCGGAGCAAGCAAGCTTTTTGGAGATTCAGCACTTTGGAACTGGATTTTTGGGGCTAATTGGTGGACAGGTAGGTTTGGCTGAAAGGTAAATCGAATTTAATAGTTTGGTTTTTGTGAGCAAAATTAATGCGATCGCTATTTATAAAATACACTAGCGATCGCTCAACAATTAACTAATCTTAAATCGTGACTAATGGTTTCTCAACCGCAGTAGGTGTAGTCAGGGGATCAAATCCTAATTGCTCAGTAATGCGCTCTCTGGCTAAAAGGCGGTATTCCCAAAAATGCTCGCCAGCAGCACATAAACCCAAATACATATTAACAAACTGCGGCTTGGTGCGGAGAATAGCCCAAAGCTGTTGCCAAAATTGACCGCGAATTTCTTGCCGTTGCCAACCTTGACGCCAAAGTAAGTGTGCAAGTAGTCGCAGTCCTTTGCCAGGAGGAAAATACATCGTCTGCTGTAGTTGGGGATTAGGTGTAATCTTGAGGCACTGTTCAAAACAACGTCGGAGATAGTTTTTGGGTTCGTACATTGTCCAAATTGCCTCTAAATATTCTCTAGCAACTTCAGCTATCGGACGGGTAGGAACAAAATTCATTAAGGAATTCTGATCCCCCACCTCCGTACCTCCAAATCCTTCTAATAATCGCTCCTCTCGTTTTAGTCTTTCCCAGAGGGCAGTATTGGGAATAGCTTGCAGTATACCTAGCATCGGTTGAGGAATGCTGGTTTCTTCAATAAAAGCTTGAATTCGTTCCCCAGCACCAGTTTTTTCTCCATCAAAACCAATGATAAATCCTGCATAGATTAACAATCCGGCTTGATTTATGGTACGACAGGCTGCTAACAGAGGATTGCGGGTATTTTGAAACTTACGAGTGACTTGCAGGCTGTCTTGATCTGGTGTTTCAATACCCAAAAAGACTGAATAGAAGCCAGCTTTAGCCATTAGTTCTAATAGCTCAGTATCTTCTGCTAGGTTAACGGAAGCTTCAGTCAGGAAGGTGAAGGGATAATTACGTTCCTGCATCCACGGAATTAACTCTTGTAAGAGACGTTTTACATTGCGTTTATTGCCAATGAAGTTATCATCCACTACAAATAGAGATCCGCGCCAGCCTAAGTCATAAAGGGTTTGGAGTTCTGCTAGGGTTTGACTGGGTTCTTTAGTACGTGGTTTGCGACCGTATAGATTGATGATGTCACAGAATTCGCATTCAAAAGGACAACCGCGAGAAAACTGAATTGCCATCATTAAGTAATCATCTCGCTTGAGTAAATCAAAGCGAGGGATGGGGCTTTGGGTTACATCTGGTTTTTCCAGGGCGCGGAAAGTTCCTTGTTCTTCGCCTTTAGCGATCGCATCTAAAAATTGCGGAACTGTAATCTCTCCTTCATCTAAAATCAAATAGTTAGCTCCTGCTTTTTGGGCAGGTTCTGGTACTGAGGTTGGATAAGGGCCACCCACAGCAACTTTTTTCCCCAGTTGCGCTGCTTTGTGAATTTGGGCGAGAAAGTCTTCTTTCTGTGCAAGCATGGCAGAAAGAATCACGATGTCGCACCATTGCCAATCTTCATCCGTTTCTTGGTTAACATTGCGATCGTAAAATCGAACTTCCCAATCTATTGGTAGCATAGCCGCAACAGTCAGAATCCCTAGCGGTGGAATAAATGCCTTAAGTCCCGCTATCTTCATGAATTCGTCGTAAGACCAAAACGTTTTAGGAAAGCGGGGGTAAAGTAAGAGTACTTTCATTGCTGTAGTCCTCTAATTAAATTTTGGTTGAAAAATTTTTTACTTTTGACAAATCCGGGTTTTGGATGGTCATTGCAGAGATGATGCTACGATCCCACTACTTTTATTCTTGCTCTATCTATTTTTAGATAGACATTTGCATCAGCAAAGATAATGTTGTAGTCAGTTAGCAGGATTACCGCCGTTGTCATAAAATATAATGGCGGATTTATGCAACGAAAAACTGCCAGACCAATCGTCTGCTAGTAAATCCAGAAGTAATTGAGCATTTTTATAGATCAGAGTAAAAGAGCTTTCATCAGCAGACTCTCCTGAGTGAAAAAATTAACTCATAATGTTGAGGTTACTGCTACTTTCTCTGAAAAAAATTTAAATTTTGTCTATTTTTGTAAATCAAAAGTACATAAACTGCTTTGATGAAGAGCAAAAGCTTTCATTACGGCGTTTTGCAGTTTAGTATTTCTATTGTCGTGTTATGTAAACGCAACCTTTTGCAATGCCATTGCATTGAGCGGCCATGCCATTGCATTGAGCGGCCATACCATTACATCGAGTGGCTATGCCATTACATCGAGCGGCCATGCCATTACATCAAGCGGCCATGCCATTGCATCAAGCGGCTATGCCATTGCATCAAGCGGCCATGCCATTACATTAAGCGGCTATGCCATTACATCAAGCGGTTATGCCATTACATCGAGCGGCCATGCCATTACATCGGCTTTTTATTTACAACAGACTACAGTCAAGCATTACAATACCTACTTTATAAGCTGTCAAAAGACACTAATGGACTTACTGTGAAAAAATATACCATCCCTGTGGGACGCTCCGCGTTCGTGTAAGCGTCACGCAGGGTACGTAAGGGCACAAGGCCTTGCGCCCCTAGAAATCTAAAAATAATTTGGGATAATTTATTTTTTGCAAGTCCCTAAGTTATCGTTTTCCTTTATGAAGAGTTTCTATAGCAATCGGAGTTGAGTTAAAATCTCTCATCCCATAACGGTGAGTTGACCTGGAAAATGTCAAAATTAAATGAGTTTTGCGTAGGCACAAGCAATTTGTCGCCAGACATCGCCACTTTACACAGCGCGGATTTGAGATAACTAAGTTGGAATTTATGGGCAAGCAACGTGTTCTTTCTGGAGTTCAACCAACCGGCAATTACCATCTAGGTAACTACTTGGGAGCTATTCGCAACTGGGTAGAAAGTCAGAGCGAATACGAAAATTACCTTTTTGTGGCTGATTTGCACGCGATTACAGTGCCACACGACCCAAAACAGTTGGCAGCTGATACCTACACTCTTGCTGCTCTTTATCTAGCTTGTGGTCTTGATTTAAATCACTCCACCATCTTTGTACAATCCCACGTTTCGGCCCACAGTGAACTCACTTGGTTGCTCAACTGCATTACACCTCTAAACTGGCTGCAAGATATGATCCAGTTTAAAGAAAAGGCCGTCAAGCAGGGAGAAAATGTGAGTGCAGGCTTATTGGATTACCCTGTGCTGATGGCAGCGGATATTTTGCTTTACCAAGCGGATAAAGTGCCAGTGGGTGAAGACCAAAAGCAACATTTGGAATTGACACGGGATATTGCAGCTCGGTTAAATCACCAGTTTGGTAAACCAGATCAACCAGTTCTGAAGTTACCAGACCCTTTGATTCGTAAGGAAGGGGCTAGGGTGATGAGTTTAGCAGACGGTACACGCAAAATGTCGAAGTCCGATCCTTCCGATTTAAGTCGGATCAGTTTGCTAGATTCAGCGGAACAGATTCAATACAAAATTAAGCGTTGTAAAACCGATCCGATTCGTGGTCTGACTTTTGACGATCCAGCGCGTCCAGAGTGTAATAATTTGTTAACACTTTATACATTGCTTGCTGGAAAGAAAAAGGAAGATGTGGCAGTTGAGTGTCAGGATATGGGCTGGGGACAGTTCAAGCCATTGTTGACAGACACAATTATTGAGTCTTTGAAACCAATCCAAGAAAAATATCACTCGATAACGGCGGATAAAAGCTATTTGGAGTCTGTGTTGCGGGATGGAGGGGAAAAAGCTAGAGCGATCGCAAATCAAACTTTATCACAAGTCAAAACTGCTTTAGGCTACTCTCTTCCTCTATAAGTTTTCCCCTTTCGGTGTGATTTGTTATACCATTTAAGAAATTGAAAACCTTAATATTATGCATCACACCCACAGCCCCACAGGCTTGAATGACTTTCGTAGAGCTGTACGAGCAGGTGAATTTCTAGTTACCGCCGAGGTAGCGCCGCCAAAGGGGGGAGATCCAGCGCACATGATTCAAATGGCGGCGACTCTTAAGGGGAGAGTTCATGCCGTCAATGTAACTGATGGTAGCCGCGCTGTGTTAAGGATGTCTTCGTTAATGGCGTCAGTGATTTTATCACAGAATGGCATAGAGACGATTTGTCAAATTGCTTGCCGCGATCGCAACCGCATCGGTTTACAAGCTGATCTGATGGGCGCTCATGCTTTAGGCATAAATAACATTTTAGCTTTGACTGGCGATCCAGTAAAAGCAGGCGATCATCCAGATGCCAAAGCTGTGTTTGACTTAGAAGCGGTGCGACTGCTGCAACTAATTCGGAAGATGAATCAAGGTGTTGATTATAATGAAAAACCCTTGACTGATGGAGCCTTAGATTTATTTGTTGGTGCAGCAGTAGATCCGCAATGTAAAAGTTGGTCGGGTTTACAAAGTCGATTTGAACGCAAAATCGAAGCCGGAGCGCAGTTTTTTCAAAGTCAGTTGATTACCGATTTTGAGCGACTGGAAAAGTTTATGGATTCCATTGCTGCTGGTTATAAAAAACCAATTTTGGCAGGAATATTTCTGTTGAAATCGGCAAAAAATGCCCAGTTTATTAATAGATGTGTTCCGGGTGTGGATATTCCCCAACATATTATTGATAGATTGGCAAAAGCTAAAGATCCTTTTGAGGAAGGGATAAAAATTGCCGCCGAACAAGTGCAGATAGCGCGGCAATTGTGTCAAGGAGTTCACATGATGGCGGTGAAGCGTGAAGATGCGATCGCGCCAATTTTAGATTTGGCTGGGATTGCCCCATTGAATCAGTTAGTATCTATGTAAATTAGACAATGAATCTTTTATTAAAGCAGATGGTTATTCCTATCTGCTTTTTTTATTATGTTGAAACAGACGCGTTTGCACTATTTTTGATAGACTTTCAATATCCAATGTTCCCTTGACTAAATCTCGGTGCAAACTGACAAAATATTTTATAGCTTATTTCAAGCTTTTCCTAGCATATTTTTTGCCATAATTGGCGACACGACTGCCAATGTCAACGCCTATCAATTTGTTTCAGTTGAGTTAAAAGAAACCGCTTTTAGGATTGATGGGGTATTCATCCCCACAAGTGAAACCACAAACCAACCACTTTACTTTGTTGAAGTTCAGTTTCAAGTAGACCCAACTTTTTATAGACGCTTCTTTGCCGAAATCTTCCTTTACTTACGTCAAAACGAATTAGTCAATTTTTGGCGTGCTGTGGTTATCTATCCTCAAAAGAGTTTAGATCCAAGCGATCGTCTACCGTATGAGTTGCTGCTAGAGAGTTCACAAGTGCAACGTATTTATCTAGATGAATTAGATACGAGGGAGAACTCACTTCAAGTTGCGATCGTTAAATTAATTATCGAAAGAGAAGAGACAGCCGTTGATAAAGGTAGAGAATTGATTTTACAAGCAAGGCAACAACTGCCAGATGAATCTACCAGCAAGCAAATTGTAGAATTGATAGAGACTATTCTGTTGTACAAATTTACCCGGTTAAGCCGAGAGGAGTTAGCAGAAATGTTGGGTATAGACGACGAATTCAAAAAAACCCGGATGTATCAATCAATCAAGGAAGACGGCTTAGAAGAAGGTCGTCAAGAAGGTCGCCAAGAAGGTCGCCAGGAAGCTAAGTTAGAAGCTATTCCCCGATTGTTGGCATTGGGATTGAGTGTAGAACAAGTGGCGGTGGCTCTCGATTTAACGGTGGCGCAAGTAGAGCAAGCAGCCCAGAATTAGTCTATCTGATAGTGGGCAGTGCTTGCCTCTAATCTAATCAGCAAGTGTCACGCCAAATAGCCTGTTTTAGACATCGCCTCTTTTTGTTTTAGCTAAACCAGAAGCGATGTCTACGAAGGGCTTACGCCTACGAACTCAAAACCTGGGTTACATCTTACCGTGTTGCAGCACTTGTTGTAGATGTTGACGAATCTCTTGTGCGTGTTCAATATCAGATTGCCGCAATTTTTGGAATAACTCTACACAAGGTTGAGAACCTACTTGTTCTGCATCTTTGATGTAAGTATCGTAAGCTTTAACAGCTTCAGCCTTGTTGTGCAAAACGGTGACAAAATCATACTCCAAGTCGCTAATCGCTGTTTGAGATTGTCCGTTACCTGTATTTGTAGCCATTGCTTGAACCTCTTTTAGAATTTCTAATTAACGTTATATTCACCCTTAAAGAGCAATTCATCTTCCAAAAAGAGTATATTTCAATACGTCGGAAGTACATTGCAAAAATAATTTCCTGATACAGCCTCACACAAAGGAGTGGGGAGTGAGGAAAAGTATTTTCCTCACTCCCCAGTACAGACAAGATTAATCGCGTCTCTCCCACTCCCCATTTTCATAACAATTTATCCAAGCGGTTGCTTCTCATCACATTGACGTGAATACTGTAATTCCAACTCGTTTTGCCGTTCTCTACCTCCCCTATACACAACCGGACAAAACTTAGTGTTAGCGCTCATACAATCCATGTGTGGCGTTTTAGCGCATACCACAAGTAGTCCACCCAGAACAAACAACAAACCACAAATTGCAAGCGTATTAACCCAATGCATTTCCAGCGCTCCGTGAACTACTACCTCTCGCAGTAGAGATACAATTGTTACCTCAACTGCTACTCCCACAGAGATACTATGTTCTTGCAAATAGACCATTAATAGTCGAAATAACTCCACTAAAATCAACACAAATAGTATTTTTGCAGTCACATGTTTATAGTCTAGTGGCTGCGTGAGGGCGATAGCTATCCCCCACAATTGGATTAGCATGACGGCGAACAAACCAAAACACAAAACAATCACAATTAAGTCTTGAAAGGCTTCCATGTTGCGAACAATTGATTGCCGATCAAGCCAGCGATCGCTAAATAAAAATCGACTTTTCTGGCGCTTTTGCATGTACATTTTTCCAATCGGGACGAGTTCAGACAACACCAGCGAGTCAACCCAATAGTTTTATGTTATGCAATATTAAGTTTTTCTGCCTCAGCGAGGTTGGTAATTTAAATTTTGTGCTTGTTGCAACAATTGCTCGGCATTTTTAGCCCACTGGGGATTTTTTTGAGCATTGTATAAATCTTTAGCAAATTGCAATACTTGTACTGCATCGCCATATTGCTGTAACTGCATAAAAACTAACCCAGCACCATAATAAGCGTTGGGATAGTTAGAGTTAGCTTCGGCTGATTTTCTAAAAGCCTCTAATGCTTCTTGTAGTTTACTTTGTTGAAAAAAAATCGAGCCGAGATTGTAGAAAGCTTCTGGATACTTGGGATTAATTTTTAATGCCTGATAAAATGCACTTCTTGCTTGATCGAGTTTACCTTGTTGGAGATAACACATCCCTATATGGTAAGGAGGTTCTGGTGCATTTTTGCTATACTGTACGGCTTTTTTAAAAGATGCGATCGCTCGCTCGCAATCTCGTTGCTGTTCTTGTACTAACCCTAAGTTATAGTGGGCAAATCCGAGTTTGGGATCAAGTTCTAACGCCCGTTGCAAATAATCGTTAGCTAACTTTAAATTATTACCTTCTAACAACGCTCCGCCTAAATTAGCAAAAGCTGGAGCAAATTTCGGATCGGCTTGCGTCGCTCGATAAAATGCATCCGCAGAGGGTTGTAATTGTCCCGTTTGTCGGTATGCTAACCCCAAATTATAGTACGCTGGTGCTAATGCCGGGTCTAATTTAGCTGCTTGTTTAAAGGCGGCGATCGCATCTTGTACCTTTCCCGCCTGAATTGCTTGTAAGCCTTGGTTTAACCAGTCTACGGCAGTTTTAGGATTAGATTGTGCCAACCTTGAGGCGACAGAAGGAGATAGAGCAAGAGAGGGTGAGGAAATACTCATAACCAGCATCAAACTTACTAACCCTGCTATGCGATATTTAAAGAATGATAATCTCATTGATTTTCTGACTCGCAACACTTTCAGTTAAATTTACTGCATAAAAACTTTTTTACAAAACTTTTTGGTTCTGGATAAAAATTTGTGATACTTAACTTTTCTTAAGCTAAATCTTACGACAGGCTACAATTTTTTTAACTTCCGATTAAAGGGAGGATAATAACGAATTAAAGAAGGGGTAATTTTGACTCCATAGAACCATTTTTTTATCCCTTGATATTGATATATACAGAATCATGCGGTTATGAATGAATTACCGCAAGGGAGGTTTTTATGAACGAAAAAGTAAAATCGGGTTTGCGGAACGTTGCAATTGTTGGGCCTTATTTAAGTGGAAAAACCACTTTACTAGAAAGCTTGTTATTTGTCACAGGGGCAATTTCTCGCAAAGGAAGTGTTAAGGACAGCAATACAGTAGGAGATAGTGCTACTGAGTCGCGCGATCGCCACATGAGTGTAGAAGTCAGTGCCGCTAGCACTGAGTATAACGGCATTCGCTTCACATTTATTGACTGTCCGGGAAGCGTAGAATTTGCTCAAGAAACGTACAATGCTTTAATCGGAGTCGATGCAGCAATTGTAGTTTGCGAACCCATCCGCGATCGCGTCCTCACCCTAGCCCCTCTATTTAAATTCCTGGACGATTGGGAAATTCCCCACCTCGTCTTCGTCAACAAAATGGATCGGGCAAATATTCACGTTTTGGAAACGTTACACGCGCTGAAAGCAGTATCTAGCCGTCCCCTGGTAGCGCATCAATATCCCATCATGAATGGGGAAGAACTCACCGGCTTTATCGATATGGTGAGCGAACAGGCATATCAATATCATCCAGGCGCACCAGCTGACCCCATTCCCTTCCCCGAAAGTTTAAAAGAAGAAGAACATACAGCACGGGCAGAAATGCTCGAAGCTTTAGCAAATTTTGATGACCATTTACTCGAAGAACTTTTAGAAGACATTGAGCCACCTCAAGAAGAAATCCTCAAAGATTTAAAAATGGAATTAGGGGCAGATTTGGTAGTGCCCGTTTTCTTTGGTGTCGCAGAGCAGGATTATGGTGTTAGACCTCTATTAGAAGCCTTGTTACGGGAAGCCCCCGAACCAGAAAGCACAGCAGAACGTCGTTTAAAAAACATAAAAGGTGATACAGCTTTAGCGCAGGTATTAAAAACTTACTACACTCCCCAAGGTGGCAAGCTCTCTCTGGTGCGTGTTTGGCGGGGCAAATTAACTGATGGCATTGTCCTTAATGGCATTCGCACTGGTGGAATTTACCGCCTCATGGGACAACAACAGCAGTCAGTTAACCAAGTTAATGCTGGTGAAATTGTCGCATTAAGCCGTTTAGAAGGAATTAAGACAGGCGATACAATCTCTATAGAACAGCAGTCGGCAATAAAATTACCCAAAGCTGTAGAGTTGGAACCAGTGTATGCTCTGGCCATTACACCAGAAAAGCGCAACGATGAAGTTAAACTCAGCAGTGCCATCACCAAGTTATTAGAAGAAGACTGCTCACTTGCTTGGGAACAACATGGCGATACCCACGAAGTTATTCTTTGGGGTCAAGGCGAGATTCATTTACAAGTCGCCTTAGACAGACTGCGCCGCAAATATAACTTGCCAATGACAACGCATTTACCGCAAGTGCCTTACAAAGAAACCATCCGCAAAACAGTGGCTTCAGTTCATGGACGCTACAAACACCAAAGCGGTGGTCACGGACAGTTTGGTGATGTTTTTCTCGAAATCAAGCCCCTACCACGCGGTACAGGTTTTAACTTTAATGAAACCATTGTCGGCGGCGTGGTTCCCAAACAGTACATTCCTGGGGTGGAAATGGGCGTGCGGGAATTTCTGACACATGGTCCTTTGGGCTTTCCACTAGTGGATTTGGCGGTAACTCTGACTAATGGTTCATACCACAACGTTGATAGTTCCGAACAAGCCTTTAAGCAAGCTGCCCGATTGGCAATGCAAACCGGGATACCTCAAGCAGAACCTACCTTATTAGAACCAATTTTGCGAGTGGAAGTGACAACACCTAGCGAATTTACTTCCAAAGTGCTGCAACTGTTGAGTGGTAGACGGGGGCAAATTTTAGGCTATGAGGGTAGAAACGATTGGCAAGGCTGGGATAATGTCTCTGCATACTTGCCACAAGCAGAGATGCAGAATTTTATTGTAGAGCTGCGATCGCTCACCTTGGGCGTTGGTTCCTTCCACTGGGAATATGACCATCTCCAAGAAGTGCCAGAAAAGCTTGCCGAACGTGTCATTCAAAGTAATGGCAACGGTGGTAACGGCAACGGCAAGTAATTTTGAATTTTGAATAAATTGTAGAGTAGGGTAGGCAATACTCGCCGTAGGCATCCCTCCAAGGCTGAGATTCCTGACTTCTGAGAAAAGTCGGGAATCTTTTTTAATCTGTAAAAAGATTCGTAAACCTCTAATTTGTCTGAAATGATATGAGTTTCATAAAAGCGTTTGGGAATTATGTGATTAAGTACATTCGTCTTAACTACACACAAAAAACTCATGGGCTTTATAGTCTCTCTTGTAACTAGCCTAATTGCAATTCTCGTTTATCTCAATACAGATAAGATATCTAGTGAAAGGTCACGTTTAGCAATACGCATAATTATGATATTGATTGGCAGTATTGCAGTACTGAATTCTTTTTCTAGACTTTTGGTGATTGTCCCACCTGGTAATGTCGGTGTCGTCAATTTCTTTGGTGAGGTTTCCGAAACTACTCTTAATCCTGGTGTCCACTTGCTTAACCCCTTTAGCAAGGTGCTGAATTTTTCTACTCGCATTAAGGATATAAAAGAAAATGTAGATGCAACATCCCAAGAAGGTTTGAGCCTAAATCTTGATGTCAGTCTTCAGTACAAGCTCGACCCGCAAAAGGCAGCTACAGTCTATAAAACAATTGGAACTGATGAAACACAACTGGTGATTTCCAGATTTCGCTCTACTGTCCGCGCCATCACGGCAAATTATCCAGCCAATGCTATTTACTCTACCAAGCGCCAAGAAATCGCCCAAAAAATTGACCAGCAACTCACCCAAGAGATACCAGCTTTGGGTTTCATTGTTGAGGAAGCTCTTTTACGAAACATCAAAATGCCTGATACTTTACAAGCCGCAATTCAAAACAAACTCAAGACAGAGCAAGAAAATCAGCAGATGAAATTTGTTTTAGAGAAAGAGCGTCAAGAGGCAGAACGAAAGCTTATTGAAGCGCGAGGTATAGCTGATTCCCAAAAAATTATCTCTGGTGGGCTTACTAACCAAGTGCTACAATTACGAGCGATTGAAGCCACAGAAAAGCTAGCTAAATCTAATAATTCCAAGCTTGTAATTATTGGTTCTGAAAAAGGCGCAGTGCCTATTATGATCCAGCCATAATCAGTAACCTGAAAGCCCTAAAATTTTCTTATCAGGTTTTAAAGAAGCGCCAAAATACCAGCAATTTTGTAGAGTTGAGCAACTGTTCGGCTATAACACCTACCAAGCTACCCAACCCAGTTTGATTTTCGGATATCGTCATCGACATCACAGGAACAGGTCTGGACTCTTTAAGGCACGCTCGACGTATTCCCATACGCCGACTCTGGCACAAAAGAGCGCTCGCGGCGGAAACTACAACCCGAAAACCGATGTTGTTGTTCCTACTTGTCCGGGTCGTTGTTGTTACGATAGGCAGAACGGCAATTCCTCGGATTGTTGTTCCAAGAACCACCGCGCAGCAGCCGGAAGTGCCTACCCCTTCTTCACCCTCTTGTAAACACAAGAGATGCGAATATTTTTTGACGTAATCGCCAAGTGTCGCCGTATGCGATATGGGCTACCCAACTTTGAATTGAGCTATGCACGTCTTTAAATTCAATCTTACCTTGTCCATAGTCCCTTTGCAGATGCTTTAATCTCCGCCGTCCCCTTCGCAAATTCTCACTTCGCACTCGGATTGTATCTGGCAGAATGCGAAATCCTAAAAAACTTGCCCCATGTCGGGTTTCAAATAACTGGCTTTTCACTGGATGAAGCTTGAGTCTGAGACTATTCAAGTGTTCTTCTATAGCCAATCGCGCTTCTGCTAAAAATCCATAGTCATCTGAAAACAATGCAAAATCATCAACGTAGCGAAGATAGTTTTTTGCCTTGACTTGTTCTTTCACAAAATGGTCTAAACTGTCAAGATAAACATTAGCGAAAAATTGACTGGTGAGGTTCCCAATAGGTAATCCCTTTCGTTCGTGTAATGGGGAAAGTAAATCATCACCTGGAAAATAGTCAATCACAGATTCTTGAGGATTACTACTATTTATAATTGTGTCTGCTAACCACAGAGTATCAATACATTTTAGTTTGCGACGTAGGAGAGATTTGAGAATTTCGTGGTTAATGCTGGGGAAATATTTCTTAATATCGCACTGTAAAATATATCGGTTAGAACGAGCAAAGGTAGTGAAACGATGTAAAGCGCGGTGCGTACCAAAGCCTAAACGGTTAGCATAAGAATCAGCAATAAAAGTTCTCTCAAAAATTGGGACTATAATATTGCACAAAGCATGATGTACTACCCTATCTCGATAAGGTGCAGCAGATATTAAACGGTGTTTGGGTTCAAAAATCTCGAAGGTTTTGTAGCGTCCTGGCTGATAGGTTTTTGACTCTAACTGAGTCTTGATTTTTGCTAGTTCAGCTTCCAGGTTATAGTTGAATTTTAAAATATTCTCTCGAAATCGCTTTCCTCTTTGTGCCTGATGTGCAGCTAACACTAAATTACTAAAATCTGTAATTTGAGGATAAAGATTACCGTATCGTTTCATCTATTCCACTTTTGGCGCTGTTGTTTAATCCAGCCACCCAGTTCATTACCAATTTCATTGATTAGTTGACCAGCATATTCATATCTGCGCTCATCGAATTGCTGAAAATCAAACAATAATCGGGTTTGATGACGTAGGATGTCTAATTTAGCATTTAATAGTTCGAGTTGAACCAATTTTTCTTGAGCGTATCGTGCTAATATTAAGCCTTCTAGCAAATCGTAAAGTCCCGCTATCATCCTGTCACCTAAACCAAATTTATGTTTTCTGGGCAGACGATTTAAAATCGGTACGTACCATTTAATCAGATCGTAAGTCTTTTGGATAATTGGTAAATCTTGCATTTTGTCAAAAACAAATTTTTAGTCTATGTGACCCCATTGACAAAATCTACCACTTATTGGATACTATATTATAGTCGTGTAAAAATATAAAAAAATATTGACTGCCTTCGGCAGGGATAAGGGTAAAAAGAAAAAGCGCAGAGGGATAAAGCGTAAGAGTGTAAAGAATTAAGTCCTCGCGGCGGAAACTACAACCCGAAAACCGAGGTCGTCGTTCCTACTCGTCCGGGTCGTTGTCGTAACGATAGGCAGAACGGCAATTCCGCGGATCGTCGCTCCAAGAACCACCGCGCAGCAGCCGGAAACGATTATCATTATCAAGCTTATCTATACAAGAGCTACCGTCTTTAGGCGCACCTTTATAATTACTATGCCACTGGTCAGCACACCATTCCCAAACATTGCCGTGCATATCATACAACCCAAAATTATTTGCAGCTTTAAAGCTGCCTACTGGTGTTGTTTTGACTCTGTACTGGCCTTTAGGGGCATCACCATAAGTAGAATCAGCATTATAGTTTGCTAACTCCGATGTAATAGTTTCGCCAAAGTGAAAAGGAGTTGTCGTGCCTGCTCTACAAGCGTACTCCCATTCAGCTTCACTAGCCAGTCGGTAATGTATATTATTCTTATCTGATAGTCTATCACAAAACTCTACCGCTTCATACCAAGAAATTTGCTCTACTTACTGGTAAATTATCACCTTTAAAATGCGATGGTTCAGGCTTAAGTTCCCTGTTTACCTGCGGGAGATATGCCACCACTCGCCATTGTGCTTGGGTGACAGGGTACTTGCCCATGAAGAAAGGGGAAACTGTTACTTCATGCTGGGGGCTTTCATCGTCGTTACGTTGAGCTTCATTTGACGGTGAACCCATGCAAAATTCACCACCGGGAATGAACACCATTTCTAGGCTGACGTTTTGTCCCAGAGGTTCGCTAAAGTATTCGGCTGTTTTAGATTCGGGTTTATCTTTTCTTCCTTTGTTATTGACAGTGATAACATTGAAAGATTCCTGAGATAAGATACTAATTGTATATTTTTTATTATATATATATAAGCTTTTTATCAATTCTTCTTTATCTAGTTCATCTTTAATTTTTTGTTTAATAGTTTGCAGTTCGGATTCGTATCTCCCCCCTTTGAAGTAAGGCTCCAATTTTTGACATAATTTGTATAAAACTGAGTTCTTTCCTGTAGTTAGCAAATGTTTAACTAGAAGAGTTATAAATATCTGATCATTTAGGGAAAGAAAATTTTGGGTAGAAATAATATTCGGATCTACATTAAGATTAGCCAATAAGGCTCTACGTCCTTCGTGTGAAGCAATCTCACTAAGATTTAATAACTCTTTTAGTTTTTCTATATCATTTAATTCTAAAGACATTTTATCTTTTTTTATTTCCGATTAAATTTAGCTTTAATAGTTTGCAGTTCGGATTCGTATTCCCCCCCGCTGAAATGAGGCTCAATTTGTTCACATAATTTGTATAAAGCTGAGTTTTTTCCTGTCTTAAGCAAATGTTCCACTAGATTAGTTATAAATATTTTATCATTTGGTAAATTCAAATTTTGGTTAGAAATAATATTTGGGTCTACATTAATATTAGTTAATAAGGCTCTGCGCCCTTCATATGAAGCAATTCCACTGCGATTTAATAAATCTTTTAGTGTTTCTATATCTTGTGGTGTTATTTCCTGAAAACTAGTTGGAGTATTCATGTTTGGAATAACTGCTTCTGTCGGTATTTTTCCTGGAGGTTGTTCTAGCTGTGGGCTTATCTCTGGCTTTACTCTAGTTATACCCCACTGTAATAAGTTTAAAGCATCCTCATCATCAATTCCTTGAGAAAAAGCTACCCATCTGAACTCCCTCAAAAAAACTAAATCTTCAGGGAGGTCACTTACACCTGGAAGCAAAACAGGAATTACAGGAATTTTCCTTTCTATGCATTTTGCTATTAATGCTTTTAATTCTACACTCTGCCAACGTCCTAATCCCTGAGAACCAATAAATACAGCCGCAGATTGAACAACTGTAATTGCCTGTTGTATTTCATCCTGAAATGAAGCTCCTGGTGGAATTTGTTCGTCGTCTAACCACGGATTTAGACCACGCTGTTTAAGCTTTTCAGCAATTATTTTAACAAGATGTTTATCTAAACTATTGTGAGCAAGAAATACACCAAATTGAGACATTTACAGGTTCCTTATTATTCCTTGACACCAGCAATTACAGCCAACGCATTTGCATACTTCTCCAAATCTTTCCTCAGCGATTCCAGTTCGCCCCGCAACTTGGGTTCCTCAGACCAATTGCGCTCATGCTCTTTGAGACTCAAGTGAGGTGGTCGTTGAGCTTCCCATGTTTGCAATAGTGGATGCCACTTGGACATAAAAGGACGCAAGCCATTATTTAGAACTGCGATCGCAATCCCGCCCACGGAATCATGGGTTGCTCCGACATCTGGCCCACCTTCTTTTAGAACTTGTCTTGTTACGGGAAACAAGTTGTACAAGGATGTTAAAGCCTCTCGCAAAAGTCCTTGGTCAGTTTCTAAAGGTTGAACAGCAATACGGGTGACAAGTTCAACATAAAGTGACCACGCTGCTCTACGTTCTGTTGGGTCAGCTTCCCACTCCACAGAACCAATGCCAAAGGGAAGACTAAAAGATACTTTTTTTATCTTGGCTGGATCGAATTTAGGCATGAATTTAGCGAATTATTCTCATTTCAGTGATATTACTATAAAAATAGAATTTCCCACAGGTTATTGCTTTTACGCTTGAGAAGACAAGTAGAGCAGCGTAAATTAAGCTACAACTTGACAGCACTAGTGGTCTATCGCATTAATTTTGCTTGGTTCGTAGTAAGCACTTCAGTGCTTAAAAATCCAGGACTAAAGTCCTTACTACAAACTTCATTGAACTCAAAATTAATGATATGAACCACTAAATGTGGAGAGTGCGAAGATTGAGGGAATGCTATGCAGTTTACATTGAAGAAACATCCAAAAAAAGGAGCCTAACTTAGGCTCCTTAATAAAAAACTGGTAATAGAATTGTGACTACTTAACAGTCACCTTACCGCCAGCTTCTTCGATGCGCTTCTTAGCATCTTCAGCAGCATCCTTAGCAATACCTTCTTTAACTGCCTTGGGCGCAGCTTCTACCAAGTCTTTAGCTTCTTTCAGGCCCAAACCGGTCAATTCGCGGACAATCTTCAGCACGGCAATCTTCTTATCAGCTGGGACTGATTCGAGAATTACTTCAAACTCGGTTTGCTCAACAGCTTCCTCAGCAGGAGCAGCACCACCAGCGCCAGGCATCATCATCATGCCGCCGACGGGTGCAGCAGCACTTACGCCAAAAGCTTCTTCAATTTGCTTAACTAACTCAGAAGCTTCCAACAAAGAAAGGGTTTTTAGTTGTTCTAAAATTTGATCGGTTGCAGCAGACATTGATATAACTCCTGTAATTTTGATTATTTATTTGTCATGGGTCATTGGTCTTTAAATATAGACTTTTGACTTTTGACTGATGAACCACGAAGTCTATTCAGCAGCAGTTTCAGTGCTACTATCACCTTCAGCAGTGCTTTCGGTGCCGCTATCTTGTACAGCAGCAGTTTCGGTACTACCACCACTTTGCTCTTGGTCGGCCACAGCCTGCAAAGCACGAGCCAGTGAACCAGGAACTTCGTTGATACCCACAGCAATCTTGGTAGCCAAAGCGTTGATAGCCCCAGCAATTTGTGCAATGAGTTGTTCCTTAGATGGCAAGTCTCCTAGTACCTTGACATCAGGTTCTTTGAGTAGGCGACCTTCCAGTACACCACCGCGAAGTTCTGTCTTCTTGGTGACTTTTTGGAATTCTTGGTATGCCTTAATTGCCGATGAAAAATCATCTTTTACCAGCAAAAAGGCGGAAGAACCATTGAGCAATTCCGACAAAGGCTGCCATTTTTCATCGTCTTTGATGGCAATGCCCATTAGGGTGTTCTTCGTCACCTTACAAACAGTGCCACTGGGACGTAACCGCCGCCGTAAGTCTGTGATTTCTGAAACTGTTAGCCCCTGATAATCAATTACCAGTGCCAGAGTTGACTCACTCAAAGTTTCTTTGAGGTCAGCTACTATTTCTTGTTTATTTTCTAGTGTTCTACCCATTCCAATCTCACCTCCTTAAAACAATCGGGGAAGTGCCCTAGTTGTGTGTTTTTTCTCAACCTGAACCCAAACAACAAACCCCGGCTAAGTTAGCCGGGGTTGAGTAGTAAGACTCTTGACGCCATAGTTATCACACCTTTACGGGTGGTAATTCTGACAATTAGAGTTTTAACCTCGGCAGGATATTAAGTTATTAGCACCTGCTGTCTCCGGCTTTGCTTATTTAATTTTGTCATTTGTCCTTAGTCATTTGTCCTTTGCCTTTACAAATGACTAATGACTAAAAATTAACTTGCTTGGCTCAGTTTCAAATCTCGTAGGGCACTGATATCAACTTTAATTGATGGCCCCATAGTGGCTGACACATAAAATGTGCGCCAATAACGACCTTTAGCTCCTGAAGGACGGTTACGGTCAATCGTCTCCTGCAATGCCTTCAGGTTGACTAACAAATCTTCGGGCGAGAAGGTTGTCTTACCAAACATAACATGGACAATACCAGTTCGATCGGCCCGGAATTCTAATTTACCTGCTTTGAATTCTGCGATCGCACCTGCTAAGTCAAATGTTACAGTTCCACCCTTGGGCGATGGCATCAAACCACGCGGACCAAGTAACTTACCCAGTTTTGCCACCTGTGGCATCACATCGGGTGTGGCAATCAGCTTGTCAAAATCCATTCTACCTTTCTGGATTTCGTCAATTAGTTCTTCTGACCCAACTAAATCAGCACCAGCACTGCTGGCTTCGTTTACCTTTTCGCCTCTGGCTATCACTGCCACGCGGACGATTTGTCCTGTACCTTTGGGCAGTGCTACCGTTGTCCGCAACTGTTGGTCTGTATACTTGGGGTCAATTCCCAACCGGATATGCGCTTCCGCAGCTTCGGTAAATTTAGCTGTTGCTGTGTCTTTGAGAAGGGCTAAAGCCTCTAGGGGATGATAATCTTTTTCTTCTACTTTTGCTTGCAGACCCTGCAAACGACGCGATATTTTTGGCATTTGTTCTCCTGGGGTAATTCCGAAGCCTTGCCTCTCCCCCGATAATTTGTTATTTGTCCTTTGTCATTTGTCCTTTGTCATTTGCTAGTTTTTTACTAATGACTAATGACCAATACTTCGACTTCGCTCAGTACAAGTGACCAATGACTAATCTGTAACTGTTACACCCATATTTTTAGCTGTTCCTGCCACAATCTTCATTGCCGCTTCGATATCGTTGGCATTGAGGTCGGGGAGTTTGGTTTGGGCTATTTCTTGCAATTGTGCTTTGGTTATTGACCCAACCTTCTTTTTGTTGGGTTCATTCGAGCCTTTTTCAACTTTCGCCGCCTTCCGAATCAGTACTGATGCGGGTGGCGTTTTGAGTACGAATGTAAAACTCCGGTCTTCAAAAACCGAAATTTCTACAGGTATCACCATTCCAGCTTGGTCTGCTGTTTTAGCGTTGTACTCTTTACAAAACATCATGATGTTGACACCATGTTGACCCAAAGCGGGACCAACTGGCGGTGCTGGGTTGGCTTTTCCAGCATTCAGGGCCAGTTTAATGACCGCCACTACTTTCTTCGCCATTTGTATTTAACTCTGTTTCTCTACCTGATTAAATTCCAATTCTACTGGTGTATCCCTGCCGAAAATTGAGAGCAAGGCTTTAAGTTTACTCCGTTCTGGAGAGACTTCAATCACCTCACCTTCAAAGTCTTTGAATGGACCAGAAAGCACCATTATCTTATCACCAGTAGCCATGTCAATTTTGACAACAGCTTCTTGTTCGCTGGTTTGTTTGAATATACGTTCAACTTCTGAAGAACTCAGTGGTATGGGGTTGACATGACCGCGACCCTTACTGCTACCACGTTTTTGTTCTGAACCGACAAAGTTAATTACATGAGAGGTGTTGCGTACCACCTGCCAAGTATCATCATCCATCATCATCCGCACCAGCACATAACCAGGGAAAACTTTTTCTTCTGTATGCTGGCGACTGCCATCTTTACGGATTTTCACCGCTGGCGTTTGCGGAATTTCTACCTGGATAATTTTGTCAGCTACATCAAAAGTTTGAATGCGTTGCTCTAAATTAGTCTTTACACGCTTCTCACAGCCTGAAGCTACTTGTACTGCATACCAGCGTGCTTCTTTTGACGCTGCTTCTGCTGCTTCTGCTGTTTCTTCTGACTGCAACATTGAGTTGCGTGGTTCATCTGTTGCAAAACTCATTAGAACACCTGTTTTGCTGCCCAAGCAAACAATCCATCGACCAAGTATATCAAAGATGCGGAAAGTGCCACCATTAACAACACAGCGGCGGATTCGCTCACTATCTGTTTCCGACTGGGCCAAACTACTTTTTCAAGTTCTTCTTTGGTTCCCTGTATGAAGTTGCCAAAGCTAAACCCATTTGGGGTTTCTGGCAATTCTGCTTCACTTTTTTTGGCCACGACCGTTATCCCCCGTTTCTTATACTAGATCCTGTTTAATTGTCATCTAGGTTTTGCAGTTTCGACTCTATTTCACTTACCGGAAGCAAAACAACTGCAAATACAATAAGTTTACCCGAAATTATTATCGCTAACTGCTATATTAGCAGCAGCGTAATTATTTCGGGCTTTGTTTTTTTGCTCTTGAGCGCGCCCTGGAGGACTTGAACCCCCGACATCAGGTTTTGGAGACCTGCGTTCTACCAACTGAACTAAGAGCGCACAAGCTGTTTTTGATTCAGTGATTGCGCTGAACTAAATTTCAGTTTAACGCAATATGCGATTTATATCATACCTTAATTTTGTCGGGAAAACAAGTCAGCGGCAGATGCCGCTTGCAGCTTGAGATTTCTCCCATACTTTTGAAGGACGAATCACAAAGGGCGGTCAAACCGTTGCTTGATTCGGGTTGCCTTACCTACGCGATCGCGGAGATAATATAGTTTAGCACGACGGACTTTACCGCGACGTAACACCTTAATGCTGTCAATCCGGGGAGAATGCAACAGAAATACCCGCTCAACGCCCACGCCTTGAAAAACCTTACGAACTGTAATAGTTTCGTTGATGCCGCCATTGCGCTTGCCAATCACAACTCCCTCATAGGGTTGCACGCGGTATTTTTCGCCTTCCTTGATTTTCACTCCCACTTTCACAGTGTCGCCCACATAAATGTCGGGCAGATTCGATTTTATCTGTTCCGCTTCAATGGAGCGGATAATCTCTTGAGCGTTCATAGTCTTTCTGTCTGCTTAAAAAAAACTCACGATCATCAATGATAAATCGATAATCCTATTTCAGTCTACTTGTTAGGATTGATAATTGTACTGATACAACAGCCTAAAGATCAAAGCTATATTGCAAAATGCCGTACTACAAAGGAAAAATTTATGAAATTTAGCATCGTCATCAGTACCTATAATCGCTCGAATTTGCTGAAAAGAGCAATTGATTCGGCTCGTAACCAAACAATCGAGTGCGAGGTGGTTGTTGCCGACGATTGTTCTTCTGATGACACCCAAACCTATCTCAAAAGCTTAGGGAACAAGGTTGTCTATCATCGAAACGAAGTGAACCAAGGTCATGCAGCAACGGTAAATGCTGGAGTTGCCAAAGCTAGCGGCGACTGGATTAAGTTTTTAGACGATGACGACTATTTAGCGCCTAACTGCATAGAAGAGATGGCAAAGGCGATCGCACTTCGTCCCGAAGCTGTAATCTGCTCTTGTGTGGCGGCTCAGGTGGATGGCAATGAAGTTGAACTCTCTCGCACCCCCCAAGTTGGTCCTGGTTTAGCTTTTTATATCCCCCAAGCCGATATTCACTACGGGATGCTTTTAGAGCTTGTACCCTTTGGCACACCTGTACAAGTAGCTTGTCGACGTGATGCTTTTCTACAAAGTGGCGGTTGGGATTCCACACTCGATGCTAACTGTGATGACATCGATTCCTGGATTCGGATTGCCCAGTTTGGCGATGCTATTTTCTTCAACCAGTGTCTTGCTTACCGCACCATTTGGCCGGGTGCGTATAATCAAAAGTTTTCTTTGTCTCGGCGATTGACGACAAATATTTTAATGAAGGAGAAAATTTACGCCTTGGTAAATGAGCAACATCGCTCAAAGATTCCTGTTTTTCAGGATATAAAAAATTACCTGAAACTTCATTGGATTTTAGTTGCACTGAAGCAAAAAAATCTCAAGAGTTTTCTTTCAATGATAGATCCATCTATACTTTCTCCTCGGTCTTGGAAGTTTTTGCTAACTGCTATCTCATCACGCCGCTCTCAGGGAAACAATTCTCAGGTTCGTAAACTTGTATTGAGTGAGTTTTACTATGATGTCTGGCAAAATGCCCAGAATGAAAGCGCCAGTCTTCCGAACTTAGAATTAGATTCTGTGCCACTGGTGGACTTGCCTGTGAGCGCTCAGTCGAACTCTGAGCGCTAGACGAAGACGTTAAGTAGGTAGACATAATTAAATATAAAATAAACTCCTAGTTTGTAGTGAGCGATTTATCGCTCAGAGCAAGGATTATCAGGACTAAAGTCCTTACTACAAACTTGAAATTTATTTATGCCTAGATACTTACTACCAACTACCAAATTTGTCGCAGTGAAATTATCCAAAGTTGCCAAGGTGTAAAAAGGATAAGGGACTTGCAAGAAAATAAAATACCAGTCATTCTAGAAGAATAGGAGGCGCGGATCTGCCCGCGTTTGCTCTGAATTTCTAGAATTGGAATGACAGGGTTCATGCTTACCGACACCATAAAATCTAC
>JADEXV010000446.1 GCA_015206945.1 Nostocales cyanobacterium LEGE 12452 | reverse complement strand
TTTTCCAAGGTTAGTATCGTCCGCCACCGCCACCGCCACCGCCGCGGTTGCCGTATCCTCCTCTGTTACCACCACCAAAGGAACCTCTATCTCCTCTGTCTTCCTTGGGTTTAGCCTTATTCACTTTTAGGTCACGACCCATCCACTCAGCACCGTCAAGAGCTTCAATGGCAGCGGTTTCTTCAGCTTCAGTTCCCATTTCCACAAAAGCAAAGCCGCGCGGACGACCTGTTTCACGGTCAGTAGGTACTTGAACGCGCTTTACAGTACCATATTCTGCAAAAATACCACTTAAATCTTCTTGTGTAACATCATAAGAGAGGTTACCTACATAAATTGACATCGATTCTCTCCAAAATCATCACTGTGTAGAGATTTTAATTTCTCTCAGAAGTCTGTAAATACTAAAAGGAAAAAGCCTTTCAATACTAAAACCAAAGACATCACTGAATTAACTCTCATAAATCTAGGATGACATACGAGCCAACTCTTTGCACCCAGTAGATAGTTAACTAGTGATGCGATCGCACTTAAGCGATCGCCCGCCCCCACATACCCCAAGTACAATCCACCGCAAAAAGGGGTTGGAAATGGAATAAGATAAATTCTGTAGGGTGATATAGAAAATCAGACATGCAGGGGCGCATCTTTAATATTCCGAATTGAACGTTTGACTGCATTCACCATGAAGCATTACTTCAAAATTTTAATACGAAAGGCAAAGTCAGGCAACAAATATAAAACTATTGTGACTTCTACTCTTTTGGAGAAACTGCTATAAAAGCAACTGCGATGCTTATACCAGCAAGCATCGCGAGTCTTTTTCTTTGGCGCTAGCCTCTCCTTTTGGAAAAGGGGAGTAAGTGGCGTAACATCATGTTCGGCTAATTAACCAAAGTTGCAATCTTAAGCTGCCCAACATCACCTTTCCAAGCTGTCTCCAATTCAGCTTTGACAAGTTGAGCGGCCTCATCTTTGCCTAGTGCCTGCAAACTTGCCTGCAAGCCAAATAGAGAACGTCCATTATGGGGATATTTTTTTAAATCGGCACGAAAGACTTTCTCAGCTTCTCTATAGTCACCCTTAGCCAAAAGCACAGCACCCAAAGATTCCCGCGTCGGAAAATACCAGTCTGGTGGTTCCACGTAATTTAGGGCATCTTCTGCTACCAATGCTTTTTCTAGCAATTGGATGGCAGATTCATAATCATGCTTTTCTCTAGCAATTTTGGCGTCTAGAACTTTTGAGGCAATGTCTAAAATATTACTTGCTGGACTGAATCCAATAGTTCTTTCGGTGGAAATTCCCTGTTTGGCAGCCAGTAATGCCCGACTTTCACTTGCTGCATCTTCAAGTTTGCCTGTGGCTGCACTTGCCATACCGCGAGCAAAATGCCAAAGTGCTGAGGTAGTGGGCAATTTAGCTTCAGGAGCAGGAGTTTTTAAGATGGCATCCCAATCACTAAAGCGTGTTTGAATCAGCATTTTGCTGCCGAGGAATCCCTCAAGCATTGGTACATACGGGTCAATTGCAGTAACATTTGCAACTAGTTTTTCTGCGGATTTAAGAGCATCTTCATATCTTCCTGCCATGCTACTAGCCACCATGAGGAAATGTACGTTGTGGTTGTAATACATCATGGGGTAAGTGCCCTGGACTTGATATTTTTTGATGTAAATATCATCTTGAGCGATCGCCTGCTCATTTGCCTGCATTGCCCCTTCATAATCTCCCACACGAAAATAAATATGACTTGGCATGTGTACCAAGTGTCCCGCTGCTGGCGCTAGAGTTCCGAGTCGGTTAGCACTGACAAGGGCCCGTTCTGGAGAAGGTGAGGCTTCCACTGCATGGATATAGTAATGATTAGCTCCTGCATGATTCGGGTTACGTTTGAGAACTGATTCTAAAACAGCCACAATTTCTTCTGTATCTGGCTGTGGCTTACCATCTTTAGTCCAGTGCTGCCAAGGATGCAGATCCATCAGGCTTTCAGCGTAAAGTGTCGCTGCATCCAAATCATCAGGATAGCGCTTGACTAGGTTTCCCATTGCTTTGGCGTAATCTACCGCTAGTTGATACAAATCAGCATCGGCATCTTGAGAGTAACGTTTTGCTAAGGCGGTAATGTAGTCTCGTTCTTGGGTGGAAGCTTGGGTAGAAAGGGCCAAAGCTTGCTGTACTGCTTGATAAGCAGCTAATTCCCGATTGGGGTCTATTGGCGAGTTAATGTTAGGCCCCAAGGCTAAAGCAACACCCCAATATGCGATCGCTAAATGCGGATCGAGTTTGGCAGCATATTGAAAAGAACGCGCCGCCTCATCATGATTGAAAGCGTAAATCAAATTTAATCCCTGATCGAAAAACTCTTGGGCTTGGGGATTAGAAGTAGAAACTGGATGGTGGATTGTGCCAAGTCCAGATATTAAGTTGTATGGCTGTTTTACTTCAGTGTAGACGTGTTGGTGTATAGTCTCGTCGAGAAGCGGCTTCTTGTCAGACATCGCCGCACTAGGAGCGACTAAAGAGAATATAAGCACCCAAATTAGAAATAAGTACTTCATGATTATTTTTCTTCAAGCTCTTTTTTAATATTCAAATGCCACAGTTTCTCTAAAGAAGCAACTTGTCGGCAGAAAACAGCAGCCCGGTGTTTCTTATAGATATTAAACCCTACATATATAATCATTGGAATCAAGATAGTATATCCGATGAAAATGTTAACAGATGAATCTGTTTGCATTCTAGAGTCTATATATTGGGAGTTGGGAGTTGCTTGAGTACTAGAATTTGATTGCATAAATATCTTCATAAATACTACAAGTAAGAAGCTAGAAATAAACGTGGATGATTTTTCCTGCTGTCTTTGAGCAGAAATTAGTCACAACTTTTATTAGGTACTTCAAAGTCGCTGCTGAGACTTCTCTATGCC
>JADEXV010000445.1 GCA_015206945.1 Nostocales cyanobacterium LEGE 12452 | reverse complement strand
TGTGCTTTGATTCCTTCGTTGTCTCATCTGAAGTGGATGTTTGAGTGGTTTATCCGACACACCACTTTTGATTTCCCCACTCTTCAAATGTACGGAGCTTTTTCAGAAATCAAATATTAGTCCTATACGATCTAGAAAGTGTTATTAATTTAATTCGGTTGCTTATAAAGCTCACTTTCTAGAGCTGCTTGTACTCTCTCAGAGCAATTTTCTCGTAGCGCAGCCAGTCTAATCACCTTCCAAGGCTGAATTTCTTCTCCGCAATCATCAAGCCGTTTAATTGCCCACTTAATACGCCGAATCTGAAAATCCTCTACAGTTTCTGTGACCGATTCTAAATAAACCTTAGTCAATGGCATTTCTGCCAAATGTTTTTCGAGTAGTGCTAGTAAGCCAATACTTTTCCCTATCCTGCAAATAGTGATTCTAGCGGGTTTTTCTGCACTCAGAAATGTTCGCACAGCAGTTTTTACCTTTTCGAGAACTTGCTTGTCTCTTTCTGCCCAGTCAACTTTACCGACGCAAGGCAGAGGCACTTTTAAAGAAGGCGAATTTTTGTTGAGCCACTCTTTGTCGTTTCTGTATAGCCAAATATAGGTTCCCTTGGCTAATCCCCTCAAAGTAGTTTTTGAGGCTTCTGGATACTGCTGTTGTAAGGCTTTCCAAACTTCCCTGTATTTGATTCTGTCATCACTGGCTAAATTTAGATTTAAGTTTAAAACTTCCTGTGAGTCTACCAGCTGATTTTTCTCTGAAGATTTCCAAAAAGTTTTTAGCTTAAGTATGGCAGTATAGCGTTTTACTGTTCTGGAATCGACCTTGAGTTGTCTTGCTGTCTCTCGTAAACCTAATTTTTGGATTTCTACCAGTTCTTTTAGCTTTTGCTCCCAGAATTGACCGTAAGTCAAGACTTTGCCAATTCGCTGCTTATCTTCATCAGTTTCATCAGGGCCAGTTCTGCAATAAACCATCCCACAGGAACAAGAAAAAGTACCTAACGGCTTTTTATTATCCAAACAGTGAGTGACAACAAGATTAGTTATCACTGGATTGAGATAATGGTCTACCGCAGCATTTAGACACAGCCAAGGCGCTTCACCAAAAGGTTTATATTGGTAATCCGTATTGAAAAATTCCTCGATAGAATTCGTCAGAAATCTAATTATGAGTAGATGTCTAATCGGATGAAATGATTTTCTATGCTTCCTAACAATGCTGAATAGCCAGTTTTGCTCATTTTCGTAATTCACCATTGAGTTAACAGCCTTAAGCACTTCAGCGCCATAAAAGAACAAGAAATTATCTAGTAGTCTCTTCTGGTTTACTCGCTCGGTTGCCGTTGCCAAATTTTTTTCAATCAATAAAGCTATATATTTTTTTTGAAACCACTCTAGTTCTCTAGAGAAAAGATTACTATTTATCAACCATGAAATATCTTGAGCCAGCAGTCGCAACTTCTTTAAAGTCTCTTGACTGTAAGTCTGTTGTATCGGTACAACAGGACAGTTTTCTAGGCTTGCAGCATAGTATTCATGCCTGTTAAAACCTTGTATGGGAATTGTACTATCTTGCAAAGTCACACCATGAACTGGGCAAACCAGAACCCCTGGTGTTTGGTGTAGTCTATGCCAGTAGGACTCCCCATAGTTTTGTAAATCTTCTTCCAAACATTTTGGGCAAAATCGCAGATACCTCTGCATCTTCAACGAACTCGCCATAATTCCGGTTCTGGTATGAATATCTCCTCCGAAATCTGCTTTCATAGACTCCATCACCTGACTGGCTCTTTTCGGTGGCAGGAAAACACTGTAGAAAGGATAGAGGGTATATTTATATATCAAATCTTCTACTTGATAATTCGAGATAAATTGTAGATTCTCAATCAACGAATTAAGGTTAGAAGGTAAGTCAACAGTAGCTATTACATCTTGAGAATTAAATAGCTCCCTTAGAGTTATTTTTGGACTTGTGTTACCACTCCTAATGTGGTAACGAGCCAAGATACTGTATAAAATTTCATCTGGATAAGGGGCTGGGAAAAAGCCAAGCATAGATTTTTTCTCATGTTGAAACCTGAAAAGAATATTTTTGTAATATTCCAGGGTGTTTCAAGTTTGTGGCGATCGCCTTCCACACCTTTCTCTGCACAGCCAACAAAATTATGAGGATTTTTGTCCTCTATCATCAAAGTTTTAGGTATTACACAACACCTATATTATAAACAATTCAGGTATTACACAATAACTAAATATTTTTGAGCAATTTATAGAATCTACCCCTAGTCCTTGCTGTTGACTATGATTTAGGAGGTGTGTAATAGCTAGGTACTAATGGGAAAGAAAGGGCAGAAAGGACAAAAAGACGTACCAGAGATGTACGACGAGGTGAAGAAAAGGGTCAACCTAGCCCTTACCCCCACTGGTATTGAAGGATTAGATGCGATCGCTTCCAATTTTGATATAAGCAGGTCGGAGCTTGTAGAGAGAATTGGCAGACAACTGATTTGCCTAGATGTAAATTCTTTCACTCAGGAGGAAATGGAAGCCATAAAAAAGCACTGACCGAATTGATTGCTATTTATAGGGATCAGTTGAACGGTCAGGGTTTGTTTACTGGTCTTGGTGCAGTTGAGGGCGATCGCAAATTGCAACTACAGAAGCAGATTGAGCAATGGGAACAAATCCGCACAAAAATTTCGCATGAAAGGGGTTGAGGGAGGTTTTTGAAGTATCAGCTATGGCAGCGAGCAGCAAAATCTTGCTTAACGTCTGACGACATCTAATATTAAAGAATACTGTACCAAGGGTTCCGCGGGAGCAACGCGATTTGGTGAGATCGGACAAAAAGGTGCGATCGCTAAAATTATGATTTAAGTACAAAGTGACTTTAGTTTTCATTAACATACTGATTTGCAGGGAAATTTATCTTGATGAGATACC
>JADEXV010000087.1 GCA_015206945.1 Nostocales cyanobacterium LEGE 12452 | reverse complement strand
GCCCAATGCCCAATGCCCAATTCCCAATTCCCAATGCCCAATTCCCAACTTCACACAAATATTCTTAAAGAATTTGAGTATTTGGTACGCCAGTTTGGTATTTCTTAAAAAGTCATGACATTAGGAGAATCGGATTATGACCTCTAAAACAACGAAGAATCCGGCAGATTTACCAGTTGCCGACAGTGGAGCTAAACCTCCCTACGCCTATCGCACAGGCTGGGCAATATTCTTGTTAGCTATCAATTTCCTGGTAGCAGCCTGGTATTTCCACATTATTGAATAATTAGAAGTGGAGTGGTGCTGCTCAAATCGTTCCTTTGAATAAACCTTTGGGACGAATGAGCAGCACCAAAATCATGATCAACAGTGCTACACCTTGTTTGTACTGTGAACCCAGCCAAGGAGTGCTGATTTCTTGGACGATGCCAATGATAAAAGCTGCTGCGATCGCACCGTAGGGGTTGCCAATTCCCCCAAGTATTACTGAGGCAAATAATGGTAATATTAGGAACCATCCCATGTTCGGGCGCACAGCTGTAATTAACCCATACATACTGCCACCCAATGACGTAAGAGTGCCAGCAATTACCCAAGTCCAGAAAATTACTCGGTCGACATTGATACCTGAAACCCTGGCTAAGTCCAGATCGTCGGCAACTGCTCGCATCGCCTTACCAATTTTGGTATTTTGCAGCAGGTAATGCAGCGCCAAAATTGCTAGCACCGCCAATCCTAATACCAATAATTGATTTTGCGGTATCTTTAAACCCAAAATATCTAAAGCCGGAGTAACAGGTAAATTATAATTTTGGTTCCTGCCACCCCAGATAAAAATAATCCCATTGCGAAGAAATAAGGCAAGTCCAATAGAAATAATAATCAGCGTAGTTGAAGTAGCACGGATAGAGCGCATTTTTGACCACAGTAACTTTTCCGATAACAGCATTGCTGCTACTGTTCCCGCCGCCGCCAAAATCATCGACAGCCAAATATTGACTCCAATGGTGTTTATCAGCCAAGTTAGGTAGGCTCCTAAAGTGAGAAAGTCACCATGAGCAAAGTTCGATAGCCGTAAAATTCCATAAGTAAGAGTCAGTCCGACTGCGGCTAGAGCAATAATGCTCCCCACCGCAATCCCATTCACGATTAGTTGGGCGAATTGTGTATCCATAAGTCTTCAGTTGTGTTTAAAAATTTTAGGTTAGTGGTTCATACAATAATTTTTTTTTGGACTAGCTGCTAAACTCGACATCATAAGTTATGGTTTATAACAACATAAGTTATCGTTTATAAATAAAAAAGAATTGTCCGCTAATATACATAAAATCCTGTTGGGATTTTTATGCGTAGCTAAACTTGTTCAGCGGTCTAGTTGACCATGCAGCAGTATTCAAGCTTACCAGACCAGAACTCACTGATAGATGCAACGCCAAAACTTTTGACAACAATTGAGCAACTTCGCGCGCAGCTGTGGCTGGAGAGCAGCTTAAACCAGTTGCAAAGTCGCCTTAATGATTGCTTGCTTTCTGCTTGTAACACTGTCCCACAGTCAGAAGCAGCACAAGCGGAAATTTTCCAAACCGTGGTTAACGAGATTAACAGTGCTATTCACAGCAGTAATCTGGCACTTACAGAATGTGCCGTAGGCATCGCTATGTGTCAACCACAAGAAACGGTTGCCACAATTTGCTATGTTTCTCGTTCTCCATCCCCAAATTCATCACCTTTATTTTTAGAAGTGCTGACAGCAGAAAAAAAGCTACTGTTGAGATTGCAAGAAGTTATAAAAATTGAAGATTTACAACAGCTTGAGAATCAGCAACTACCGAGCGCTTGGCGGTTGGCGGATGATTCTGGCAGTGTTATGGGCTGGCTAATTCTTGCCACAACGCCCCTAAGTTCTCATCATGAGTCACTCATAGAATCGCAAGTTCAACTCAGATCGCAATTGATGGCAAGGTCTGCCAAATGCTTTAGTACAGCCTTGGTACAACTTAGACACATGCTGTCTTGGCCGCAACGGTGTCAACAGTTAAGTAACTCTAATCAAGAATTGGAGCGCACCAATCAACTGAAAAATCAGTTTCTGGCAAACACCAGCCACGAAATTCGCACACCGCTTAGTTCCATTATTGGGTTTACCCATCTGCTTTTAGCTCCAGGGTACGAACCAAGTAAAGAACGGCAGCAAGAGTATTTAAATATCATTCAGTCTAGCGGTAAACACTTGCTAGCTCTGATTAACGATATTTTGGATCTCTCTAAAATTGAAGCAAATCAGCTAGAAGTACAGTGGGAAACAATAGATGTGCCAATACTGTGTAGCAATGTTTTGGCATTGGTGAAAGAGAAAGCTGCTAATAAGGGTTTGAAACTGTGTCTAGAACTTGAACCCGATATTACAACCTTAGTAGCTGACCCCTTACGACTCAAGCAAATGTTGTTGAATTTACTCTTCAACGCCCTAAAGTTTACCAGTAAAGGAAGTGTTGGCTTACAGATTGCTTCCAAAGGTCTATTTGTGCATTTTACAGTTTGGGATACTGGCAGTGGCATTTCCCAGGAAGACCAAGTTCAACTGTTTCAGCCATATTTCCAAATTGCCAAAGCCGTAGCAGATGGTATTGAAGGTACTGGTTTGGGTTTAGCAGTGACTCAGAAACTCGCCCAAATTCACGGTGGTTCGGTGAAAGTTGAATCTGAAATGGATCGTGGCTCCCGTTTTACTCTTGTACTTCCCCTTAAGCAAGAGATGGGAGTCAGGGTAGATAAGGAAGCAGGGGAAGATGAGGAAGCAGAAGAAGCAAATTTTTCCTTATTTCCTCTGCCTTTGACACCTAGTTCCTCTGTAGAAATTTTGCTGGTAGAAAATGATTTACCCAATGCTAGTTTGATGCAAATTTATCTATGTAAATTGGGATATCAAGTGACTTGGGTTAAGAATGCTGACGAGATGTGGGAAGCCCTAAGACAGCTAGATCCAGCGGTAATTTTAATGGATGTTTGTTTGGCAGATGGAAATGGTCTTAACTTGGTACAACAACTGCGAGAAAATCAGCAATATGGAAAGATTCCGGTAATTGTTCAAACAGCAATGGCGATGAAAGGCGATCGCGAAACTTGTCTAGCAGCTGGAGTAAATGACTATATTTCTAAACCAATTGATTTACCACTTTTAGCCAGTCTGGTGGCTAAGTACAGTCAAGCACCAACGTTGGTTGATGAAGAGCAGAGGAGCAGGGGAGCAGAGGAGCAGGGGAGCAGAGGAGCAGAGGGGAACTTACAGTAAGTCCCTCTGCCTCTTGTGCCCGATGCTCCATAACTAATGACTACAATATAAATGATTGGGTGCTGTAAGGTTTTGGCAGGATTGGGAAATGATGCTGACAGAAAAATTTGAGCAATTAAGAGCCTTATTTAAAGAAATGGAGCAGGCGTTGATTGCCTACTCTGGGGGCGTTGATAGCACTTTGGTTGCCAAAATTGCTTATGATGTGTTGGGCGATCGCGCTTTAGCTGTCACGGCTGTTTCTCCTTCGCTGTTACCAGAAGAATTGGAAGACGCGAAAATTCAAGCTGCAACAATTGGGATTCCTCATAAAATCGTCCAGACTCACGAGATGGAAAATCCCAATTACACTTCCAACCCGGTTAACCGCTGTTATTTTTGCAAAAGTGAGTTGCACGACACTCTCAAACCTTTAGCTTTACAGTTGGGTTATCCTTATGTGGTGGATGGGGTGAATGCTGATGATTTGCATGATTATCGCCCAGGAATTCAGGCGGCTAAAGAAAGAGGGGCGCGATCGCCTTTAGCAGAAGTAGGTGTCACCAAAGTTGAAGTTCGCCAGCTTTCGCAACAACTCGGTCTACCTTGGTGGGATAAACCTGCTCAACCTTGTCTCAGTTCCCGGTTTCCTTACGGTGAAGAGATTACTGTGGCTAAGTTGCAACGAGTCGGCAGAGGAGAAATTTATCTGCGAAAGCTAGGTTGGCAGAATTTACGCGTGCGATCGGAAGGAGATACAGCACGTATTGAATTACCACCAGAACAAATCAAAGATTTTGTATTAACTAACGATTTACAAACACTAGTTTCGGCATTTCAAGATTTTGGATTTATCTACGTAACCTTAGATTTAGAAGGTTATCGAAGTGGTAAGTTGAATCAAGTTTTAAATAGGGAAGCTTTGGGCGTTAAAGTATAGGATTTTAGTTCTATAAATATAGAGTTTATTTACCCTCTAGAGAAACTAGAAAGCAACCGTTAATTCTCCAAATATTATTGGGCTGTTTTTCCATAAAATATAAAGCCCTCAAGGGGACTCCATCAGGAGCAAGTAGCAGCACTGGTTGAGTTATGTTTCCCTGGATGGTTGTTATTTTCTCAAAAAAGACAGAGCGAGGACGGTATACTGCTCGGTAGCCTGTTTTTACCATCTGCATAAAATTTTCTGGGGTTACGAATTGCGCCTGAATAGCCGGACTAGCAAAGGCAAAAGCACCTTGGGCATCATCTTTTTTAAAGGCTGCCAATTGGTATTCAATTACAGAACGTATGTTGATGGCATCAGTATCAGTAACTTCCATAAATTCAAAAATTGTGTAGGCGCAGCCCAACGTAGACATCGCAGCAAGTGTTGGCAAAGCGATCGCTCAATTCTCACGCTGAGTTAGTGTGTATTCTATTTGCTGTAGTGCCGTTCGCCACACATCATATCCCTCTTGAGACAGGTGCAACCCATCTGTGGTTAATTCTGGGCGCAAATTGCCTTCCATATCCGTAAACCAGCTATAAATATTGAGATAATTAGCGCCTTCTTGTTTGGCAATCACGGTTAGTTGGATGTTGAGATGACGAATACGGCTATTGGAAATTTTTGGTAGACGAGTAGGCAAAATTGATTGGACAATAATTTGAGCTTTGGGGTGAGTCTGGCGTAAACGCCGGACAATCCGGCGATAATTATGCAAAATTGTTTCATCATTAGCGCCTTTTCGTAGGTCGTTAATCCCAGCCATGATGTAAACAACATCTGGTCGCGTTGCTGAAAATGCACCCAATCTTTTTAAAACGCCAGTAGAAGTATCTCCAGATATGCCTTGATTCAGCCACAATTTACCAGCAGGCAGTTTTTCTCTAGGAAACCACATGCTCAAAGAATCACCAACTAAAATACTTAGATGATTGGCACCTTGACCTTGAGCGATCGCTCTTGCTTCTAAAGCTAATAAACTTTTCCAGTCATCATAAGTTAGTTGACGTTTCTTGATCGACTCCCACAATGATTGCAAATTATCACTATTTACGCGTGTATAAATCTGACCTGTTTTCAGAGCCGCCAATCTTTGGTAGTAAAGTTGATTGCCAGATGTCAGTGATAGACCAGCTCCTTGGGTACTGGGGTTAAGTGATGACTCTATTGTGGCTGGTAATCCCTGACTGCTGAATTCTGGTACGCTAGGGACGTTTTTCTCACTTACTATTGGCTGCGAACTTTTTAGGGGTTGGAACGCTTGGCCGCTGAGTTCGGGTAAGGAGAGATCAACGCTGGGGATAATTTTTGTACTGACTATTGTCTGTGAACCTTGTTTTAAATCCCACAGGAATCTAGAACTTTCTGGTAGGACAATTGACAGATGTGGAAGAGCCGATGCTGGTATTGCTAATCCTGTTAACAAGCCTGCTGCCAACAGATAAGGGTCCCTCATCGCTTTCTCTCTCCTCTACTCACTGCTTTTCCTTATGACGGCATTAATTGCCTGTATTCAGGAAAATTTTACTTCGGTTAAGTTATTATTCTTATTTACGCTGTATAGTTCTGTAAAGCGTGTTCATGAGATTATATTTGACAATTTACGATCTCTTTAAAGTAGGGTTTTCCCGGTGGTATACAAGTCTCGTTTATGCGAATACTTCTACTGAGGGCACTGTTTTCATTAGCCGCTAGCGTTTTCTAACTCAGTTATCACAAATATAACTAGGTTTGCAAACTGGCGATTAGTTAGTGATTTTTGAGGATCTCAGGACAGAGGTTTTTGCTTTTGGTGTTGCTAATATGTGAAATAAACATCAGATTTTAGGTTTCTAGATTCAGTCAATTGTCGCAATCGCATAAAAGTTAGCTCTACAAGTCGTTTCTCTACAAGACGCAATATATGTCTACAATTTTCGTTTTGTCATGTGAAATCAAGCAGTGCAAATGCACCAGTTATTAAATATGTGATTAGTTCAGATTAAAGCTTCGAGAAGTAGCACAAGTGAAAGTGTGGTCACTAAAAGAAATTTCTGACCATTATAGGGTAATTTGCAGCACAGTTACAATTTATGCGCGCCGTCACAACATGACAGAAGTTGACTTTCCTGCTATATCCAAATTAGCTCATATTTTTAATATGCCGATTGAGGACTTAGTGGAAATTTTGTAAAAAATAAGCAAAATTTTAACTGTTGAGATTATTGATATCATACGATAACGTGTCCTCAATGAACAAGTATCAGGTTTGCCATACTGAGAATTTGATAACTCACTAGACGTAATTTAAAATTTATGTTTACTCATTGAAGTATGAGTTGAAGCACATTTAAATTAAGTTTTAACTCTAGAGAATAACCTCATTGAAAGTGCTAAGATTTAGGCTGAATCATTAGTGTTTCTTTTTCTTCTGTGGCTAGAGCTAGTACAGCGATTGGTGTCAGTCCCATTATTAAAGAGATTGTGCAAAAACAGGCACATTCCACACGTTTGACCCTGAAAGAAGTTATTCTGATGGGGATGTTAGCTATTGATAAACTAGATGATCGAGGTCGTCAAGAGCTAGCCGATCAAGTTCATCAAATGCAGGTGAATGGAGAAATTTAATTAAGTAGCTATGAGTTAAGAGTTATAAGCGATGCCCTGAGCCTGCCGAAGGGTTATAAATTTTAACTTCTCACTCCTGACTCTTTACTTAATTTAGTTATTCGCTAAATCGATAACGACTCCCAATTACATAACTTTCATTAATTTCAAAAGATATCCATCGGCGTTGCAGAGTTTCAGCAACAAACCCTGTTGTGTTAGAACCTGCAAATGGATCTAAAACTGTATCTCCTTCATCAGTCAAAAACTTAATGAAAAACTCGGCAAAAGCTGGAGGAAAGCGTGCGGGATGAGTTTTAATTCCTGCTTCTTTACAACGACGAAAATAAGCGGTATTTGATTCGGTGTTGGCAATCTCTAGCAGGTTTGGTGGAATTGCACCTTGATTATCTTTTTGAAACTTATCAGAAATGTCATGTCCACTTGGACGGACTTTAGCCTTATAGCCATTTTTGAGTAATTGCTTCATACTTTGGCTATATGGCTTTAAAACTTTTCTATTATCTGCTTTAGGGTGTTGTGTTTTAGACAACCACCAAACTACATTTACTGAGTCTTTAACACGAATGCGTCTAATTGTTACCCATTCAGCTGGAGCTGGCAGTCGGGCTGGATTGTAGTGGTAGAATTCTTGAGCAAGAAAAAAGCCGACTTCTTTACACAATCTCACCAAAAGTTCATACTGATAGATGCTACGCACGGGATAACCAGGAATATAAGCACCGCCTAAATCTAAAACAAATGAGCCATTATCAACTAGTACTCTGTTAAATTCATTGGCAAAAGGTAGAAACCACTCGATGTATTTTTCAGCGCTTTCGTTACCGTATTCCTTTTTTTTGTTAAGAGCGAATGGGGGAGAGGTAAGGATAAGATTAAGACTGTTATCAGGAATGGATTTTATGAGATCCAGGCTATCACCCAAATACAATTTGCCATGATTTTGGATATAGTATGGTTTAAATATTGTTGTTTCTGTTTTTTTTTGATTGATAAGTTTTTGGTTCAAAAGTCTTAACTATTGGGCAATCATATCAGCTTTATACTTATAACTTGTTTTAAACATATAATCTATATTTTTTACTTATATCTTTATTAATTTTTACTTAATTGTTTTAGTTGCAAATTTTTGAAGTATGCGCTGGCTAGGATGAGCAGAGAGACTAACAAGCTTATTAACAAGAGCTACACGAAACAGTGCTGAATCATACATATCACAGTGCAATGCCTCTACATTAGCTAATATAACTTGTAAATTTGGTAAATCGTTTTTAGTAGGAGTCTTTTTTAGTTCCTTAACCGGTACTGAAACGACGTGCATTTGTCCGCTGTGAGTTTTAAAAATAACTTTATGTCCATAATTAGAAGTAGAGGCATACGGGCGAGTAGGATCTCCTACTCCGGGCAAAATGTACCGATAAATATATTCATCTGTCAAGATAAGTGTTTCTCCTGCTTTTAGAGTTTTTTGAATTTCTTGGGCGTGATCAACAAATGCGCCACTCTTTTCTAAACCTACTAAAAGAATATTCTCTTTACTTAAAAGCCAGTTTATAAGGTCATGCATTGGTTTATACAAACCAGCAGTTTGGCCAAAAAAGCCTGTTGAACCATCTTTGATAAAAAGTATTTTTCTGAGTATATCTGGCTGAGTATTGAATAATTGGCGAATTAAATGAATGATAACCATGTGTTCAATAACATTCACAACATAACCTAGTATTCCAGTTGCTCCGGTTTCCTCGTCAATAACTTCATGTAAACGAAAAATATCGGTAAGATGTATTTTACCTCCTGTTTCTGGACATAAGAAGTTGTGATCTTTATCCATATTTTTTTCCAATAAAGTTACTGGGTTGCCATCTGGACTGAGAGGGTTGGTAGCTAAGAGCCAATATTTGTCTTCCTCTGTTCTTTGTCGTCCTTTGTACCGACGAAAAACAAACCAAGCCAAAGTATCAATCAAGCTTTTATTTTCGTCTAATGAATTTTTTCTAAAAAACTCAAAGATAGTTTTCAAGACGCTAGCTTTTAAAGTATTTTCATTTATGAGACGGATATTTTTAGTCGGTAATGCCAGTTTAAGTCTGCTGATATTTTTGAGTTTTACCATGTCTTCTGGTGCAATAAAAGCACTAGAATCAATCTCCTTTAGATCTTCCTGTTTAAAAAACAAAGCACCAAATTGCAAGAAGTGAATACTCCGAGAAGGAAAATCTTTTTCTATAACAGCTTCAGTATAACCACCATCAACAGCAATTATAGCCTCAACAGGGTTGTTAGCAGGTGGAGTAAAATTTACTGTCAAGTTTGTTAAGGGAATATCTTCTGCACGAGGTGGCTTATAAATATGCTCCATCAATGCTTGCACTTCTGAGTCATTTATGAGGTGATGATGTGATGCTTTGCTTGCTGCCTCAAAAGGACGGCGATTATTTTTGCTGGAGTAACCCATATAGTTTTTTTTAATCAAGTAGTGAAGAATTCTTCGGGCGGAAAACGATCAATTTGAACAGGAATCACGAATGGATTGCTATAAGTTTTCATGCGAACAAAGCCTTTGTCCGTATCCTGACTAAAGCGAATCAACCCTTCAGTAAAATCACTAAAATCGTAATATTTGCGTAGTTCTTTTATTTCGTCTTCATTGTTGAGGTGCGAGATAAACCAATTTTGTGTTGCTTTTAAAATGTTGCTACTGATTGAACTAACTTCTTGCGTTGCATAAATTAAACCAAGATTCAGTTTAGCCCCTTCCTTAGCTAAACGGTTATAAATCTGAGATAAATCTTTATCGTCTTTTTTGGGAAATAGGTTGTGTGCTTCTTCAAAGTAAAACTGAATAAAATTATTTGGAGAAGTATTAATAAATCGATTAATTGAGTCTTGAAATATTTTATATGTAATTCTTTCAGAAAATAACCTTTGAATTTTTTCGTCCCCTAGAGACAAATCTACAATGACAACCTTTCCTGCCCTTAAATGTGCCAAAATATCTTCATCAAAAGGTTTTTGAACAGTAGCAGTGTGTTGGCTACGAACAGGAGTAAGAACTTTGTACCCGTTGTGAGAATAGACCTGCTTTTCATTCTTAGTTTGACCAGTTAACATTGCTAGCAGAGCTTTCAGATCATCATCCGCCCACTCTTTGAGTTCTTCATCTTCATTTTCATCAAAGTTTCTTTCCTCTCGCGAATTCTTTTTCTGACTAGTGCCTAATGTGGGGGTATACACCTTCCAGAAGTTCTCCCACCAAACTGATGCTTGCTCTAATAAAAGTTCTAATGTTCCAGTTCGTTTGTTATTATCTTGTGGCTCTGTTTCATATCCAGCAATCTGATTTACAGCAGTTCGGATTTCTTTATTTGCACTAAAGCGAACTTTAATGTTCTGTGGAGGCTGAAAACCAGCACGGTAGAAACAACAAAGATAAACTACAACTTGACGATCATACCGTTTAGCAGCAGAACTAAATCTATCAGCTTCATAGTTTTCTGGGGGATTAAGCGTAACAGTCTTAAAGTTGTTGACAAACCGGGTCTTATCCTCTGCAATCAATGGGTGAGTCTTAATAAGTTCAAATCCTGTTTGGATCTCATTATAAAAATTTACTTTTAATTGTCGAAACCCTTCCTTGGGTATAGTAGAATATCGAACGGTTTGCTCTTGATACAGATCAAATATGGCTGTTCCCTGATCTTGTAAGTTTGGGTTAGCGTACTCGCCGTTGATGTCAAAAATGATTTGACCAATTGGATACTTCGGATTATTGCCTTCTGTAAAAGGCTTTAAAACTTCATCAGATTTTTCATGAGATTGATCCAATTGAAACTGTGCGTTGTGACTCATTTCAACGCAAGCTTGAATAATCTTTTTAACTGTATTTGACTTTCCTGTTCGGGTCATACCAAATAAAGCTGTTCGCTTTCCTGCAAAATCAGGAGCCTGGACATAGACAGGAACATCTATTTCAGTCTGTTGAAAGCGTCGGCTGGAACTATATCGAACTTTCCCAATTTTAATATCTCCCACTCCTCCAGGAGCAACATTTTCCCTGTAATTGACAATAGCTTTTAATATATCTGGAGATGGCTTGATTGCAGAATAATTATGTGCGCTATAGAAATTTTCTAAATCAGCGCCAAAGCGGGTTATCCCTGTTTCATCAATATAAAAAGAACCCAGCACAGAGCATTCTAAACCGCTGAAAGAGAATTCATAGCGGGTGAATGTATCTAACTGAGACCGTTGATGAGTACCTGTACGGATATTGTCTTTGTAATATTCGACCATACTACTGATGACATCCTGATCCGTAGGCAGCTTTGTTGGCTGTATAACACGGAGTAAAATCGCTTCTGCATTTGCAGGGTCATCAAGCTCATTGTCATAGTAAGCTAACAAGAAGCATCCTTGTGGAATACCTTTAGCTCTTTGCTTCCAGGCATCTGCCATCAAGATTTCTGCATTGCTATAGCTTAATCTGAACGGACGGCCGACAAAAAGACCTGTATCCCATTCTCCATCTTTTGTCCGCTTAAAGAGGTTAATTTGTGTAAGCTGCCTACTGATACTCATTAGAATCTATTATTACTATTGTTATCAATGAATCTAATTAGCTCTAAATTATCTTCTCATATAAAGTTAAGAATACTAAATTCTTGTGTTTTCTTAAATTCGGCAAATTTTCTCTTGCTAATGCTAATTTCATCTTGCTGTAATTAGTTTTTTCATAATACAGGTAACCTCACCATAACCAGGCTGTCCAGTTAATCTTTGTAAATTATTATGTTCTATATCTTCAATAAATCCAAGCTTGTACATCTGCCACTTGGTAGTTGTCTACTAATAACTTGCATTGGTACTCTGTTTGAATTAGTATATATCGCTATTCGTTAAAATCCTTTTTCTAGGGCATCACTTTGACAGATTTCATAGCCTCGCGGTGTTCACGAGCTGGTGATATCAAGCCAAAGCCGAGGCAAGCGTGCCAAAAGCGTCGCATAATCACAGATTGGGAGATTTTTCGGGCATTTGTCAAAGCAAATGGTGATAAAACTCAAACAGAAATGGTAGAGCTATGGGATGGAGAGATTAGTCAACGCACGATTTCACGGGCATTGCTTCATATTGGACACACCCGTAAAAAAAACATATGGCTACTGCCAACGAGATGAAGCTAAACGGGCGACCTTTCTAACACAACTGGAGAACCCGAAAGCACCTCACCTAGTTTATGTCGATGAATCTGGAATGGATGAACGAGATAACTATGGCTACGGATACTCACCAGCAGGAGAACGGTTTTACGACCTCAAATCGGGTCGGCGCCAGGGTCGCATTAATATGATTGCTGGGTACAGAGATAGTCAATTAATTGCCCCTTTTACAGTCGAGGGGGCGTGTAACCGCATGGTGTTTGAGACCTGGCTAGAAACATGCTTGATTCCAGTTTTGCACCCGGGCGAGTGGGTAATCGTGGATAATGCGACGTTTCATCATGGCGGTCGGATTGCCCAACTCATCCAAGCCGCAGGGTGTCAGGTTGTGTATTTGCCGCCCTATTCGCCAGACCTTAATCGGATTGAGAAGTGTTGGGCATGGTTGAAAAATCGGATTCGCAAACAGTTACACAATTCGGATAACTTACGCGATGCCATCGAATTCGTTCTCAAGCAAGCAGTGTCCTAACCAAAATGCCTATAGCTATACCTTTCGTAAACTAAGGCATAACTATGATAATAAAAATCCCCCGCTGTTGAGCGGGGGATTGTTTTTACTTACCTACAAAACTAGCAGCCGAATTAACCGAACTTACCAGCCGTAGAAGCAATCAAGAATGCTGCGTAAGTTACGACGTAGCCAACAGTGAAGTGAGCTAGACCAACTACACGAGCTTGAACAATGGACAGAGCCACGGGCTTGTCTTTCCAGCGAACTAAGTTAGCTAGAGGAGTGCGCTCGTGTGCCCAAACAAGGGTTTCAATCAACTCTTGCCAGTAACCTCTCCAGGAGATTAAGAACATGAAGCCAGTAGCCCAAACTAGGTGTCCAAACAGGAACATCCAAGCCCAGACAGACAAGTTATTCACGCCGTAAGGGTTGTAACCGTTAATCAACTGAGCAGAGTTAGCCCAGAGGTAATCGCGGAACCAGCCCATGAGATATGTAGAGTTCTCATTGAACTGAGCTACGTTGCCTTGCCAAATACCTAGATGTTTCCAATGCCAGTAGAAGGTCAACCAACCAATGGTGTTGAGCATCCAGAATGTAGCGAGGTAGAAGGAATCCCATGCTGAGATGTCGCAAGTACCGCCACGACCGGGGCCGTCGCAAGGGAAGGCATAGCCGAAGTCCTTTTTATCGGGCATCAGCTTAGAACCACGGGCATCCAAAGCACCTTTGACCAAGATCAAGGTGGTGGTGTGCAGACCTAAAGCGATCGCATGGTGTACCAAGAAGTCGCCAGGGCCAATTGTCAAGAACAGGGAGTTAGTACCAGCATTGATGGCATCTAACCAGCCTGGAAGCCAAACGTTAGCGTAGTTGGGCCATGCTGTGTAAGCAATACTATCGGGGTTAGATAGCAATGTATCTAAACCGTACAGTACTTTACCGTTTGCAGCTTGGACGAATTGAGCAAATACTGGCTCAATCAAGATTTGCTTTTCAGGAGTACCGAAAGCAACTACTACGTCGTTATGTACGTACAAACCAAGGGTGTGGAAGCCCAAGAAAAGGGATACCCAGCTGAGGTGGGAAATAATCGCTTCTTTGTGCTTCAATACGCGCTCAAGTACGTTGCCTTTATTTTGCTCTGGGTCGTAGTCACGTACCCAGAAGATTGCTCCGTGAGCAAAAGCACCAAGCATCAGGAATCCAGCAATATACTGGTGATGCGTGTACAACGCTGCCTGAGTTGTGTAGTCCTTCGCAATAAATGCGTAGGAAGGCATGGAGTACATGTGCTGCGCTACCAGGGAAGTAACAACACCTAACGCTGCTAAGTGCCATCCCAATTGGAAGTGCAAGGAGTTGTTGTAGGTGTCGTAGATACCTTGGTGAGGTAGGTTAAACGGTCCTTCAACAGGAATACCGAAGAAATTCTTGGCATTCAAGGCTTCTTTGAGACTGTGACCAATCCCAAAGTTTGTCCGGTACATGTGACCAGCAACGATGAATAAAACTGCGATCGCTAGGTGGTGATGAGCTATGTCAGTCAGCCACAAAGCTTCTGTCTGGGGATGGAAACCACCCAAGAAAGTCAGAATTGCAGTTCCTGCACCTTGCGATGTCCCGAAGATATGTCCAGGAGTGTCAGGGTTTTGAGCGTAAACACCCCAGTTGCCTGTAAAGAATGGTGTCAAACCGGCTGGGTGGGGTGGGGTATTTAGGAAGTTATCCCAACCTACGTGCTGACCGCGAGCTTCGGGAACAGCAACGTGAATTAAGTGACCAGCCCAAGCCAAAGAACTAACACCAAACAAACCTGCTAAGTGGTGGTTTAGGCGATGTTCAGCGCTCTTAAACCATGCCAAGCTAGGACGGTACTTGGGTTGCAAGTGCAGCCAACCAGCAAACAGTAATACAGCAGCGAATAACAGCAAGAACACTGAACCGTTGTACAGTTCGCCGTTATTTCGCATACCGATGGTATACCACCAATGGTAGAGACCAGAGTAGGTAATGTTTACCGGATTACTAGCGCCAGCTTGGGTAAAAGCTTCGATCGCTGGTTTACCAAAGTGGGGGTCCCAAATCGCATGGGCGATTGGACGGATGTGAAGGGGATCTTTAATCCACTGTTCAAAGTTACCTTGCCAGGCCACGTGGAACAGGAGGCTGGATGCCCACAGGAAGATGATTGCCAAGTGACCGAAGTGAGTTGCGAAAATCTTTTGGTAAAGATTTTCTTCCGTCATGCCATCATGGGTTTCAAAGTCGTTGCCTGTAGCGATCGCATACCATATCCGACGAGTCGTCGGGTCCTGTGCGAGATCCTGGCTAAATTTCGGAAATTTTGTCGCCATAGGTTTAATAAATCCTCTGACCTTTAGCCATCAAATATCAGCGTCTAGAGTCCTGAGTTTTGAGTCCTGAGTTCTGAGTTTTGAGTATTTTTTCAACACTCAGCACTCAGCACTCAGCACTCAGCACTCAATAACTGATTGCTACCCTACTGAAAGGATGTGTGCATGGAAGAATGCCCAGGTTGTGGCAATTCCTCCTAAGAGGTAGTGAGCTACCCCTACAGCCCGACCCTGAATAATGCTCAGAGCACGAGGCTGAATTGCTGGTGCTACCTTCAGTTTGTTATGCGCCCAAACAATGGACTCAATCAGTTCTTGCCAGTAGCCGCGACCACTGAACAGGAACATCAAGCTGAATGCCCAGACAAAGTGAGCGCCTAAGAAGAGTAGACCATAGGCAGATAGCGCGCTGCCATAGGAATTGATGACTTGTGTAGCTTGTGCCCACAAGAAGTCTCGTAACCAACCGTTGATGGTAATAGCACTTTGGGCAAAGTTACCACCAGTGATGTGAGTTACAGTCCCATCTGCATCTACGGTTCCCCAAACATCTGATTGCATCTTCCAGCTAAAGTGGAAAATTACAATAGACAGGGAGTTGTACATCCAGAAGAGTCCGAGGAATACGTGATCCCAACCAGACACTTGACAGGTACCGCCACGACCAGGACCGTCACAAGGGAAGCGGAAGCCCAGGTTTGCTTTATCTGGAATCAGACGAGAGCTACGGGCGTATAGTACACCTTTGAGCAGAATTAGGACGGTGACGTGAATGGTGAAGGCGTGAATGTGGTGAATTAGGAAGTCCGCTGTGCCCAAAGCAATGGGTGCAGCTGCCACTTTACCGCCAACAGCCAAAATACCGCCGCCGAAGACATAGCTAACTGGTTCTAGGGCATTGGGTGCAGTTGTACCAGGAGCCAAGGCGTGGATATTTTGTATCCACTGGGCAAATACTGGCTGCAATTGAATCCCTGTATCAGAGAACAAGTCTTGAGGACGACCCAATGCACGCATTGTGTCGTTGTGGATGTAAAGTCCAAAGCTATGGAAGCCGAGGAAAATACACACCCAGTTCAGGTGAGAAATAATCGCGTCACGATGACGAATCACCCGATCCAGCAAGTTGTTTTGATTCACAACTGGATCGTAATCCCGCACCATGAATATTGCAGCGTGAGCTGCTCCACCAACAATCAAGAAGCCACCAATCCAAATATGGTGAGTGAATATGCACAACTGCGTAGCGTAATCAGTTGCCAAATATGGATAGGGGGGCATCGCGTACATGTGATGCGCGATGATGATGGTCAGCGAACCCAAGAAGGCTAGGTTAGTAGCCAACTGAGCGTGCCAAGATGTGGTCAGGTTTTCGTAGAGACCTTTGTGACCTTCACCAGTGAAAGGACCTTTGTGGTTTTCGAGGATCTCTTTAATGCTGTGACCAATACCCCAGTTGGTACGGTACTGATGACCAGCAACAATAAAGAGAACTGCGATCGCTAAGTGGTGATGAGCAATGTCAGTCATCCACAAGCCGCCTGTTACCGGGTTCAGACCGCCCTTGAAGGTCAGGAAGTCAGCATACTGACCCCAGTTCAAGGTGAAGAAAGGTGCTAAACCAGCTGCAAAGCTAGGGTACAGTTCGGTCAACAAGTCTTTGTTCAAGATGAACTCGTGGGGCAGGGGTATGTCTTTGAGAGCAACGCCTGCATCCAAAAGCTTGTTGGTCGGTGCGGACACGTGGATTAAGTGACCTGCCCATCCCAAGGAACCACAACCTAGCAGTACTTGCAAGTGGTGATTCAGCATCGACTCCACATTCTGGAACCATTCCAGTTTGGGAGCGCGCTTGTGGTAGTGGAACCAGCCGGCAAATAGGAATAAGCCTGCTAATACCAATCCACCGATCGCAGTGCAGTAAAGCTGGAAGGAGTTTGTGATACCCCAGCCACGCCATACTTGGAATAAACCAGAGGTGATTTGAATACCGTGGAAACCACCGCCAACATCACCGTTTAGAATGTCTTGTCCAACAATGGGCCAAACGACTTGAGCGCTAGGCTTAACGTTTAACGGGTCACTTAGCCAAGCTTCGTAGTTAGAAAACTTCGCGCCGTGGAAAATCATCCCACTCAACCAGATTGTCACTACTGCCAAGTGGCCGAAGTGGGCTGAGAATATCTTGCGGGAGATGTCTTCTAAATCGCTTGTATGTGTATCAAAATCATGGGCGAGTGCGTGCAGGTTCCAAATCCATGTGGTGGTTTTGGGACCTCTGGCTAAGGATCTGTCAAAGTGTCCAGGTTGCGCCCATCTCTCGAATGAGGTTGGAACTGGATCGTTATCGACGATTACTCTTGCCTTTTTTTCCTCTCGCTCCGGAGGACTTATTGTCATTCGACCTCCTCTCTTGATAAGGAATGAGGAATCATGTATACCACAAAATGAACCATTACCGCATACTCCAGAATTTTACTGAAGCCGCGATCAAGACCCGATGTGGAGAGTTGTTTCTCGTTGAATTATAGAGTCTTCACTTGTACATTGTTGGAGATATTTTAACAATAATTCAAACTTGCTCAAATATTGCTGAAATTCATGCCTTAACTGGCTTTTAACTTCAAACTTTTTGTCCAAAAGTCAATAGTTTATCTATTTAATTTACAAAGAATAACAATTCGTAAAATTTATAGTTTGGTTGTATGTAGCCCATGTCCCAACTTTTACTGCTATTACTCATGAACATTTATGTCATATTTCAATTTTTGCAAGTAAAACGCTGTAAGGATTATGATTTATTTTAAGATTTTATGAAAATACCAAGGAAAACTTATGTGATGTGAGGCAGATTTCACCTTTTGTTTGGGCTATAGTTCCAGATGGACAGTTTGAGCCAAAATAATCTGTCAATTGTCGAAGACTATCACTGGATGCAACGCATGAACTCGTGGCAGAAAAGGGTGTTAGAGAAGCTCCTCCCTCAGAGGTTCCCGATTCTCAGGTGGGTAATGATATTAGTGCTGGTATTAAGCTTGACCAGTTGCGGCGAGAAAGCCGACAGCCAGGAAGTATCTACTGGCTATAAAGAAAACTCCTCAAAGATTTCTCAAATTTCAAAGCAATTTTCGGAAGTTTCCCCTCCATCTGTTATTCAAGAACTGCGTCCAATCTTGGAAGTTTATCAGCCACAAGTGACAATTGTTACTCCCAAATTTGATGAAGTTCTTCAAGACAACAAAGTTACAGCCAGTTTTCAGGTTAAGGATCTACCAATATTTAAAGACCCACAATTACAACTGGGGCCACATTTACACGTAATTCTGGATAATCAACCTTATATACCTGTTTACGACCTGAATCAGCCTTTAGTTTTGCCAGACTTGTCTCCAGGTAGTCATACGCTGCGCGTCTTTGCCTCTCGTCCTTGGCATGAAAGCTTTAAGAATGAAGGCGCTTATGCCCAAACAACATTTCACGTCTTCACCAAAACCGACGACAACACCCCAGATCCTAAATTACCCCTGCTAACTTACAGCCGTCCTCAAAGCAGCTACGGAGCAGAACCAATCTTACTGGACTTTTACCTCACTAACGCTCCTCTGCACCTTGTTGGTAAGGAAAATCCCAACGACGAGTTCAGTGATTGGCGCATCCGCTCCACTATTAATGGTGAAAGCTTTATTTTTGATCGCTGGCAGGCAGTTTACCTTAAAGGCTTCCGTCCAGGGAAAAACTGGGTAAAACTAGAATTTCTCGATAACCAGGGAAATCCTGTAAAAAATGCTTTCAATACCACAGTTAGATTGATTGACTACCAGCCAAAGGGTAAAGATACTCTATCGAGAATCGTCACAGGAGAACTCACAGCAGATGATGTACGCGGTATTGTAGACCCGAATTATAAACTTGCACCTAAACCCACACCCACACCTTCTGTTGAAAAAACACCCCAAGTACAACCGAAAGTAGAAAAACAGCCTATTCCTGAAACTGAAATTCCAGAACAATCCAAAACACAGCCAGAAAAACCAAAATTAGAAGTTCCAACGGCTGCACCATCTCCTAGCTTGTCGCCAACGTCACCAGAAATTATTGAGTCTCCAGCACCAGAACCACAGCCAGAGGTAACGCCAACTCCTGAATCAACACCATTACCCGAAAAAGTAACGCCTCAGCCAACAAAATCTAGATTTGGTGGATTTTTTAACCGTCGAACGGCTAAGACATCTACTCCCCAAGTAACAGTTGACCCATCTCCTAGTTTGCCATCCACGCTGCCAGAGATTATTGAGTCTCCAGCACCAGAAATTATTACGCCAACCCTAAAACCACAGCCAGAGGTAACGCCAACACCTCCGTCTGCTGAATTACCCGAAAAATAAGTACAACAGCCATAAAAAAGAAGACTGGTAGAGGCAGTAGAGAAGTTAAATAAATCACTTTTATTCTGCGTCATCGGACTCAGCAATATGCGTTAGAAAATTTCAAAATTTTGTTTTTACTGAATAACTAGGGAATTCTAAGTAAGCATTGACTCTTATTGCTTACTTGGGATTAATATGGCTTTTCAAACTCCAGATTCAGATTTTCCATCAGTTTGCGGTGATATCGCCTTCGTAAAATCGAACCAAAAGGGGTGGTTCTCAAAAATCACCAATGGTCTGAGTATTGGCAACAAAATTAAATTTGGCTACAGTCTTGCTCTTGGTGTGGGAATTGTCGGAACCACAATTGGGTTAGTTTTAGGGGATCGATATCAGCAAGAGGCTTTGCAGCAGCAACAAAATGCTTTTAAGGAACTCAATTTGCTCTATCGCCTCCAGACAAGTGTCCTGCAAACCCGGACGCACCAGCAGCAGCTCATTCCCTTAGTGGGAAATCTAGAGCTTTACAAAGAGGAATATGCCCACATTACTAATACACATGCACCTAAGATTAAGCAGGTTTGGTTGGAACTCCAAACATATATAAAAACTGTCGGTTATGCGAACCAAAAGCACACTGAGAATATTCCCCTGCTTCTAAAAACTTATGAAGCCATAACACACACTTATGTCCAGCAAATTGAGGAATTATCTCAACAACTTGATTTATCTCCTCTAACTGAGAATAAAATTGCGATCGCACAACAAAGACTGTTGAAGTTTACCAATAGTGAGTTAGCACTTCAGTTTGATGGTATCTCCGATGAACTAGTTACTGTCATCAATGCTTCTTATCAAGAATTACAAGCAGCAACAACAACGTTCAAGACAGCAGCACAAATACGCATTCAAATCATGGTTGCTAGCATTCTGTTGTCAGTAATAATTGCTACTCTTTTAGCTTTTTTGACGAGTCGAACTATTACCCATCCTGTCGAAGTGCTGACAAATGTGGCGCAGCAAGTCACTAAAGAATCTAACTTTGATCTGCAAGCACCCGTTATAACTACAGATGAAATTGGCATACTTGCTACTGCATTTAACCAAGTTTTGCACAGGGTTAAATGCTTACTGGAAGAACAGCAAGCAGCCGCCTTTCGTCAGCAGCAAATGCAAGAAGCACAATTGCTTCAAAGTGAGAAAATGTCTAGTTTAGGACGAATGGTAGCTGGCATTGCCCACGAAATTAATAATCCGGTAAATTTTATCTACGGCAATTTAGATCATGCTATTCAGCATGTAGAAGATTTATTAACATTGTTACAAACCTATCGCCAAGAAATACCTAGTCCACCTCTAGCGGTACAAGACCACGCTACCGAAATTGATGCAGAATTTGTGGAAGAAGATTTACCTAAAGTTTTACAGTCGATGAAGTTCGGTGCTGATCGCGTCCTGCAAATTGTCCTGAGTTTGAAAAACTTTTCTCGTCTAGATGAAGCAGAAGCCCATGCAGTTAATTTGCATGAATGTATTGATAGTACGTTACTCATCCTGAATAACCGGATCAAAAAAGGTGTTACGATTGAGCGCTGCTACGGTGATATTCCTAACATTGAAGGTTTTTCTAGCTCGCTTTACCAGGTGTTTATGAACATTATCAACAATGCACTTGATGCTTTGGACGAACAGCACAATACTCAAGACAACCCACAAATTACGATCGCTACCGAACTTCAAGACAAAAACTGGGTAGTTATCCGTATTGCTGATAACGGTTCTGGTATTGCCCCTGATACTCAAGAGAAAATTTTTGAGATGTTCTTTACCACCAAGCCAACAGGTGTTGGCACTGGGATGGGACTTTCGATTAGTCATCAGATTGTTGTCGAAAAACATGGAGGACAACTAATCTGTAAATCTGAGGTGGGTAGTGGTACGGAATTTATCATTTCTCTGCCCGTTCAAAAGCAGGATTTAGCCAAAAATACTCAACTGCAACTCTTGTGCTAAAGCCTCAACGAAAACAAGCCCTGCTACCGGATTCCCGACTCGATCCAAAGCTGGGCTATAACAAGCGATCGCTCCCTCACCTGGTACTATTGCTACAAGCCCACCACCAATCCCTGATTTCATCGGTAAACCAATTCTGACTGCAAACTTGGCAGAAGCTTCGTATAGTCCACAAGTTGACATTACAGCATTTACAATCCGACGGTTTTGTGAGGATAAACAGCTATTTTCACAAGCTAGCAGTTTTCCTAACAGGGCTAAATCTTCAACTCGCCCAGACAAACAGCATATTTGCTCATAAGTGTCAAGTGCTGTTTCAATATTTTCTAGATGACTGGTTTGGGCGAGATAATTAGCGATCGCTTCATTAGCTGTTGAACGGGTTAATCGCACTGAAGCCAACATTTCCTCATCTAAACTTAGTTGGCAACCTGCTAATTGGTTGAGCCATTGACAAAATAAGAAAGTGCGATGATTAGCGTCCTTTCCTGGTAACTTATCAGACAGGGTAATTGCCCCACTATTAATCATCGGGTTACGGGGATGACCGCGATCGCTAATTAATTGTTCTAAAGAATTGAAGGGTGCATCTGATGGTTCAACCCCAACCCAACCGAAAACCTTTTCTGCTCCTAGATGTTCTAGCAGATAAAGTAGAGAAAATGTCTTAATCACGCTCATTAGTGGAAAAGTAGAAGCTATATCCCCAAAGCTGATGGTTTTCCCCGATTCACAGCAGATATGAACTGCAAACCAAGCAGAATTAGCTTTAGCTAATAGCGGAATGTGATCGGCAACTTGTCCTCGTTCAACTTGGGCTTTAGCTAGCTGCACCCAGGCTGATAACTTCGTAGTAGTTAGTTTTTCAAGTCCTTTCAAAGTGTAAACTTTTTAACAACTTATTTTTTAAACGGCAAGTAACAGTATAGTCTGATATTAATAGCTGAATTTACCCATAAGTGGTTACACAAAATTAAACTATTTATGTCATTGCAAGCGGAATGAAATGTAACGTCTCATAGAGAAACAATTCCAAACCGTAAGTGAATTGCCTCATTTTGTTTCGCTTCATTCACAATGACAAATGTATATAGCGTTTCCTAAGCAACTGAGGTACACCTAAATTTTTTCTAACAAAATAAGCAGCTTTAAAAACGTACCTCACCAAGTCGGGAACCCCGGTATTTAATTTTACACTATCACTTACAGTACCTCAGCATTGTCTATAAACAAGAGAACTGTATTGGAGGTAGGTTTGTGAAATTATCTAAACTGTCCACAATTCTAGGTTTAACAGCAGCATTTGCAATTTCATCACAAGCTACGTTGCTGATTCAACAAAACAAGGCTCAAGCGGTTACTGGTATATCTATCCTTACATCTCCGACATCTATCCTTTATGCAGGCGAATACTTATTCGCTAATCAAAATCAATACTTGATTTCAGCGAATGGGCGATATAAAGCTATACAGCAATCTGATGGAAACTTTGTTCTTTATGATTACAACACTCCTCTGTGGGCATCAAACACTTACAACGTAGCAGTTTACTACACCATCATGCAAACTGACTGCAATTTAGTCAGTTATAACTATAGTGGAACCCCTGTCTGGGCAAGTAATACAAATGGGCGTGGTTATAGTTGTCGTCTCGAAGTTCAAGATGATGGAAACTTGGTAATTTATACAGGTTTTAATGTTCCTGTATGGGCAACGAATACCAACAGATAACCTACCTTGCTTAATCCGATAAATATATTGCTGTATCTGGATATTCCGGCACAGCTAATGGTATGCCATTGCAACTTTTTGATTGCGAAATATCTATATTTAGCATAGGCGATATCAGATCAGAGGTAGCGGTGGCAACCAAGTTTTTAATGAATTAAGGAGTGGGGCGTAATGACTAGGGGAATCATAACTAAATTATCCGAACATGATATTAATTACAAATTACAAATTAGTATGAATCTATCCTACTAAGTAATATTTGTGCTAAAAAGCTTAAGCTTCTTGAGAACTGAAAACAAAAAATCAAGGTTTTTAAGCACATTTTACGAAAAAAAGAGGGATTTTTACAATAGTGGGATAGATTCATGATTCCCCGCGTCAGAGCGCCAGAATTACCACAAAATTACTTTTGGCTCAATACCGATAAACCATTGTCTCTTAAACAACTTAAGAGTAGAGTGGTGATTTTAGATTTTTGGACATACTGCTGTATAAATTGTCTGCATATTCTGCCAAACCTGAAATATTTAGAACAAAAATATAAAGATAGTCTTACTATTATCGGCGTTCACTCTGCCAAATTTGATAACGAAAAGGAAACAGAAAATATTCGCCAAGCTATCCTGCGCTATGACATTGAACATCCTGTTGTAGTTGACAACGGTTTTCGGATTTGGGAAGAGTATGCTGTGCGCGCTTGGCCTACGTTAATAATTATTGATCCAGAAGGTTACGTGATTGGCCAGATTTCTGGTGAAGGAAACCGTGATACTTTAGACGAGTTGATTCAGAAGTTAATTCAGCAACACCAAGACAAAGGCACAATTAATTTCCAAGAAATCAGCTTGACTTTAGAAAAACAGCGCCAACCATTAATCACACCTTTAGCTTTTCCTGGTAAAGTTCTAGCTACTCAAGCCGGTTTGTTTATCGCGGACTCTGGACATCACCGCCTGGTTATGAGTAGCTTCAACGGAGAAATTTTACAGTTAATTGGGACTGGAAAATCTGGCTTAACCGATGGTGCTTTTAACGAAGCGCAATTTTTTGCACCGCAAGGAATGGCTTATGATGCCGAAAATCAGATTCTTTACGTTGCTGATACAGAAAATCATGCGCTACGGCGAGTTGATTTCAAGCACCAGGTAGTCGAAACTATTGCGGGGACTGGCGAACAAAGCCGTAATATCCATCCTCATGGAGGTGTTGGTTTAGAAACCGCACTGAATTCCCCTTGGGATTTAGTGAAAGTAGGAAATACCCTATTTATTGCAATGGCTGGGCCGCATCAAATTTGGCAAATGGATTTAGAAACTGGCATCATCAAAACTTATGCTGGTACTGGTGCAGAAGCATGTATTGATGGTTCACTTACTGAATCTGCTTTTGCTCAACCTAGTGGTATTACTAATAATGGGCAAGAATTATATATTGCTGACAGTGAAGTTAGTTCAATTCGTGGTGTTGGAATTGTCGAACCGTATCAAGTAAGAACTGTTTGTGGTAGTGGTGGTTTATTTGGTTTTGGCGATGTAGATGGACAAGGTGAAGATGTCCGTTTACAACACTGTTTAGGAGTGGAATACGCGCAGAATTTTTTGTGGGTGGCAGATACTTATAACCATAAAATTAAATTAGTAAGTCCCACTGGAAATTGTCAAACAGTTTTAGGAGATGGTTCTGCTGGTTTAAAAGATGGTCAAGGTCAGAACACTCGTTTTTTTGAACCTTCGGGATTGAGTGCTTGGAGTTCACATTTATATATTGCTGATACTAATAACCATGCTATTCGTTGCATAAATTTGGATACCTTTGAGGTGACAACGCTGCAATTTCCTAGTTTATGTGCGCCAGATGTTTGTATTCCGCCGAATTTATAAAAAGATTATCTCACGCAAAGGCACAAATAAAAACTTTGTGCCTGGAGACTCTGGGCGTGAAATTTTAAAGAATAATTTTTTAGAGCGATTATCTTTATAGCCTTGAATAACAGTATTTTCACTGGATTGATGTTGATAATTGCAGATTAGAATAGTTGATTAGTTTAAAGTATCATGCAGACACTTCCTAATTTACATTGTCAACTAGGATTAATATGAACAAAATATGCCAACTATTAGATTTTGGTGCTGATGTTTTGCTATTTAATCAAGACACATATATCGTTAGCAGATTCAAAGAATTGATATCTGAAAATTTTAGACAAAAGTTTTATAAAAAAATAGATAACACTAATACCACTGTTTCAGGAATTTTTCAAAATCTATGCATAAATGAGGTAAATTTCCAAGCTGAAGATATCACATGGCAATCTTGTCGCGAAGGTATAAATTGTAAAATATTAAAAGTTGGCTCTACAAACTGGCAAGCAGGAAAACTCAGAATAAAAGTATCGACAGAAATTATTTCTCCATTAACTTATAAAGAAAGTATCAAACTGAACATTATTGTAGTGTTAGAATTTTATCCTGATAATACTAATGAACCCGAATCGCCTTTAGATGATATTCGTAAAATGATACAAGCAGAAACAACATGAACACCATTCTCCACATTACCAAACGTCAACAATGGGAACAAGCAAAAAATCTTGGTACATATCGCGCTGACTCGTTAGACAGTGAAGGTTTTATACATTGTTCAAAATCCACGCAAATACTCAAGGTTGCAAAGAGATTTTTTGATAATCAAAAAGAATTGGTACTACTTTTTATTGATTTTGAAAAAATCCAAGCTGAAATTCGCTATGAACCTGCTGAAATAGGGGAATTATTTCCTCACATTTATGGTGAGTTAAATATTGATGCTGTGTATCAGGTGATTGACTTTGAAGTTGGGGAAGATGGGTTTTTTGAGTTACCGCAAGAAGTTATAAATTTAGAATAAAGAACCGCAGAGGACACAGAGGAGGAGAGATGGAGAGAATTTAAGCGATCGCCCTTGGCGTTGGCGAAGCGATCGCTTTTTGGTTAGAGCATTTGCTACATCTCGAATTTGAGTAAAAATGAAGTTATTTAACAACTAAAATCCTATGGTTACTCTTCAACTCAGCCAAATTCGAGTTCCACCAGGGCAAAGAATAATACTGGAAGATGTGAGTTGGCCAGTATTTGAAGCAATTCTCAACGAGTTAGGGGAACATCGCAGGAGCCGAGTAGCATACAGCCAAGGAACTTTAGAAATTATGGCTCCATTACCAGAACACGAACGATCTAAGGTAATTATCGGAGACTTGGTGAAAGCTTTGTTAGATGAACTCAATCTGAATTGGGAGTCTTTAGGTTCAACCACCTTTAAGCGAAAAGATATAAGTGCAGGTATCGAACCTGATGATTGTTTTTATATTCAAAACTACAAGCTAATGATTGGGAAAGACAAGATCGACCTAACTGTTGATCCTTCTCCTGATTTAGCGATTGAAATTGATGTCACCTCTAAAACCCAAATTAGTGCCTACGAAGCGTTGAGAGTACCTGAAATTTGGCGATATGAAAGCAAAAACCTAGAAATTAGCTTGCTGCAAGGTGAACAATATGTGAAGTCTCTTATCAGCCCCACATTCCCTACTTTTTCTATTACACAACTTATTCCTCGGTTTGTGGAAATGGCGCGAACTATAGGAATGAGTTCAGCACTTAGAGCGTTTCGACAATCGGTAAGAGAACAAATACAAGGCAGCTAAGGTAAAATCAAGGTTTTGTCTGGGTAGACGCGATTTATAACGCCCTTTTAAAGTATTTCGCGCTTTACTTAAAGAACGGGAATTAATCTAGAGCAATTGTGACCGAATTTAATTTACAAATCCAAGAAAATAGCGAACGCTTTGCCAACGCCAAGGGCGAACGCTTCTCAACTCCACTGGAGGATGGTACACCTAGCCTGCTTCCCCTTAAGAGTACGATACACTGCGTCAACACCAAAGGTGATCGCCTCGACCGTTACCTTTCCCAAGAATTACCAGACTTATCCCGTTCCCGCATCCAACAGTTAATCGAACAGGGTAATGTCCAACTTAACGATCAAGTTTGCACATCGAAGAAGATCAATGTCAAGGTAGGCGATCGCATCACTCTGGAAATACCAGAAGTTCAACCTTTAGAACTGCAAGCAGAAGATATCCCTTTAGATATCCTTTACGAAGACGACCAGTTACTTATTCTGAATAAACCCGCAGGCTTGGTTGTCCATCCTGCGCCCGGTCATCCAGATGGTACTTTGGTAAATGCCCTCCTGGCTCACTGTCCCAATTTACCAGGAATTGGCGGAGTTCAACGTCCAGGAATCGTGCATCGATTGGATAAGGATACTACGGGCGCGATCGCGATCGCTAAAACAGATATTGCCCATCATCATCTACAAGCACAACTCAAAGCAAAAACCGCACGACGAGAATACTTGGGCGTAGTTTACGGTGCGCCAAAAACTGAAAGTGGCACTATAGACTTGCCTATTGGTCGCCATCCCCAAGACCGCAAAAAAATGGCTGTTATGCCTGTTGAACAAGGCGGACGAGTCGCCGTCACTCACTGGAAAATATTAGAACGTCTTGGTAACTTCACTTTAATTCACTTTCAATTAGAAACTGGACGCACCCATCAAATTCGTGTCCACAGCAGCAAAATGGGTCATCCGATTGTCGGCGACCCAGTTTATAGTTCTGGCCATTCAGTGGGAGTAAATTTGCCGGGTCAAGCACTACACGCTTGGCGACTCAAATTGCAGCATCCTATATCTGAAGAGTTGATTGAGGTGACAGCTACTCCTCCCGCCCACTTTACAAAACTTGTAGAGATGCTAAAAAGACGAACTACACTTTAATGCCCAATGCCCATTAACAACTAGCGTGCATTAGACATGGGATAGAGTCTGTTTCATTTAGTTATATCTAAATAAAACTCCTACATAACCCAAGACTTATGCACGCTATAAAACGATCAAATGGATGTACTAGCCAGCCACCGACCAAAAATCGTTATTTAATTCCTGCCAGTTGCCGATAAGGTACAGACTTTTCGATATCGATGTTGTATGGCGAGATCCGTTGTGGAGCATTGCCAGTTGCATTGATATTTTGTGCCATAGACAAGAATAGAGATGGATCGCCAGCCTTGGGCTTTTGTTCTTGTGGAAGGAATCTGCGTACTTCGACCTGCCAAATGATTTGGGGGAAACCCAGTTTGGCACGGTGATAATCTTCGTATCGCGGAGATTTGATGTTGAATGGCAACTCACCCTGAGATTGAGATGGCAGTATCCGACGGCGCTGATAAGGTACTGTGGAGTATCCAAAATTGCTTAGGTACTCTTCAGTGTTAAGCACTTCATCAATAAAGCCTACAATACCCTTGGTAGCGACTACAATTGACCAGGCGATTTTTTCCCGTTCGTTGTATGGATCGCGTCCTAGAACCCGCTGAATTACTTGCTCAACAAAGCGATAATTATTGTTGAGGTCGTAGAAGCTTTTCTTAAAGGTATTGGAAAGCACCAATCCACGAATAAAGTCCCGTACTGTAATTTGTCCATTACGGAGTTGAGACTCTAAATATGTTTCGCGATCGGCAGCAAAGGCATAAAAGAAAATTTGACGATATGCTGCTTCAATCAGATCGCCTAAATCTGACGGAGAAAGTATATTGTCTGTAGTGAAAATCCTGGGTTGTTCATCACCAGGTACTTCGTATCCAGCTACACGCTGATTTTGACTTGAAGGTTCATATTCTAACAGAGGAAGTGGCACTCTAAAGCCTCCATGTTCTTAATTAAAGTTAACAACTTTTAATCACATATTAAGGGAGTAGTTGTATCAGAATTTCAGATTCTGATAAAATTTCACGAAACTTAACTAAGGGGATTTTAAGTATTCGTAGGATAAATGATTAGGCTGCTGGATTCAACCCATAGCTAATCAATAAATAGGGAGT
>JADEXV010000086.1 GCA_015206945.1 Nostocales cyanobacterium LEGE 12452 | reverse complement strand
ACAACTCTTTTTGTTATCGCATTCTCTCAAAGGGAGAAAACAGGGTTAAATTGAAATATTCAAGCGACGCGGAGGGGCAAAGGGGAAAACTTACTGCACTCCTCTGCTCCCCCTACTCCCCTACTCCCCCGGTTACTGAGCGCAGTCGAAGTATGCTCCCTACTCCTTAACCCTTTTTCATGACAATCCCAACTCTTCTGGAAAACCGAGCATGATGTTTAGGTTTTGCACTGCGGCTCCTGATGCGCCTTTACCCAGGTTGTCAAGACGAGCAACTAGCAAGACTTCTTTGGTGGTGTCATTGGCAAATACAAAAACCTGAACAATATTAGTACCGTTCAGTGCGTAGGCGTAGCCCGTCGTAGACATCGCATCCAGAAATGTTCCGTCTCTCAGCAGTGTAGAATCTTGGAATGGAGCAACCTGCACGAATTTTTCACTTTGGTAGTAGTCAGCGATCGCTTCATAGATAACCTTACCTGATGGTGGATTATCTAAACTTCCTAGTGGCAAAGGTATCTGTACTAGCATCCCCTGCTCAAAATCTCCCACGGCGGGTACGAACAATGGCGGTGATGCTAACCCTGAATACTGATGCATTTCTTTGACGTGCTTATGCCCAAACTGCAAACCATAGATGCCATAAGGGTAGAGCGACTTTGTGTCGGCTTGCTGTTCGTGAAAGGTATCATACTGTTTAATCAGATTCTTTCCGCCACCAGAGTAACCTGATACTGCATTAACGGTGATGGGAAAGTTACTGTTCAGGAGTCCTTTAGCAATTAACGGACGGATACAAGCTAAAAATCCTGTGGGATAACAGCCCGGATTGCTGACAAACTGCGCGCTGGCGATTTTCTCTCGCTGTCCTGGATTTAGTTCTGGAAAGCCATATACCCAATCCTTAGCTGTGCGATGGGCACTACTAGCATCAAGGATCTTAACTCTAGTATTACTGACTAAGCTAACAGCTTCACGGGCCGCATCATCAGGCAGGCAGAGAATGATAACATCAACAGCATTGATTAGTTTGGTTCGCTCATTTGCATCTTTACGTTTAGATGCTTCAATGCTAACTAACTCGATATCATCCCGTTGGTTTAGGCGTGAGTAAATTTGTAAGCCTGTGGTTCCTGATTCCCCATCAATGAAAATCTTCGGTTTAGTAGTCATGCGCTTTTTATTATATGAGAGTGATATTTTGACAAAGTAAGAGTTATTTTAACGATCGATTTTTGAATGAAATTAACCTGCTTTCACCATCCACACCAAAAAGCTCAGAATTAGTTCGATAGGAGGAAGAGAATAATCCATTAAATCAATTGTGACTGTTTGACCCTCTAGTTTCAGAAATCGCCATAGGGTTCCACTGCTTACAGTACCGTAAACTGCTGTTAAAGGTTGCTCTCTGGCTTGATTGAATCGCTGTGCAGCTACCATTTCTGCAATGCATTGTCCCAATCCAGATTTTAAATCTGATTTTTTTGCTTCAACAATGACAATTGCAGGTGCTTCCACCGTTAATTGTTCAGGTGAACGGCAAAGTAAGAAGTCACATACACCGTTGAGTCCAATACTTGCATCAACGTTAAACTCTTCTCCTGAAAATACGCTAATTGTGGAATTGAAGATGCGTCGCACTTCTAGCAAGATAGGATTAATTATCGCCTCTGAACGAGCTTTTTCTGTATCGACTGCGATCGCCCACGGTAAATCCTCTAAAATACCTTGCAGTCTGAAACTTGGAGTAATGGGTTCAATCGAGTCTGGGAAAAAGCGGACTCCTTCCACAGTATTTAGATGAAAATCTTGTTTCACTCGGTCAATGTTGAATTGACTGTAGGGCATGATAAATCAATACTCCATCCATTTGCTTGATTGTAATAGTGTTTGTTCCTTCGACTTTCCCCTTTCAGGATATGAATTTTCGCTTTAACTCGTTTTTTGTTAAGGGCTACTCCTCCCAAGCTAGAGTACGTTTCACTGCTTTTTGCCAAGTACCAAATTTGGACAAGGGAAAATCACTCTTTGGCTCAAATACACGCTCAATTTGCCGTTGTTCCACTAGTACTTCATAGCTCTCCCAAAATCCTACAGCTAAACCTGCTGCAAATGCTGCACCCTGAACGGTGGTATCGCGCATTATCGGACGTTCAACTGGAATACCTAACACATCAGCTTGAAACTGCATCAAAAAATTATTCTCGCAAGCACCACCATCTACGGTTAATCGCCCAACTGGAGTACTACTAGATGCGTTAATTGCTTGCACCACCTCCAGAACTTGATAAGCGATCGCTTCTAGCACAGCGCGAACTAGATGCTCTGGTTGTACACTGGCGGTAATGCCGAAAAAAGCTCCCCTGGCGCTCATATCCCAGTAGGGTGCGCCCAGTCCGCTAAATGCAGGCACAAAGTAGACTCCGCCATTATCTTTTACCTGATTGGCCATCGCTTCAGTTTCAGCAGCAGTTTTAATCAACTTGAGGCGATCGCGCAACCATTGAATACAAGCTCCACTAGTAAACATACTGCCTTCTAAGGCATATCCGACATCTAAAGTATCGCTGGCATTTGCTTGTGTCCATGCCACTGTCGAAATAAGTTGATGGTGCGATCGCACAATTTTTGATCCTGTGTGAGCAACTAAAAAGCTACCAGTTCCGTAAGTACATTTTACTAAACCGGGGCGATCGCAGCCATGACCAAATAAAGCCGCTTGCTGATCCCCCAAGATGGCAGTGATGGGAATTTCAGCACCCAACAAAGTTGCATCAGTAACTCCAAATACTCCTAAACTTGGCTGAATCTGGGGCAAAATATGCGCTGGAATTTGAAACAGATCCAGTAAAACTTTATCCCACTCACAGGTTTTGAGATTCATCAACATTGTACGGCTGGCGTTGCTGTGGTCAGTGGCGTGTACTTTTCTACCTGTGAGATTCCATAACACCCAGCTATCAATAGTACCTGCTAAGACATTGTTCAGGTCAATATCAGTAACATTGTCTAATAGCCATCGGAGTTTGGTAGCAGAAAAGTAAGCATCAATGATTAATCCGGTGCGATCGTAAATTTCATCAGCGTAACCTTGCTCTTGTAACTGGTGGCAAAGGGGAGCAGTGCGGCGATCTTGCCAGACGATCGCTCTATGGAGTGGTTTACCAGTAGTTTTGTCCCAAATCAAACAGGTTTCGCGCTGTACAGTTAATCCCAAAGCTGCGATCGCAGATGGTGCAATCTGGGCATTTGCAATTGCAGTTTGCATTACCCAGCAGGTATCCTGCCAGATTTTTTGAGGGTCATGTTCTAACCATCCTGGCTGAGGATAATACTGAGTTAATTCTTTATATGCCTGCCCAACAATCTTGCCGTCTGCGTTAAATACAAAGGCGCGGTTGCCTGTCGTACCTAAATCCAGTGCTAAAATGTAGCCCGATGATAGAGTTTTTTTGCCAAATGTGTGCATAGCCGCTTTTAATGTTGCGTAGGCGTAGCCCAACCTAGACATCGCGATTTTAGCAATACGCCTTCAATCACATATACATTATTTTGGGTACATTTGGAATTTCCTGTTTGGATAGCGTTATGTCTCTGTAAGTTTCAAAAGGCTACAATTTTACGCGAAGTTGTACTTAGCACAATGGGTATTGATGTCTGCCTCAAATGCCAGACCTTCACAACATTGCAAGACGCTGTGCATTTGAATTATGTGTAAGTAGGTATATTGGCACAGTAAATAATTATCAAAATGCTGCGTTAAAAGGAATATTACACACAAATTCATAGAAGTTTTAGTATTAAATTTATGTGGCAATATACAAAGTGTCACTTTATTCAATTCTAATTATGATACTCATGTTTTATAGTTTGCATATAAAAATTAATAGTCAACCAATACGGTTCACAAAGATGTGAAAAATCATCATCAAGACACAAATCGCCGTCTCCACAAAAGACTAATTATTGTAGAGACGGCGATTCATCGCGTCTCTTGCCTTCACGGAAAGTCTTGAGAGGAAACCTCGTTAATATAGATTTTATTACAAGTAATCATCTTAACTTGATATAAAAACTATGAATTTCAAAATAGATGTGGTTTAAAAGTTAAAGCCATCGAAATACAATAAAACTTTCCTATGTTAAAAGCTAACCAAAATCAAAATGCACTACTAGCTCTGTTGTTACTTGTGCCAGTTCCGAGCATTGGTATTGCAACTCAGCTATATATACTCCCTGGCTTCCAAGGAAATTTAGTAGCTTTATTAGCTAAAATCTGGTTATTGCTAGTACCCATTATTTGGTTGTTATTTGTCGATAAAGAGAATTTAAAATTTGAATATCCTAAAAGAGGCGATTTATTGGCTGGAGTCGGATTAGGGCTATTGATGCTAGGCATCATCTTGATTGTTTATTGGTTGCTGGGAGCAAAATGGATAGATGTTGAATATGTTCGCGATCGCGCAATACAAGTTGGATTGAACAGTTTTGTGATTTACTTAGTAGGTGCAGTGTATTGGATATTTGTTAACTCTTTACTTGAGGAATTTGTCTGGCGTTGGTTTGTCTATCGTAAATGTAAAATTTTGGTATCAAGTCCTTTAGCTGTAGTACTGTCTGCACTATTTTTTACGATTCATCATGTTGTTGGTTTAGCAGCTTACTTCGACTGGCGGGCGACAACATTATGCTCATTGGGAGTGTTTATAGCAGGGGCAGTTTGGTCATGGTGCTACTTAAATTATTGCTCGATTTGGCCTGGATACATCAGCCATATTTTTGCAGATATAGCTATTTTCCTGATTGGCTGGCAATTGATCTTTGTTTAAGAAAAATGTAATCAATCTACAGCGAACTAATCAATCAACATCTCTCAAGATAATATGTTTTTTTAAGTCGAAACTGATTATACCTTCTTCTTGCAATTTCCCCATCAATCGTGTAATTGTTACTCTAGTGGTACAGCAAGCGCTAGCAATATCTTCGTGAGTCAAGCGAACATTTAGGCGAGTTCCCTCTAGTACAGTTTCACCCATTTCTCGTTTCAAAAGTTGTAATAGATGCTGTAAGCGATCTTGTACTCGCCGTCTACCAGAAATTGCTAAAAAAGATTCTGTTTGCTGTAACCGCTGCTTAATTTTTGGTAGAAGTATATGGCTCAGTGTAGCAGAAGCTGATATTTCTGTTGCATAAATTGACACTAAGCCAACATCAGCAAGCGCTGTTGCTTGGTAAATGTCTAAAGATGTCAAACTAGAACCAAAAACCATTCCTGCTGTTGCCAATCCGATCAGCACTTCTTCACCCGTTTCACAGTAAGTACTGAGTTTCACCAAACCCTGAGAAACATACCAAATTACTAATGGGTTGAGGGGAATAGTTTCTCCTTTATCATATTTATGTAGGGGGCGATTGTTGAAAATGTCACTCTTGTCTTTAACTCTTGCTGATTCTAATTTCTGACCTCGGTTATATTACGCACCATCCAGCGCAGAGAAATTGCCTTACCCTGCTGATTGCGGACAACTTTCACTGTTAAAGCTGCATCAAATAACTCGCCATAACGTTGTTGCAAACGTACCAATAACTCTTTAACTCTGTCTGATTGTAATAGCTGTATCAGTTCGTTACGAACTTGCTGACGTTCTTCTACAAGGACAAAGTTAACTATTGGTTTGCCCACTAAAAAATGCTTGGAAACATTCAACAACTTAGCTGCGGTGAGGTTAGCTTCTTGGATGATTCCTTCTGTATTAGTCACTAAATAGCCGTCTGGTGCTAACTCGAATAAATCTTGGTAGTGATGGCGTTCTGCTTCTAGCCAATTCCGTGTTTTTGCTAGTTCCTCGTTTTGCTGATAAAGTTCCTCCGCCGCTAACTGTACTATTCTTGAGGTGTTATGGAGTTCCTTAAAAGCTTCCGGCAACAAATCAGGGGAAATCCAAGGTAATAGACTAGCAGTTTGGTATAAATCTGCTAAACGCTTATGCAATATTTCTGTACGTTGGACAAATTTTTCTATGTTCACCTTAAATTCTCGCTATTTTCTTGCAGAAATTAAGCAAAAAAACTACTAAGTAAATCCTTGAAAAAATTGCAGTATACTTAATTTTATTTAGTGATAAATCTAACTAGTTGTAAATTGCAATTTTCATGTAATTGAAGTAATAAAGTTAGATTTATTTTAGGCTTTTGACAATTTATACCCTAGAGTCGCTATAGATGAGCCAGTTTTTAAATGACACATATAGTATTCAACCTAAATACTCAAAGTAAATTGAATCTAGCAAATTAAAAAGTATCCACTGAGATATTTCTTTACCAAAAATTTTACGGAGCTTTGCTAAGTATTACTTCTACCCTTGGTGGTAAAATTATGTAATCTCAGCTAAATACGAGTACCAAATCTGCCATCTAAGATTATACTAATTTTTGACTAAACTGATAAGCCAGTCAGAATGATAGCGCTAGCAAAGAGCAGATACCACTGTTAGAAAACCCTACATCTCAACCTTAATTTCTGAATATTATTGTTGAATCCGTTTTGTCATTCCTCCAATAAATAATTTAGTGCTAATAATTGTTTCCATTTTTACTTAAGAATAACTGATAAGACTTTCCCTAACTTCCATCACAAGCATCAAGCAACTATTACCAAAGATATAGACTCTAAGTTAAGTTCGTTGGTGATTCTGAATACTTTGCCTATTAATAAAATTCACAACAAGATTCCCAATTTCTTTAAGAGGATGTTTTAAAAGTATTATTGCTAACACAAAAGCTGAGAAATATAAATCTTACTCCTTTGTAGGGGTTAGATTTCATCTGACTTTTCACGTTATGTGGAAAAGCCACAAAAAACCTACACCTGTCAGACCCCCTTCCCTAGGTTCGCGTAGGCAGGAAGTGCGGAAAGGGGGAAAATTTAAACTCTCTCTCTCTTTAGTTAGAGGATAAATGAAGTAGTAAGCTGGTGTAATTTAACAATGCGTAACAGCTAATCAACGCGCAAGTTACAAGGAGTGATGAGTGAAGTGTCAATGCGATAAAATCTCATCACTCCTTTTTACTTACATCAGTTTATGAGCCAATGCGCTTGGGTTAACGCCAAAAACCTTAAACTATGTAGTAGCGCTAGTAGGTTGGGTGGAGGCTTTGCGTAACCCAACATCCTGATATATGTTGGGTTGCGCTTCGTTCCAGCCAACCTACCTCTAATGCACAATTTTTTTGCTTGCCACGCCACTACAATTTTTCTTAACTGTATTGGTTTATGAGCTACTAACGAATGCCATCATTATCAATGGCGCTGTAGCTGTCGCTGGGGAAAAGCCCTAACCAAGGGTCAGAACTAGGAGTTAAAAATAGTTGTCCGTATACTTGTTGATTGAGCGCTTCCACACTCCTTGTTTGCTTACCCTGCATAAACCATTGATGAATTTGGCTGTGCAGCATATATTCATTTCTAACTGTATCTAAAGCCATTGTGGCTTCAAAATTTTTCACTATTATCGGCAAATTATCTTCTGGAGGGTTGACAGACTGAGACTTTTTAGCTCTGATTAGAGAAATGCTGTTTTGATCTAGCTTGACATCGGCGGCATAGAGTTGAGCAATTTTGTCCCAAACTTTCTGGTCAGTAATTTCAGCTAGGGCGTTTTGATTCCGTTCAGCATCAGACTGGAGAGCAGTTAACATTGGCGTTTCAACCCTCATTTTAGAAACTGCTAGAGAGCTTGCGATTTCTGCTGTTGGTGGTTGAGTGGGATTGCTGGGAATCTCTACCAACTTAGGGGGAGACTGGATACCCAGGCGGGATAAATCTGCAACCCATTGGGCTTGGATAGAATTTAAGCGATCGCTGTGGTATTTTCTTAAATAAGACTCGCGATCGCTTGGTGTAAGTTTACTGTAATTTTTTACTGCTAATTCAGCCTGCTGTAGCTGTCGCAAAAATGCTTTGGGACTATATAACCCTGGAATTGCATCGATTGGCCGACCTGATGCATCCAATACATAATGAATGCTATTGCCTGTAATCGTTCGCTCCAACTTGCGTCCGTCGCCAAAATCAATAGTTACTTTGGGTACAGGACGCACTGATTGCCAATGCAAAATAAAGCGGTCTTGAAGCAGTTTAGAAATTTCAAGGTTCGGATACAGCGCTACCCTGAAGAACCTACTATTAGCACAACTCAAATCTTGATCCAGCCTACCCAATAACCGCAGAGATAGAATGGGTTTACCACTGGTTCTAGCAGCAGCTTTGGCTTGTTCTATATCAGTGTACCAATACAAACGAGAGGCGTAACAGTCCCGTTGTTGACAAAGTTCATCTAAAGCTACCCGAAGTGCAGGGGAAGGTAGAACTGCTCCTGAAGAAGCGGGATTTAACGTATTAGCATGGGATTTAAGAAATACTTCTAACCCTTTTGGGCCCTGTTTCCGAAGTACAGAAACTTCTTGAGATAGGTTGGAGATTTTAGCTACAGGAGTTTGAGCATCAGCTATCTGCACAAAACCGAAGCTGACTAGGATGAGTGCGAAAGGATATTTGAAGGTTCTAAATTTCATATATTTTCAGATATTTTCAGAAAAATAGGGGGTATGAGTGGGGAGCATCTGGTTTTGGCAACAACAGAAAGAATTTGGTTGATACTCTCAAAATTCCACTGCCAGCCAGAAATTTAATCCTAGCTTATCGTCTTTCTTATGGCTGATATTAAAGTATGTTTTTATACAATCTTACTAATCCAAAAATATTTACGACAAATCACCCCGTCTAAATTGCACTGTTAGGCGGGGTGGTGGAGAGGCTGTAATTCTCAGTTAAATAGACTCTTTATTAGGGACTAGAGACGAAACCCAAGATTGACGTTAGTTTGCTGGGTTGTGCTAAAGAGCGCGATCGCTTATTTATGAGATGCTATCGGTAGCTTAGTTTCTTAATCTTCCTGATATGGCTTGTGCTAAAGAGATATTTTCTAGGTAATTGACTAAATCGCTGTGACTGGAAAAATCTAACAGCGCCTCAGCTAAGTCTTCTAGTTGAGTAATAGATAATGTGCGAATCTGCTGTTCTATCTCTAATTCAATTGCAGCAAACCGACGTGTCAAAAGACGCATAATCAGTTGTAGCGCCTCCTGTTTCTTTCCTCGTTCTTCTCCCTTTTGCAGAATGTCTTGGTAAATCACAGATTCTTGCATAATTTCCTCTAATCTTCCTGATTAGGTTGAGGTAAAGAAATATTTCCTAAGTAATTGACTAAATCGCTTTGACTGGAGAAATCCAATAGCGCCTCAGCTAAATCTTCTAGTTGAGTAATGGATAATGTGCGAATCTGCTGTTCTATCTCTGGTTCAATTGCAGCAAACCGACGTGTCAAAAGACGCAAAATCAGTTGTAGCGCCTCCTGTTTCTTTCCTCGTTCTTCTCCCTGTTGCAAACCCTTTTGCAGAATGTCTTGGTAAATCACAGATTCTTGCATAATTTCCTCTCTGAAAAGCTGTGTAATCAAACTTTTATCAAACCGCAAACCAGCTAAAACCTGTACACAAGCTGATATGTTCTGTCGTTCGTCTGTTTCTTCAATCATATCGACAGCAGTAGCGACTTGAGTTAACAAGTCTCTCGGTGAGTCGGTTCTGGCTAATGTCGCCAGTGGTAAGAGTGCAGGGTTAGCTAACAGGGGTGTGGGATCTTCTTCCCATAAACGAATCACTCGATACTCATGTCTGGTTTTCTTGTCTACATACTGGGTATTAAAAACAATTTCTGAGGAGGTGGGTTGTAAGAAAATCAACACTTGCTCAATATCACACCAGTATTCTCGTTTTAATCTGGTGTAGTAATCTAGCATCCGAAAATCAAGCGGAGTTTTAGATTTGGGTGTAGTTTGAAACTCTAAATGCAAGATTTGGTTGGCGATTTGCAGGAATGTTACCGAATCAGCGCGAATGGGTTCGAGGTTGAGTTCGGTTTTGAGTACTTGGATATCTGAGGTGTCAGATGCAAGTAACCATCTGGCGAAGTCACCAGGATATTTTTCGGCAAGATATTTGCAGGTGTTATCGTAACTCAAGGGCTTATATTTGATATGTTGTGGTCTAATTGCATATTTGGGTATGGAATTATGAAAAACTCCACCCATAAGTGAATGGAGTTTTCCGCCGTTTTTTATGAAACTAAAATCTGACGGCTTAAAATACTCATTACCTCACCAGGGTTAGCGGTTGGTAGTAGTTGACTCCAGTCTCCAACACTTGCATAGCCAATAACCTGCAAATAGTGAATTGTGCTGGTGACAGCTTTTGGAGAACCAATCAATAAATGTTTAATTGGTTCTCTATTAGAGAATCGCATTTGAGCAGATTGTTTGAAGATAAGTGCATCGAAGTCTTCGCTACTCAAATACTGTTGCAACTGTGCTTCAGCAAACTTTTGATTTTCTACGAACTTTTGTACTTATGTCATTATTGTAGTTGACTCCTAGAGTAGGGGTTTAAAGAAAAGCGATGTCTACGACGGGCTACGCCTACGCGGACTCTTCCCGGAGGGCGATCGCTTTTCTTATGCTTTTGATAATATAGTATAATTTTATACAAGTCAACTACTAATACCAAAATGTTTACGACAAATCAACCCGCCCAAATTATATTTTTGGACGGGTTAAAACTAAATATATGAACTAATTATGGAAGTGATTGTGAGATGTTTTTATCTAATTAGTTGATTGTTGATATTTAACCTACAGCATAATCTGTAAATTGGCGCTTAAATGGGGAATGAAAGCCGATGACAATATCCTGCTTGGGGATACCTAGATTTGCTAAATCTTCTCCTACTTCATTTTCTGTCCCATTGTGTTGCAGCCAAACTTTTCCATCTTTGATGTCTAAATGGATAAAACAACCATAGACACGACGTTGGTTTTTCCAGCCGACATTTACAAGTTGATAGTGGTGGCGTTCTGTGTCAAAAATTAATTGAGTTTCAACTTCTGAGTCTTGGCTAGAAATTGCAGCATATTCTTTGAGAAGTTGCTGAATTATTTCTTGATATTTTTTTAGTTTATCCATTCGACAATAACCTCGGTTACAGGCTGATAAGTAATCAATTTAAGCTTATATGTAATGATATCGGACTCTTTCACAAGGGCGTAAGTGTAGCCCGTTGTAGCCATCGCCACGATAAAATTTAGATTGATTAAAAGTAGGTTGGGTTAAGGCTTTGCAAAACCCAACAACACGATCCATGTTAGGTTTCTTTACGTCAACCCAACTTACATTTAATGCACCAATTTAGGCTTGACACGGCACTAGATTTATGCAGAAAGTGGATTATCGCAGCACAGGAGTTGTGCCGTTACCGTTAGTTGACGCATTCGCAATTGCAGCTTGAGCCGGTTGAGTGGGAAGAACCGCTACAGCTGGAACAACTTTTGAACTATATTTTTTATTTCTTTTTCCATTAGAGCCGCCAGCTTTAGAATACTGTATGCTGTTTCTGCCGTAGACAGTTGCAACTCCACTTAGCATTCGTTCAGACATTTCGGAGAGGGCTTTATCCATCTGGGTTATTGTTTTACGCGATTCTTCAAGATTGGATACAAGCGTGTTATGAGCTTCTAACGTTGCACGGGTAGTAGTGATGAGGTGGTTGTAGGCTTCAATGGTTAATCCATGTCCTAAATCCAGATTTTCATCAACGGATTTAAGCAAGGCGAGACGAAGTTGGGCTTTGTCAATAGCAGCAGAACTACGAGTTCTTAAAGACATGAGATATCCTTTTTTTTAAGAATTCCTTTTTCAACATAGTGGAGTATCCTTTTGCCTGAGATGGGTAGTTTTATGGATTTGTTTTATTAAAACTTCAACGAAATAATTACGAGTTTGTCTGTATTTTTACTTATTTTTCATATCTATTTGTTGTTTGAGAATAAGTGCAATTAGCAAATGCGAACGCCATATCAACAAATGCGAACGCCATATCAACAAATGCGAACTCCATATCAACAAATGCGAACTCCATATCAACAAATGCGAACTCCATATCAGCAAATGCGAACTCCATATCAACAAATGCGAACTCCATATCAACAAATGCGAACTCCATATCAGCAAATGCGAATGCCATATCAACAAATGCGAACTCCATATCAACAAATGCGAACTCCATATCAGCAAATGCGAATGCCATATCAGCAAATGCGATCGCTTAAGAGGTTGTTTGAAAAGTAGTTAGCTGTGATTTTAGGCTCTTGTTGATCCCCCCTAACCCCCCTTAAAAAGGGGGGAACCGGAATTAAAGTCCCCCTTTTTAAGGGGGATTTAGGGGGATCTAAAACCTTTTACTACCAACAAGAGGACTTTTAAAACATCCTTTGGGGATACAAGTTGCATTTGTAGTTATCGTAATTACATAAAAAATGACAAAATCTCGATTCAGAAAATTGTAGCGACTGCAACTTTGTATCTAATTTTTCAGAAATTGAGCATAATATTGTTGAAGCTTCATCAAGATGCATCTAACTCACACCTGCTCATGAACAAACAGCGTTTACACGCTTATAATCAGCTAATTCAAACCCTGCTAAATTGCCCTAGCGGGGAAGAACCAGAGATATTAGCAGCGAATACAGAATTGCTAGATGCTGACTTTGTGCAGGTTGTAGTAGCAACAGCAGAGCATTTTGCCCAGCAGGGAGAGGAAAATACTGCCGAGTGGTTGAGAAACTTAGCAACATATCTCACTACCCCAGAAACTACCCCCATCACTCAAGAAGATATAGACACTTACGGGCAATTTTTAATAGAAATACTGCAAGCAACAGCAGACAGCAACGGCGATGCTCAAGTAATTTACCCATTGCTGGCAGCAAATACCGATAAACTCAATGATATTTTTGCAGAATTATTGCGTCTTTGGGCAATAAATATCTTAGCAGAAGTGGAACCAGATAGAGCAGAATACATTACTGAAATGATTGGTAATTTTAGTAATGTGGTTAGCAATTTTCCTTTGGGTAGTAAAGCCAACAATATTGAAATTGCAATCACTGGCTACGAAATCGCTCTAACTGTATATACCCGCAGCGCCTTTCCTGAAGAATGGGCAACATTGCAAAATAATCTGGGGGCTGCTTACCGTAACCGAATAAAAGGAGAACGAGCCGAGAATATTGAATTAGCCATCGCTGCTTATTCTGCTGCTCTGGAAGTTACAACCCGCAATGCCTTTCCTGAAAATTGGGCAATGACGCAAAATAATCTGGGGAATGCTTATGGTGAGAGAATAAAAGGAGAACGAGCCGAGAATATTGAATTAGCTATCGCTGCTTATAATCAAGCACTCGAAGTTTACACCCGCAGCGTCTTTCCTGTTGATTGGGCAATGACGCAAAATAATCTGGGGAATGCTTATGGTGAGAGAATAAAAGGAGAACAAGCCGAGAATATTGAATTAGCGATCGCTGCTTATTGTGCTGTACTGGAAGTTAAAACCCGCAGCGCCTTTCCTGTTAATTGGGCAACGACGCAAAATAATCTGGGGGAAGCTTACCGTAAGAGAATACGAGGAGATCGAGCCGAAAATATTGAAAAGGCGATCGCTGCTTATAATCAAGCACTGTCTGTTAGAACACGTAGCGCTTTTCCCCAAAATTGGGCAGGTACGCAAAATAATCTGGGGAATGCTTACGGTGACAGAATATTCGGAGAACGAGCCGAGAATGTTGAATTAGCGATCAAGGCTTATTCTGCTGCTCTGGAAGTATATACCCGCAGCGCCTTTCCCGAAAACAATGCAGAAACTTTGTCAAATCTCGGCAGCATATACCAAGACGAAAAACTATTTGACTCAGCTTACAATACCTTTGTTTCTGCCATTGCTACAGTCGAAGCTTTGCGCGGAGATATTGTTTCTGGGGAAGAAGCCAAGCGGAAACAAGCGGAAGAATGGAATCAACTTTATAGATGCATGGTGGAAGTTTGCCTAGCATTGGCAAGAGACACGGAAGCAATAGAATATATTGAACGTAGTAAAACCCGCAATTTAGTAGAACTGTTAGCCAAAGCAACATTAAAGAATCCAGAAAATTTGCCTTTAGTTAGTAGCAGCATCAATTTTGGAGAAATTCAAAACCTCCTAGATAACAAAACTGCAATCATTGAATGGTATCTTTTTAATGATTGTTTTCGCGCTTTCATTATCACCTGTAACAATAACCCAGCCATCTGGCATTCTAATGAACAAAACTTAGATGCCTTGATCGATTGGGCAAATGAATATTTATATGACTACAACAACCCGCAATACCAAGATAAAATCAAATGGCAGAATCACCTAGAAGAACGCCTGAAAAAGTTAGCAGAAATTCTGCATCTTGAGGAAATCTTAGACCAAGTACCCAAACAATGCGACAGATTAATCCTTATTCCTCATCGCTACTTACACCTGTTTCCTCTCCATGCTTTACCTATCAAAGAATCATACCTAATTGACTTATTCCCCAACGGCATAGGCTATGCACCCAGTTGTCAACTTCTGCAACAAGTCCAACTGCGTCAACGTCCTGATTTTCAATCTTTCTTTGCCATCCAAAACCCCACAGAAGATTTATATCAAGGCTACGAAAAAGATTTAGGAGCTGTTGGAGCCATCAAGAAACAGTTTGCTGACGCTCATATTTTGAAGCAAGACCAAGCTAACAAGTCAGCAATTTTGCTCGGCATTAATGAAAATATTCACAATGTCACACTAAATCAAAAATTGCTGAAAGCTAACTGTGCTTTTTTCTTCTGTCATGGATACTTTAACTTTGCTTCTCCCCAAGATTCTGGTTTACAGTTAGCTGATAAAAATCTGACTTTAGCAGATATCATTACTCACTTCAAACTAGAAAACTGTCGCCTAGTCACTCTCTCTGCTTGCGAAACTGGTTTGACCGACTTCACAAGCACGAGTGATGAATACATTGGTTTACCTAGTGGATTTTTGTTAGCTGGTAGTACCAATGTAGTCAGTAGCCTTTGGACTGTCGATGCTATAGCTACAGCTTTATTGATGATTAAATTTTACGAAGAACTACAGCAGCAAAATAATATTGTATTAGCTTTAAATACAGCACAACGTTGGTTAAGGGATACAACGCTCAAAGGCTTTCAAGATTGGCTGATTAACTCCTCTCTAAGTTGGGGTTGCAAAAAATATTTAAAGAAATACTTTGCTGCTAATCATGAAAATGCCTTAACCAAACCGTTTGAATCACCTTTTTATTGGGCTGCTTTTTGTAATATAGGTAAAGGAGTTTAGAAAATGTCAATTTCTAGAAATAGCATCGAAGCTTTTATTCAAGTGCTTGACTCTCAATCAAAATTGATTCCGACTCAAGACTGGAATGAATTGCAGCAACTATCGAGTCAGTTACCAGAAGACAATGAGGAAATTGTAGAAATCCTAGAAAATTGGTTGCAATCAGAATCCCGTAATCAAGTTCTAGAAGCTTACAAGCAAAACCTGGAATCAATCACTGATAAATTACCTATTAATGTAAGTACAAACATAGGAATAGCTAATAGTAAATCACAGACTCCAGCCAATCAACCTAGTGAATCATCAAAGGAACTTGTAGATAACGCCATAAAAAACAACTCTCCTTTGTCTGAAAACACGAAACCTGACAAAAAATAGTGAAGAATTTCAGCCTCAGCCTCTATGCTTTTCATCTCCGCCACACCCTAACTGAACTTCCCGGTGAAGTTGTGACAGATGCTAATCTGTTGTGGGAAAATCTGGTGAAAGTAGGTGAGAGTTCGCTAACTTTTGTTGGGTTGAAAGATTTACGCTCAAAATTAATTTGTTATCAAAATGGTGAATACGAACCGAAGCGGGAAATAGGAAGAATACCAGAACGGTTAATTGATGCTCAAGATTTAAATTTGGGTAGTCTTCCAACACCAGAAGGATTTAAAATTAATGCTAATCTTCAGCCATTCTTGCTTAACGATACCTACGCAGTTGATTTAACTCTGGTTTCAGAACCATCAGACACCCCCATAGATATACCACAACTGCAACATTTTAAACCAAGTTCCCTACTGCCATCTCATATTCAAGCATCTTTAGGACAAACATTATCGATTTATGGAGAAGTAGATCCAACTGAAGATTGTGATACACTAGCTGAAAAATTAACCATAGCCTTAGTCGCTGGCACAAATTTAAATCCTGTACGAACACAACAGGGAGAACTGTTTGGTAGTCTTTTATTTGAATACCAAGCACTTGACCCAGATGAACCAAATAATCCTGCAAAACAATGCCATATTTTAATAGTAATTAATAAGAGTCAAGCTGCAACAGCAATACTTGCAACAGAAGCTTATAACTGGTTTATAAATTTTCTATGTAGCTACCACAAAATACTTTTTATCTATCAACTAGCGCGTCAACGCTACCGAGACGCGAGAATAATTTATAGTGATTTAGAAAATAAAATTCAAAAATTTAACAGCCTGATATCTGAAAATAAAACACAATTATCTGGCTTAAAAAGCTTAATGAGAGAAATACCCCAAAAAAACTTTGATTACACCAGATGTTTGCAAGATTTACAAACACATCACACAGCAATTACTACTAATATTACTAATTACAAAATTTGTTTAGATAAGATTCAAACTATTGATAGCGGAAATAGCCCCCAATCTTGGCAAGATTTTATTAATAAAGACTCTAAGAAATGGCAAGAACAAATACAAACAGATATTAACTATCTGACTCCAGGTCAAGAATTGTTTGGGCAATTGGTTGATACTATCCGAGGTATAGTAGAAACAGAACAAACTGAGCGCGATCGCTCCCTAGAAAACACAATCCAAGTACTAGGTATAGGATTTGGTGGTGGTGCGATCGCCTCTGGCGTATTCACAACACATATTGATAAAATTAATCTCCCGATAGTACAAAAGCATCCCCTTTACGCATCTTTATTGTTGAGTGTTTTATTTACATTCTTTTTTATCGGTATAGGTTGGCTGATAACTCAGCGCCAATATCATCCTAGAGATAAGAAGTAAATAGAGAAATGATAGAACTCTTGTAAAGACGGTATTATAGCTATCCCTTTAGGCTACAGTGGCTTACACAAGTACTCAAAATCTCATCGCTCAAAGCAACTTAACCGTTTTTATACGCAGAGCAATATATTCTCTGCGTATTTTTTATGAAAAAAATATTCATCCCAATGTATATTTCTGGATTCTTTTGGGAATCATAAATCGAGGAAGGATTATACACCATAAGGTATTACTTCCTGAAATATCACGTAACTTTTAGAGGATAATTATGTCTAAACGCAAGTTGCCCAAAGGCCGTAGTGTTAGTTCAGTTGCTATAGAACCAGAAGTAGCGATCGCAATTCTTGGGTTATTTTCCGCTGCGGCTGATGGTGAAGGTATTTCTTCCACAGAAGAATATGCTTTGAGTGAATTTCTCGGTCGGGTTGACTTATTTGCAGATTACTCTGAAGAAGACTTTGAAGAATTGACCGAGAAAGTCGTCAGCTTGATTGAAGAAGAAGAACCAGAAGATTTAATCGCCCAGTCTATCGAATCCTTACCCGATAGAGGTTATCGCGAAGCTGCATACATCACAGCTATTTTAGTAGTAGGGATTGATGAAGAAGTACCCGAAGCTGAACAAGATTATATCTCTGAACTTCAAGAAGCCTTAAAGATTTCAGACGAACGCGCACAAGAACTTATAGACGCAGTGTTTGGAGAGGAAGAAGAGGAAGAAGAAGAGTAATATTTTTTGACTTGCAACCTCAGTCATTTATCATCTTTAATTTGGGGTTGCTAATTTAGAATATGGAATAATTTTGTTTGGGTTAAGTTGTTCAAATTCCCGACTTCATGAAGAAGTTGGGAATTTTGCATTGTATCAAAAAAAACATTTTTCAGATAAAAGTAAAATATCGAATGGCACGCTTGATAACGTGAAACCTCGTCTGGGCAGTGTGTTGGGGGTAGGGGGTAGGGTGTAGTGTTAATAAACATTCAAGCTTACGAGGTGAAACAGAGATTACTTATTCTTCATTCCCTACACCCCACACCCGATACCCTACACCCTAAAGCCTTATAGATAATGGATTTACCCTTATCAAGCGTGCCATTCGTAAAATATCCTTGAGCGATCGCCATTCAACTTTCACATCACGTTATCATCGGATATTGTGGCATTTCCGTGCGTAACTCGATAGCATCTATGACCGCCTCTCACTCTGAAACTCCATCTACCAAACCCGACGCGAGTACTTTTATTTCTGACCATCTACAGGTGGATCGCAGTAAGCTAAGTCAAATGTACTTGCATTATGTCGAGACGAAGGATAAATATCCTCACGCGGTATTGCTGTATCGGGTAGGAGATTTCTTTGAATGCTATTTCCAAGATGCTGTAAAACTAGCGCAAGAATTGGAATTAGTTCTCACTAGTAAGCAAGCTGGGGAACAAGGACGGGTGGCGATGTCTGGTGTTCCACATCACGCTTGGGAACGCTACGCGACGATGCTAGTAGAAAAAGGCTACGCAGTGGTAATTTGCGACCAAGTGGAAGATGCTTCTGAAGCTGCTGGGAGATTAGTGCGGCGAGAAGTAACGCGCATTCTTACACCCGGCACTTTGCTAGAAGAAGGAATGCTCAAATCCAGTCGCAATAATTACTTAGCAGCAGTAGTTATTGCCGCAAATCATTGGGGTTTAGCGTATGCAGACATCTCTACAGGTGAATTTCTCACGACTCAAGGTAGTGATTTAGAACATTTGACTCAAGAATTAATGCGTTTGCAACCATCAGAAGTGCTGGTTCCGACAAATGCGCCCGATTTAGGTAGTTTGCTGCGTCCGGGAGAAACTTCGCCACATCTCCCGGAGTGTTTGCCACCATCATTTTGTTATAGTTTGCGATCGCAAGTACCATTTTCTCAAGGCGAAGCTAGACCTAGATTATTGCAGAAATTTAAGGTGCGATCGCTCGAAGGACTTGGTTGCGATCATCTTCCCCTCGCCGTTCGTGCAGCCGGCGGTCTTCTCGAATACCTGGAAGATACTCAAAAAGAAAATCCTGTCACCCTTCAAAGACTCCGCAGCTACACTGTCACCGACTACCTAATTGTTGACAATCAAACCCGCCGTAACCTGGAAATTACCCAAACCGTCCGGGATGGCACTTTCCACGGTTCCCTACTTTGGGCGTTAGATAAAACTAGTACAGCAATGGGTGGGCGGGCTTTACGGCGGTGGTTGTTGCAACCCCTACTCGATATTAAAGGCATTCGGGCGCGGCAAGATACCATCCAAGAATTGATGGAAAATACGCCTCTGCGTCAAGATTTGCGGCACTTATTGCGCCAAATTTATGATTTGGAACGTCTTACAGGAAGGGCGGGTTCTGGTACAGCGAATGCTAGAGATTTAGTAGCTTTGGCAGATTCCCTCTCACGCTTACCGGAATTATCCAATTTAGTAGTTGAGACGCGTTCTCCTTTCCTGAAAGCTTTGCAGAAAGTCCCAAGTGTATTGGAAGAATTGGCACAAAAGTTACACGCACATCTTGTAGAGTCACCACCCATATTAATTAAAGAAGGCGGATTAATTCGCCCTAGTGTAAATCCCCTATTGGATGAAAGAAAGGCGACTGTAGAAGCAGACCAGCAATGGATTGCCAACTTGGAAGTTGATGAAAGAGCTAAGACAGGAATTTCCACGCTGAAGGTAGGATTTAACAAAACCTTTGGTTATTACATCAGTATTTCTCGCACCAAAGCCGACCAAGTACCCGCTAACTATATCCGCAAGCAAACTCTGACCAATGAGGAACGTTATATTACCCCAGATTTGAAGGAACGGGAAGCCCGGATTCTGACAGCGCGAGATGATTTAAATCAGTTGGAATATGAGATTTTTACGACATTGCGGGAAGAGGTAGCGCAAGAGGCGGAAGTAATTCGCAATCTGTCTCGTGCAGTGGCGGCGGCGGATGTGTTGTGTGGTTTGGCTGAGTTGGCGGTGCATCAAGGTTACTGTCGTCCCGAAATGTTGCTAGGAAGGGAGATAAACATTGTTGATGGTCGTCATCCTGTAGTGGAACAGTCTTTACCTGCGGGGTTCTTTGTGCCGAATTCGACGCAATTGGGTCAAGAGTCATTAGCAGATGACCAAGAACAAATGACAAATACTTCTCTACAAGAGACTGCGCCAACGACTACGCTCAGTACAAGTGACAAAGGACAAAGGACAAATGACAATCCCGATTTAATTATTCTTACCGGGCCAAACGCCAGTGGCAAAAGTTGTTATTTGCGTCAGGTGGGATTGATTCAGTTAATGGCGCAGATTGGTAGTTTTGTACCAGCTAGGTTTGCCAGATTGGGAATATGCGATCGCATTTTCACCCGTGTCGGTGCAGTAGATGATTTAGCAACTGGTCAATCTACCTTCATGGTGGAGATGAATGAAACCGCAAATATTCTCAACCATGCTACATCTAGGTCGCTGGTACTATTAGATGAAATTGGTCGCGGGACAGCAACATTTGATGGTCTTTCCATAGCTTGGGCGGTGGCAGAATATATAGCAGTTGATATTCGATCGCGCACAATTTTTGCCACTCATTACCACGAATTAAATGAACTGGCTAGCATTATCCCGAATGTGGCTAATTATCAAGTGACGGTGAAAGAATTACCCGACCAAATTATCTTTTTGCACCAAGTTCAACCAGGAGGTGCTGATAAGTCTTATGGAATTGAAGCGGGAAGATTGGCGGGTTTACCAGCCGTAGTTATTCAACGCGCAAAACAAGTGATGGGGCAAATTGAAAAACACAGTAAGATTGCGATGGGGCTGCAAAATCTCGATGGGTAAGCAAGCTTGTAGTAAGGACTAAAGTCCTTATTGTCTAAGAGGTGTTTGAAAAGTATTTCACTGTGACTTTAGACACTTTCCGATCCCCCCTAACCCCCCTTAAAAAGGGGGGAACCGGAATTAAAGCCCCCCTTTTTAAGGGGGGTTGGGGGGATCGATAACGTTTTGCTACCGACGAAAGGACTTTTAAAACATCCTCTAAGCACTAAAGTGCTTACTACAAACCGAGGTGTTAATTACTGCCGAAAAATTTCTACTTTTTGTAACACCACTTCTTGATTTGGACGATCTCTAGTTGTAGGCACATTAGCAATCTTGTTGACTATATCTAGACCTTGGACAACTTCACCAAAAACACTGTGTTTGTTGTCAAGGTGAGGCGTTGGTGCTTCTGTAATGAACCATTGCGAACCATTAGTACCGCGTCCGGCATTAGCCATCGACAGGATACCTGCACCAGTGTGTCTCAATTCAGGATGAAACTCATCTTCAAATTGATATCCCGGGCCACCAGTACCCCATCGGTTGGCTGTATCTAGATAACGGCTCAGAGGATCGCCACACTGAATCATAAAATCAGGGATGACTCGATGAAAGCGAACGCCATCGTAAGCTGGAGTTCCCTTACCAGATTGACCTGTTTTAGGGTCTTTCCAGTCGATTGTTCCAGTTGCTAGACCGACAAAATTTTTGACAGTGTTGGGGGTTCGCTCTTCTTCTAAACGAACTACAATTTCACCCAAGGAAGTAATTAAACGAGCGTGCAGTGTTCCATCACCGGGAATATTAATTTCTGGAAAGTTCATTAGATATCCTATTTTAACCAGTGCCAGTATTTGAACTATATAAGTTTATCAGCATTCAAGTTACCGCCTTTAGACATGAAAAAAACCTGAAGGCAGGAAACTTGAGCCAACAAATATTTTACTCAGGCAAATTTATCGCTGGATTCCGGCTAAAGAATCCTCTAGGGACTAGCTTAAAGCCAACTCGGTGAACAGGCATCACAGGCCAATCTTCCGATCGCGGAATATGAGTTACGCCCATTGTGTACCACAGTACGATATCTTCACCCAGCAAAGACTCATTGTCTGAGATATATTTTGGCAAACCCTGTCCAGGTTGAGTTTGGTTCGGATAATCGCCGCCAGCATAAAGTTCAGTGGGTTTATATTTTGTTACCCAGAGATGATGAGTGGCAAATTCTGCCCGTTGACGGATTTTTGAACCTTCCACAGGGAAAAATATCGAGTTTCCTTCAGGCATCAGCATATATCCAGGCGCAGCACCCAGAGGATTCTTTTTGTCTGCGCTAACAATCATCCATTTCCGACTGCTTTTCATATCCAAATCGCGCACAGCAGAGATTTCTTTCGCTAGTGGGGTTTCTGCAACTGCGATCGCATTTCCTAAAGGATTTTTCTCATCCATCGGCAAAGCTTTCACATTCATTTCCATCACAGAATTAGCCTGACCATCGACATCGAAATCTAGGCGATAATTGAAAAAGTGCTGATGATTTACTCCAAAGATATTCTTAGCAATTAACCGACCATAAGAATCATCATCAGATTGCTTTTGGGCAGCCGTTCCCTGCGTTAATACAATACCCGTTAATTCATTTTGGACTTCCAAAGTCCCATCTTGGTGAAAGATCCAATTGATGCTGTAATCATAGTTATCAATGGCTACCGTGATCTTCATGACTAATTCTCGACTGCGACGGACATCATTACGCTGAGTATTATATTCATAGTGTTTCCACAGCATTCCGTTATCGCGTTCGTAGATACCGATAACCCCTGGCATTTCATAAGGTTCTCCCTGTTCATTAGCAAATACAGCATTTAGCAACAAGCCATTTTCGGGAATTTCTTTACCTAATTCCATCCTATTTGCTAGTAGACCTAAGTTGTATTCTCCAACATCAAAGGCATTTCTAAATGACCAATTAGGCTTAGGATCGCCATAAGGTACTACCATTTCTGAGAGGCTAGCGCGGTATAAAACTGGTCGAATATTTTCCCCATCTTTGTGCGTCACTTGATAGAGCATTAATCCATTACGAGGATGCATTGAATAGCGAAACTTCCAACCTTGCCAGCTAATTTCATTGTCTTTGATCTGGAAACTTCTACCATTCGGTTGGAAGATTTTCAATGCTTTCAGTGGTGAAAGTAATTTGCCCAAGGATTTGGTATCATAATTCCAATTTTCTTTAGAGAAAGGGACGTTTCCTCTATCAATAAAACTGGCAACTTTACCTGTGTTCAAATTGACTGTTGCTAAGACTCCTTCAATGGGACTACCGTAATAGTTCCAGCCTTTACCTTTGTAGTAAGATAAGCCGCGACAAAGACGATTACCTGTTGCTTCTTCCTGTTCGCTGAGGATTCCTGGAGACCACCAACTAATTTTGACCTGATCAAAATCGGTAATTCCCCGCTTTTGCATCGCTTTTTGCCATCGGGGATCGGCTTTGACAACTTGAGTTGCTAGTTCATATTCTGAATTTGCGATCGCAGGTTGAACTGACGGTATTTCTTTCCAAGAACTTAAGGTTTTGCTTCTTAAGTCAACGATACCTTCAAAAGTTTTGTTTTGCTTAGGACAGAGTCCTTGCCGCAGGCATCGCTCATAGATTACCAAAAAAACTTTTCGCTGGAAGACTTTACCAGGTGTAAAATTTATAACTTCTTCTTTATCGGGTTCTTGTAAAGCAATAAGTGGAAAAACTGCCATTTCGCTCAAAGTTTTTTCTCTTTGGATGACCGAAACAGCCGTGCTAATTTCTACCTCAGTTAGCGAAGTGAGAGGATGGGAAATCAAAGGCTGTTGAGCCGTCAATCTTCCTATTAGTCCGAGTGAAATAGAAATGACAACAATGATGGCAATAGCTAGCCATAAAAAATGCTTTAGCCGCTTAATCATCTTTTACATTTTTACAAAAGACTTATAGTTATCTATTTCCAAACCTAAGATTGAAAACCGATAAATTAAGAGGCTAAAGTGAAATTAATTATAATAAAATAACCCCACCCCGCTAAAGCACAGCTATGACGGGGTGGGGTTCCGGGTATTAGGCTTAAGGCAATTTCCGTTAATAAATCTACCGTCGCCGTTGGTTTCGACTCCGCGGTAGTTGAGCGTAGTCGAAACTCAACCAACTAAGGGATCGAGAGTTGAGCGTTCGCGTAGCGTCTCGAAGAGAAGTCGAAACTCGTCAACCTGGGTATATTCTTTGTGAGAAATCACCTAATTACCTGGACATTATCTTATGCAGAAACTAAACGGCGTAAAGATTCAGCACGACGTTTAGCAATAGAGTTATTTGGAGCTAATTTGAGTGCTTCTTCGTAAGCTTGTAACGCCTGAGTAGTTAATTTTTTCTTCTCGTAGGCGTGACCGAGATTATTCAATCCTGTTACGTAGTCTGGTTTAGATTTGAGAGCTTCTTTGTACTGACGAATTGCTAAGTCATATTGCTCTTGGGTAAAATAAATATAGCCGAGTCCGTTGTAAATGGGGGCGATATCTTCTTCTCCCTCTTCTTCAGCAGCTTTGAGAGCTTTTTGAAGTAGCGCGATCGCTTGAGAGTACATTTTTTTTTCTGAATAAATACTGCCTAACTCATAATATTCTTGAGTCGTACCCTTTTCTTTCTCTAATTTCTTTCGCAATCTTGCAAAAGAGCCTTCAACCTTACGAGTTTTGAAAATCTGGCGAAAAACACCCACGGCTGCAATTGTGAGTATCACCACCAAGATTGAGAGATAAACAACGGCTAGACTGTTATCCATTACTGCAAATACAAATATTATAAAGTTTGTTATTTGTCATTTGTCATTTGTTATTTGTGTTATTCACTAATGACCAATGACTAATTTACGGTAAACCCCAATATTGAGAGCGTTGCTGGAGCCAACCTTTTTCTAAATAACGAGCGATCGCTTGATTCACATTTCGTCTAAACTCATCGTACTGCAATCCCTTGGGCATTACTACACATAAGGGTTCAGTTGATAATTTTGTTGGCAGTAGCCGATATTCAGGATATTGTTGCACCCAACCGCTTAAAACACTAGCATCTGCGGCAAAGGCTACGGCGGCATTATTTTCTATTTGCTCTCGCGCTTCTTTATAGGAATCTACTCCTACTAACTCGGCATTTGGCACATAGTACCGCACTTGAGCAATAGTGCTGGAGTTGTTGAGTACGGCAATCTTTTGTTTTGATAGATCGCTCAACTGCTGCACAGAGGCATCTTTTGTAACTAATACAGTGCCATCCAAATAGTAGGGAACACTGAAACTAACTATGCGGGCGCGTGACTCGGTTGCTGTGACTCTAGCGATCGCAAAATCAACTTTTTTGTCTAAAACTACAGACAGGCGATCGCGATTCGCTACAGGTTGAAATTTTACAGCTTCGGCTTTACCAACCAAGTCAGTTGCCAAACGCTTGGCCAAGTCAATTTCTAAGCCTTGCAAATTCCCGTTATCATCTTTAAATCCCAAGGGACGCAAGTTATCTTTAACGGCAACATTTAAATAGCCCCGCTGCTGAATTTCTGACATTTCGGCAGCAGATGCAGTTAATCCCGTCCCTACTAGAGAAAAGCAAAAAATCCAAATGATAGTGGCGGATAATACCAGATGTAACCGAGTAATTGCTTGCCATTTGTTACATCTGTTATACATCCCTCACCACCTTTATCCTTTAGCTTGAACTGCCAATTCAGCAACTTTGCCGAAACTAGCTGGATCGAGGACTGCCAATTGCGCCAACATCTTGCGATTTAGTTGGATATCAGCTTTTTTCAAGTTACCGATCAACTGGCTGTAACTCAAGCCGTGTTGCCTGGAAGCAGCGTTGATGCGGGTAATCCAGAGGCGACGAAAATCGCGCTTCTTCTTTTTGCGATCGCGGTAGGCACTCCGTAGCGCCTTCATCACTTGTTGGTTAGCAGTTCTAAACAGAGTTGAATGGGAACCACGAAAACCTTTAGCTAGTTTGAGAATTTTATTGCGGCGTTTGCGAGCTACATTACCGCGTTTTACCCGAGTCATAACTTATTTCCTAAAATACTTACAAATATGGGAGCATCAAGCGAACGTTAAGTTCATCGCGTTCATGTACAAGCGTACTCTGACGCAGACCACGCTTTTTGTTAGAAGATTTGTGTTCTAAAAGGTGGCTTTTGAACGCTTTGCGACGGACGATTTTACCGCTACCGGTGGCACGGAATCGTTTTGCCGCGGCTTTACGAGTCTTTAGTTTAGGCATGGTCTAGCTTTGATTCGACACGATCCATTATTATATACTATTAAAATTGCTATAACTGAATTAAATAAAGGATTTAGCCAACCGCGATCGCTACAAAGCTCTAAAACGCGACTTGGCTACAAGTTTTCGGAGCGATCGCGAAGCTTATACCAATGGTAAAAATGAGTATATCCGTGCTGTGATGGTCAAAGCACGGATAGAGAAGATGGGAAAAAGCCAAAGCCATTGATTATTTAATTTTTCTTAATGGCGGTGACTTTGGGATCTAAAACAATTTGCGAACCAGATTTATTGACATGGTAAGTCCAAAATTGGCCTTTAACCTTGACAATTACTTCCCAGCCCTCAATGGGGTCGAATATCTGGATGCAAACTTCACCAAAGCCAAATACGCAGGAATTTCCAAAGGTTTTTGGTGTAGCTTGAGTAATTTTTAAATCAGCAATTGCTACCCCAGAACGGTTTGAAGCATCGGTCAAAATTGCATAAGCGATCGTTTTCGGCAATATGTGTAAAGCGCTTATCTTGGGATCTAAAACGATTTGTGTTCCAGATTTATTTACATGGTAAGTCCACGAATCTTGCCGAACTCTGACAACTACTTTCCAGCCCTCAATGGGGTTGTATTCCCTGGTGCAAATTTCTCCAAACTTGAACTCACAGGGATTACTAAAGGTTTTTGATATAACTTGGATAACCCGTAATTCCCCTACAGGTACGCCGGAACGTTTGGACGCATCCCGTAAAATTTTATTGGCGATTGCCCTCGGCAAACTGCTTGATCTTGCCTGAAGTGTTTCGGCCAATGGAGTGGTGTCTAAGCGAGAAGCAGCCCCAGCAGAATTGTTTTCGGTAAGCCCAAATCCCCACGATAGGAAGGTTGTCAACGCTAGGGTCAATACACATCCTTTCATAAGTTTCATGATTCCTTGCAATATGTAAATACCTTAAACTCTTATCCAGACTCAAAATTAACGTGTATACTGCGAACCTCTTAAAACTGAACTTAGAACCCCTCTCCAAAACTCTCCCCGTACATCGGGAGAGGCTTAAAAAGCTACATTTTTGGTGCAGTGCAAAGAAGTACGATTTTTACCCGTTTTGAGTATCAATATTTCTTTTTTATTTATATATTCCTTGCCACTAATTATACAGCATTAAGCATATTCTTAACTTGAGCCAACGCGATACTCCTGCGGAGTCGTTGCATGATCGCTGAACCTGAAACCTCTGTGGAACAGTATTTCTACTTTTTGAACAAAAAACAGGGTTTTTGCCGGATAAAGAAAACTTAGGTCATTTACAAGAATAAATGTACCGATGCCGTTGGTTTCGACTTCGCTCAACCAACTGATAGATCGAGAGTTGAGCGAAGTCGAAACTCGCCAACACAGGTATTTTCTTTGTCGGAAATCACCTTAGTTGCTCATTTAGGATAAAGTCGAATTCACCACACATTCAGGAAACTGGCGTTTTAATGCTGGGAACACCGGACAAGGCGCTTGTTCTTGTAAATTGTCAGGTTTACTCCAAGTGAAGGGGGCTTTCTGCGCCGCAGACATCCACAGCAGAAGCTTTGCTCGTGTCATGGCAACATAGAGTAAACGATACTCTTCGGATGTTTTCAAATTCTTTGCCACCTCCCATGCCTGACTAACATCAGGGATGATAGATTCTTCGTGGAGAGTAGCGCGAATTTGGGCGCGGGCTACTTCTGATAAGGTAAAGTCGCCTAAAAATTGGCTTTGGGGAGGAACCCAAAATCTGCCAGGAATCAAGTTTTCGTGGAGAAAGGGAAGAAATACATAGTCCCAATCTAGCCCTTTAGCTTTGTGCATAGTGATAATCGTCAGTTGACCGCGACGGGTATAACGTTCTTCCGAATCCTCGGTTTCCACTGGTTCAAAGCGTTCGGAACTAACGATTTCACTTAAAGCTGACAGCATTCCCCCCATTGAAGTATTGCCAGCTATCTGCTGGTTTACCTGTTCTGCGAGTTTATCAGCAGTTGCCAATTCTGCCTGGTCGTAATTTAAAGTCAAGGCGAGAAAGGAAATTAGCTGGTATAAGGGCAGTTCTAAACGAGCGCGAAGTAAATTGCGACACAAACGAGCAGCTTTTTGTACTGTTTCTGGCTGGGGTGCTGCTAGGGGGCCAGGATACAAAAATTCTTCTGGGAGACTAGCAAGGGCGTTGAGGTCTTGGGTAGGAATTAATTGGCGCTGTACTAATGCTTCTAGCGCGGCTTTGAGGTAATCAGGGGAGTGGGGGCGATCGCAAAATTGCAATAATGCCAAAATTTCTTGAGGAACATGGGAACGGCGATCGCGTTCTCCCACATCGTAAAGTGTAATTTTATGCTCTTTGCACAGAGGTGTCAGAGCCTCTGCTAACCATCGTCCTTGGCGATTTTCTCGGACTAAAATCGCTGCACTATTTTTTGTTGGATCTTCGCCAAATAACTCAATCACCCTTTGAGATAACAATTCAACGGTGTGATGAATGTCACGCGGTGTATAAAGTTCTAATCCTCGTCCCACGGGTGCGGGGTTGGCGTTAGCTTGCGGATCGCCAACTTCCACAGGGCGAATTGTCTGCAAGCGAAATGGTACTTGTCGGTTGTCAGGAGTCTGTTGTTTGTTGTTAGTTTTGGTTGTTGCTAACCATTGATTATTGATCCATTTGAGAGCAAAGTTAGCAGCTTCAATGATAATTCTAGTACTACGACCAGCCCGATCCATCGTTGCCAATCGTTCGATGCGATCGCACTCTTCGCAAAATTGCCGAAAATAAATCGGATCGGCTGGAGTAAAGGTAGAGTTAATCGCCTGGTTAGGGTCGCCAACTCGGACTAAATTGAGTGCTGAGTGCTGAGTGCTGAGTGC
>JADEXV010000085.1 GCA_015206945.1 Nostocales cyanobacterium LEGE 12452 | reverse complement strand
CCTCATACTTTGCATGGCGACAACTAAGATGCCGATAAATCCGAGAATTGGCAGTGCGATCGCCCAAGTTGGTAATTGTTGAGATTGACCTTCTACTAAATCACCATTGACATCTCGCAGGTTTCGTGTATTTTGTGTAGAGCCGCCTCCTGCCACTGTCACTTCAAATTTGAACTCAAAGGGTTTGAATCTTGCCCCAGAGACAGGTTTTCCATTTAGTTGCAACTCATAAAGACCTGGTTTAGGAAAGACAATTTCTGCACCTGGAATACCTTGATAGCGTTCGGCTGCCACAGGTTTTAACTGTGGTTCTAACAGCGGTGGCTCTCCGGCTGCATAAGGTTCGGCATAAACAGACAACTGACAATTACACTGTGACAGAGGAATCACTTTTCCACCTCTGCGGGTAAGTGCAAACCAGGCTTGGCTTGGTTCTCCAGCACGGGGATTATCATTTGGTTCAATGTGGAGAGTACCACCGACATCTCCAGCTACTTCCACCTTATGAGCAAAAGCAGGGTAAAGATTAGTTATTGATATAACTAAGCAACTCAGGAATAATAAATACTTTATTGTTCCTTGATTTTTCCAGAAAATGCCTTTGAGCGGGTAACGCCTCTGTTTTTGACTCGTTGAAACGGAGTCAGAAAATAAGGATAATTTACCGCGATTTGGTTGGGGGAACATAAAACTTTTCTACGGCTAACTTTGACCAGAAAAAGCGCGATCGCACTAGCAAAACACTGAGAGTAACAATTACCATCAGTACTGCCGCTAATTTATTTCCCCAAGTTGATTGCAAGGAACCCAGGTAATGGGAACCAATCAACACAGTATGAATGGCACTCAAGAGCAAGGCTGGCACACCCAATAGATGAATCTGTCGCCAACGCTTGCCCAAAGATTTTTGCAACGATTCCCAACTTGTAAAAGCGGCGGGGGACATTAATACCAATGCTACAGCACCCGCAGCCATCCCCCACTGAAATTCTGGCGGCAGAAAAGAAAAGGCGGCAAAATTCCATTGCAATGAGTGTTCTATCATGTGGACGGTGTGAACCACAGAAAGCACAAAAGCTCCCACACCCAAGCCGCGGCGGTAACGCAGTGGTGAAGCCCACAAGCCACTAATCGGACGCGCAATTAACGCCAAAATTAAGCAGATTAAGGCGGCGTGTCCGGTGTAATCTACCATTGTGTCACCAGTCCGCAGCAAGGTGATAACGCCAATGGTGAGTGTTACCCAACCGCCTAATCGAAACAACTGACTGCGCCTGTCTTTACTTACCAAAGATGTGGAAACGCCTACACCTAGCATCGTGGGCAAGGTTCCTAAACCAAAAGCCAGCATAGTAGCTGTACTCATCCATAAATTGCCAGTTTCAGCGGCTTTAATTTGGGCAGCATACAGGAAACCACAGGGCATTAAACCCCAAGTCATCCCCAAAAGCATTGGCGTCCACCATTTGGTTTTTAAGGAAAGTTTAACCATTCCGCTGCTGAGGCGATCGTGTAAACTACCTTGCAATATGGGATGTAACACCGGAATGCGCGGTAGTAAATCGGGTTTTACTTGTCCTAAGCCAAACCAAATCAACATCACACCAGTCAGAATTGCCATCCAGCGCCGGAAGTCGCTGCCAACACCCGCTAGCTGTCCACCTTGCAGCAATACCGAACCTAGCGCCCCAATGCCGGCGCCGACTAGAGCATAGCTCAACATCCGCCCCAGGTTTAGCAGGATATGAAATTTTAATTGCTGTTGCCAAGTATCGGGCTTTTCTAAGGTTGATGTCCGTCCCAAAGAGGCTGTTTGTGGAATTTTCGGCTGATGAGACAGAGAAAATGCCACTGTTAGCGGGCCACACATCCCAAAGCAGTGTCCAAAACTCCCCAGGAACCCCAGGACTGCAATCAGCAACAAATCTACCATAAAAAAAGTTCCGAGTTCTGAGTCATGAGTCCTGAGTGTAAGAATAAAGATTTTGAAGAAGTAATTAAGAAATTCTTTTCTTCTTTGCTCAGTACTCAGCACTCCTCTAGTGGGGCACTTTACGTGAAGTTGCGATCGCTGTCAAAAGACAAAGCGTCAAACTTGATATTTTCTCTATTGAAGAAAAATTCTGTTGAATAAATTAATTTTACTTATAATAAACAGTAAAAAAATAATACAAAATAATCTTTTTTGAGATGTTTTATGTTTTTATTTCCTAAGAATTACTACTAGCGATCGCTACATTGATAATGTTGTACCGAAAGCCAATAAACAATTTGCAAAAATTCATTCAAAAACAAAGTTATTTGCATATAGGCGTTTTCCTGGCAACTCTCTTGAGCATTATATTGTTCAGTTGGGTAGCACTCTCGCAGCAACCAGTTACCCTCAATCTATTAATGACTGCCCCTGATGCCCAACCTTGGAGGCAGGGTTTAATTAGAGACTTCGAGGCTGAGAACCCAGGTATTCGCATTAACTTAGTAGAAGGGCCGAATGCCACAAATTTGCTCGAAGACCTGTATACTTCATCTTTTATCTTAGGTGAATCTCCTTATGACCTGATCAATATGGATGTGATCTGGACATCCAAGTTTGCTGCGGCTGGATGGTTGCTACCTTTAGGCGATCGCATTTCTAAAGAGGAGTTGGCAGCATTTTCATCCCAGGATGTAGAAGGGGGACGTTATCAAAACCAGCTGTACCGCATTCCAGTGCGTTCCGACGTGGGAATGCTCTACTACCGAGAAGATTTAATCAAGCAAGCGGGATTAAAACCGCCAGAAACCTTTGATGATTTGATCCGAATTTCCCAAGTTTTGCAGAAGAAAAACCAGGTGAAGTGGGGCTATGTTTGGCAGGGTCGCCAATATGAAGGACTTGTGGCCATGTTTGCGGAAGTCCTCGATGGCTTTGGTGGCTTCTGGGTTAAACCCGACACCCTCGAAGTTGGACTAGATCGACCAGAAACATTACAAGCCATTGAGTTTCTACGTAGTACCATCAGCGAAGGCGTTTCTCCTCCTGGGGTCACAACCTATCAAGAAGAAGACACCCGGCGCTTGTTTCAAAGTGGTCAAGTAGCGTTTTTACGTAGTTGGCCTTATGCGTGGCCTTTAGCACAGGCAGAAAATTCGCCAATCCGGGGCAAAATTGCGATTAAACCGATGGTTCATGCTCCTGGTAAGACGGGAGCGGCTTGTCTTGGGGGTTGGGGTTTAGGGATTTCTAAAACCTCTAGACATCCTGAAGAAGCTTGGAAAGCAATTAAGTATTTTACCAGTCGGGAAGCACAGCGCCGATTCATTTTTAGTGCAGGTTATGTACCAAGTCGCCGGGAACTGTTTACAGACCCAGGGATTGTTGCTAAATACCCCCACTATCCGCAGTTATTGCAGGTCGTGGACAATGCAGTTTTACGTCCACCGATCGCACAATATGCTCAGACATCAGATATTTTACAGCGTTATCTCAGCGCCGCCTTATCCGGCCGGATGAATTCGGAACGAGCAATGCAAGCTGCTGCTGCGGAAACACGCCGACTGTTGGCGGCAGGGAGCAGGGGAAAGTAAGTCAAAAGCTAAAAGTAAAAAGAAAAGAATTAAGACTTCATCAGTTCTATGCTTGCCCTTTAACTTTTGACTTTTAACCCATGAAAGGCAATGGATTCTCCAGTCTTTCGGTGCTTTTTGTCGAAAATATTATCTTCTTTCTTAACTAACCTGCGGAATGTAGGTTCTTAGCCAATTTCATCCTTAATGCCAATTGCTAATTAAGATCAACAGTAGAAACACTCATTTATCCGGGAGTAACGAACGTGGCAATTATTCAAGGCACCCCTGGAAACGACTATTTAACTGCGACTCAAGGAAACAATCAAATAAATAGCTATGAAGGCAATGACACTCTAATAGGTGGGTCGGATAACGACTACTTAGTTGGAGGAGGAGGTAATGACATTCTGACTGGTGGTACTGGTAGAGATACCTTTGTCCTGAATTACTCAGGTGGCGGTATTGATACAATTACAGACTTCTCAGTTTATGACGATTTTCTTGAAATTTTTCCCCCTTCTATCCCTCCTATTTCTCCTATTTTCAGCATTACTAAATTTACTAAGTATACAACTGATGCTTTAGGATCAACAAGAGTTTCGAGTGAGAGTATGAGACTTACTGCTTTTATAACTAAACCTAAAGATGAACCTGATGAACCTAGTGCAATAGTTGGTCGGGGTATAAGATTTCCTAATTATTTAAGTTATAACAAAAACACTGGCGCTCTATATTATCTTAGTCAGCAGTTAGCTTGGCTACCTCCTAACCTTCACTTTGCTAACGATTTAAGCTCATCCTCATTCATTTTTTCAGAATGATTCCCTTGTAGTAAGCGGCTCTATCCCTGCTTTTATGCAACTTAAATGCTCATCAGTTTAGGACTTATGCAGTGACAGAAAAGCCAAAATCGCAGGTATGGTTTTCAAGGGTTTTAATTAGATTTTTCAATTACCTTTTTGCAATGCCTGTCTTGAAAAGTTCAGTTGCCTTTGGCGTTGCCGCAGGTATCAGCAAGAACCTCCGCTCCAACTTTTCGCTGTAGTTTTTGCTAGTTAATGCAAGCAATAAATGGTGATTTGCAAAAGGCTAAAACGACATATTTAGGTTGATATACAGGATGATTCTTTGGTAAAGTGCGTAAGTCCTAAAATTCATCCAGTCACTACTGTCACAACAGCGGATTAGTAATCAAAAACCTAACCTTCCAGTAGAGTTACCTGGAGAGGGGTAGGGACAAAGGTTCGCACAAGCATTATTAAGGTGGTGTTCTATCTTGCAATGAAGTAACTTTCAAGGGTTAGGAGACAAGTTCTGTGAGTTTAAGAAACTGGTTTGATCGCGGTTGTCACTTAGGGTTGTTGGGCTTGGTGATTCTAGTGGGTGCGATTGGAATACAAGGAGGCAGCACATCCGCTCAGGTGACTCCCGATCCCTCTGTGGGAACTCAAGTAAAGCGAATCGACGACATCACCTTGGATATTACAGGGGGTACAACCGTTGGCAATACAAATTTATTCCATAGTTTCAGTAACTTTAGTGTTAAACCTGATGAGGTAGTCAGTTTCCGTAACGTCGGTACTATCAACAATATTTTGGTGCGAGTTACAGGGGGAAACCCCTCTGACATCCAGGGAACACTTCAAGCTCAAGGTAAAGCTAATCTCTTTTTAATAAATCCCAACGGCATCATATTTGGAGGAAATTCCCAATTAATTATTGGCGGTTCATTTATCGCAACAACAGCCAGTGCGATCCAGTTTCCAGGTGGTGGAGAATTTTCTATGACTTCACCCGTCAACCCGCTTAACCCCTTGCTGAGAGTGAATCCTTCTGCATTTCTATTCAATCAAATTCTATCTCAGCCTATTAAGTCGATTCAAGTCAATGAAGCAATTCTATCCGTTCCTGAGAGTCAGAGTTTAGTGCTATTGGGAGGTGATGTGAATTTAGAAAGAGCGATATTGGTCGCTCAAGATGGTCGAGTCGAATTAGGAGGATTGGCAGGAGTAGGAACGGTAGGGTTGAACATTGATAACAACAATTTCCGCTTAAGTTTTCCTGATAGTGTAGCGCGATCGGATATATCTCTTACGAATCATGCAGCAGTAGATGCTAGTGGTGAAGGCGGTGGTGCTATCCAGATACAAGGCAGGCGCGTTACACTCGCCGATAATTCAAGTATTGCGGTTAATACCCTAGCCTCAAAATCGGGGGGAACATTAGTGGTAAACGCATCGGAGTCAGTAAAACTCTTGGGAGGAAGCAGGCTGTCGACTGAGACAACAAGCTCTGGAAATGCCGGAGAATTAAGGATTGAAACTGGGCGGTTGATTGTTCAAGATGGGGCGCAGGTTTCAGCTTCCACTTCTTTACAATCTACAGGAGGGGGAGGAACTTTGTCTATCAATGCAAGGGACTCTATCCAACTCATTGGAACTTCGCCAGAAAATAATCCCAGTGGCTTGTTTACTGGAACACAAGGCGCTGGAAATGCCGGAGAATTGAAGATTGAAACTGGGCAGTTGATTATTCAAGATGGAGCGGAGGTTTCAGCTTCTACTTATAAAGAATCTATTGGAGAGGGAGGAACTTTGTCTGTCAATGCAAGGGACTCTATCCAACTCATTGGAACCTCGCCGTCACATTATCCCAGTGGCTTGTTTACTGTAACACAAGGCGCTGGAAATGCTGGAGAATTGAAGATTGAAACTGGGCAGTTAATTATTCAAGATGGGGCACAGGTTTCAGCTTCCACTTATAAAGAATCTACAGGAGGGGGAGGAACTTTGTCTGTCAATGCAAGGGACTCTATCCAACTCATTGGAACTTCGCCAGAAAATAATCCCAGTGGCTTGTTTACCCTAACACAAGGCGCTGGAAATGCTGGAGAATTGAAGATTGAAACTGGGCAATTGACTGTTCAAAATGGAGCAAGAATTTCAGCTTCCACTTCTGGGGAGTCTACTGGAAATGGGGGAAGCATCATAGTTAAGGCTGAAGAATTAAATGTCTTAAAAAGTGACATAACTGTGAGCAGTCAAGGCACAAAAAAGGCAGGTGATTTGGAAATCACTGCTCGTTCTATCAAATTGGATAATCAAGGTAGGCTCATTGGGCAAGCTAACTCCGGTGATGGTGGCAATATTACGCTGAACTTGCAGGACTTATTGCTACTGCGTCGCAAGAGTGAAATTTCTACTTCAGCAGGCACTAAAGGGGCTGGTGGAAACGGAGGTTATATCACCATCAATGTCCCTCATGGCTTCATCGTCGCTAAACCAAATGAAAACAGCGACATCACCGCCAATGCTTACGATGGTAAAGGGGGAACAGTCACAATCAACGCTACTAAGATTTTTGGAATTGCGTTACTAACTAGCGAAGACCTTAAAAGGTTGCGCCCTACCGATTCAGACCCGCGTCACCTTATGACAAATGATATTATAGCAATTTCCCAAACAAAACCTAATTTAAGCGGCATTGTAGAAATCAACACGCTTGATGTTGACCCCTATCGAGGATTATTAATTAACTTACCAGCCGTACCAGTTGATACTCAAGTGTCGCAAGTCTGTCAAGGGCGCACAGCACAAAATAAAGGCAGTTTTACAATCACTGGACGTGGCGGTTTACCCCGCAATCCCTATGACCTTCTTTCTCCTAATGCAGTTCTGGCAGATTGGGTAACTCTCGACCCAAGGGGTGAAAACCCCGTTAGTACAGATGTTTCTACTCAGGCAACTAACCCGACACGATCGCCGATTGTGGAAGCGCAAGGGTGGGTGAGAAATGCAAAAGGAGAGATTGTACTAACGGCTTATGCGCCTACAACCACGCTTCATAGTTCGTGGCAGAAACCAGCTAATTGCCGTAGCGATTTTTAGATCGCCTGTCAGAGATATTATCTACTATGTTGAGCTAACCTCCAGAATGTCAGTTTTAACTTCATCTTGGGAGCAAGGGGAGCAGGAGAAGAATTAATAGCCAGTTCCCAGTGACAAATGACAAAGCGCAAAGTCGAGCCAGTCGCTTGGGCGGGTTCCCCGACTTGTGCGAACTGGCGTTGAGCAGAGGTTTCCTCCGATCTGAACTTTGTAAGAGAGGACAAATGACCGATGACAAATTTACATACACTCAGAAATCGAGAACAACAGACAGCCTGGATCTTACTAACACCAGCATTGCTGCTGTTGTTGTTTGTATTTGCCTACCCGATTTTACGAGCATTTTGGTTAAGCGTATTTACTAGAAACTTGGGAACAGAGTTACAACCTGTATTCTCTGGTTTGGAGAATTATGTGCGCATGGCGGGGGATGGTCGTTTTTGGCAGAGTTTGTGGGCGACAACCGTGTTCACAACAGCATCAGTAATCTCAGAACTGCTGCTAGGACTGGGGATTGCCCTAGTTCTCAATCAGGCGTTTGTTGGGCGGGGCATAGTGCGTACAACCGCCATTATCCCTTGGGCTTTGCCTACTTCTCTAATTGGCCTGGCGTGGGCTTGGATTTTTAACGACCAGTTTGGGGTTGTGAACGATATTCTGCTGCGCTTGGGGCTGATTAAGACTGGGATTAATTGGTTAGGAGAGCCAACGCTGGCAATGATCGCACTGGTTTTTGCTGATGTTTGGAAAACTACGCCGTTTATCAGTATCCTGTTGTTAGCTGGGTTGCAGTCGATATCAAAAGACCTCTATGAAGCTTACTCGGTCGATGGGGCAACTGCTTGGCAAAGTTTCCGCAATATTACCCTGCCATTACTGCTGCCGCAGATATTAATTGCAGTGCTATTTCGGTTTGCTCAAGCTTTCGGGATTTTTGACTTGGTTGCTGTGATGACTGGGGGTGGCCCTGGTGGCGCTACGGAAGTGGTGTCATTGTACATTTACTCCACGGTGATGCGCTACTTAGATTTTGGTTATGGAGCTGCCCTGGTAGTAGTGACATTTTTAATATTGATTGCGGCGGTGGCGATCGCTAGTTTCTTACTTAACAAATACCGTGCCAAAACATCAGGAGCCATTTAAGCTATGAGTGTAACTCCCGAAACAGTTGCAACGACTCCAAAACGAACAGGGGGAACCAAGTTTTCTCTGAAAAAAATCTTGCTGTTCATCATAGTTGTATTAATAGTGCTATTTAGCCTAGCACCAGCTTTATGGCAATTACTGACCTCGTTTAAAGTGAATGAGGATATTGCCGCCGTTCCTACTGTCTATTTCCCCACACGATTCACTTTCAATCACTACATTGAGTTATTCACCCGCCGTCCATTTTGGCGCTACATCTTCAACAGCGCCTTTGTGTCGATTACTTCTACCGCAGTAGCTTTAGCGATCGGCGCACCTGCGGCTTATGCTCTCGCACGGTTACGCCCTTGGGGTGAAAAAGTTATCCTCGCCAGCATTTTAATTGTTACCTTATTTCCTGGAATTCTCTTGTTCTTAGGACTCTTAGAAATTATCCAAGCGCTGAAATTGGGCAATAATTATCTGGCGCTGATTATACCCTATACTGCGATTAATTTGCCGTTAACAATTTTAGTACTTAAAAGCTTTTTTGAACAATTACCAAAAGACTTGGAAGATTCTGCTAGGGTCGATGGCTACAACACCTTTCAACTACTATGGCAAATCGTGCTACCCATGACCCTTCCCGCCTTAGTGACTACTGGAATTCTTACCTTTATTTTTGCTTGGAACGAGTTTATTTTTGCTCTCACGTTTATGACTCGTGAAGAGTTGAAGACAATTCCCGTTGCTGCGGCTCAGTTGGGTGGTGCGACAATATATGAAATTCCCTATGGCCCGATCGCTGCTGCAACTGTCATCGGGACATTACCCCTGATTTTACTAGTTTTGTTTTTCCAGCGCCGGATTGTCCAAGGTCTTACCGCTGGTGCTGTCAAGGGATAAGGGGGAGCAGGGGAGCAGCACTTCGGCTACGCTCAGTGACCGAGGAGCAGGGGAGAATAATAATTTCTGACAAATGACAAATGACAAATGACCAATGACAAATGACAAATGAAAAATGGCTAAACTCGAACTTAAAAACTTGAATAAAACCTACAGTCCTAAAGTCGTCCCTGTCAAAGACGTTAGTTTAACTGTAGATAACCATGAGTTTCTCACTTTACTTGGCCCTTCTGGCTGTGGTAAATCCACCGTTCTACGCATGATTGCGGGTCTTGAAGAACCGACTCGCGGTCAAATCGAGATTGGGGAGGTGGATGTCACCTATAAGCGAGCAAGCGATCGCAATATTGCAATGGTATTTCAAAGCTATGCACTCTATCCCCACATGACGGTGTACGAAAACCTCGCTTCTGGACTCAAGCTGAAAAAAGTACCACCGACAGAAATTAAACAGCGAGTCGCAGAAGTGGCAGAAGTTTTAGGATTAGCAGAGTTAATGAACCGCAAGCCTGGCCAAATGTCTGGAGGTCAACGGCAACGGGTTGCTGTCGGTCGTGCTTTGGTGCGTAATGCCGATGTCTACCTGTTGGATGAACCTTTAAGTAACCTGGATGCACTACTGCGGGAACGAGTCCGAGCCGATATTAAGCAAATTTTTGCCGCTCAAAAAGTGCCAGTTGTTTACGTCACCCACGACCAAACCGAAGCGATGACACTCTCCACGAAAGTTGCCTTGCTCAACGATGGCTATGTCCAGCAACTTGACCCACCTGACCGCATTTATAACCATCCAGCTAATCTATTTGTGGCTGGATTTGTTGGTAGTCCGCAAATGAATTTGCTGACTTTACCTTGTAGGGGACAATACGCGCTCCTGGGTAACTTTCAGGTTCATCTCCCAGATATACCAACAGTACCACCGCAGATTGTTCTGGGAATCCGCCCAGAGAATGTCCGCATTGCTCAACCAGGTGATACCCAGACTATTCAAGGGCGAGTGTTTTTAGTGGAAAATTTGGGTATGCACTATTTGGTCAGTGTCAGGGTTGAGGGTTCACAAACTGGAGCGATTACGGTACGTGCTTTGTTGCCAACAGACCAAAATTGGAGTAACGAGGATATTACACTAGCATTGCCCCCTGAAGATATTCACTGGTTTGATGTGCAATCTGGCCATGCTCTTGTTAAGAGACAAATGTTAGGTTAACGCAAGCAAGAGACGCGATGAATCGCCGTCTCTACAATAATCAGATTTATCGCGTTTTTGCGAACTCGAATTTTCATCAAAAAACCTTAACCGAAGCAATCCTGGAAAGTGATGCTTGGGGATTTGCGCTACCCTAAGTCTGGAAGCCAAGGATAAATCAGATGAGAAAATGGATTTGGCTGATGCTGTTGGTGCTGATGACAGTTGCCGTGTTGGGTAGCAGAGGTAGCACGTTTTTTGAACAGCGTCCCTCACCGACAATTGTTGAGCGGATTCCAGTAAAAACACCCGAACCACAGCCATCAAGGGAAGTTGATATTACCTCCCAAGTGTCTACTGACAAGCTGTTAAACCATATCCAAAAGTTGAATTTTCAGCGTTACACCACAAAAGAGCGATCGCTTACTCGCACTTATATTACAGCTGAACTGAAAAAATTCGGCTGGAAACCTAAATTAGAAAAGTTCTCTGACGGTGTGAATATTTTTGCCGAACGTCCAGGAACTAACAAAGCAGCTAAAGCAATTCTCGTAGCAGCGCATTACGATACTGTTGCCTCGTCCCCTGGTGCCGATGATAATGCCAGTGGTGTAGCTGTAGTGTTGGAAGTAGCTCGGTTGCTCGGTTCTCGTTCTACGCCACGAACGTTACAGCTAGCTTTTTTTGACCAAGAGGAAGCAGGACTTTTGGGTAGTCAGGCTTTTGTGAGTAAGACAGCACGCTTGCAAAATTTAGGCGGAGCGATCGTTATGGATATGGTAGGTTACGCTTGTTACACTCCTGGTTGTCAGAAATACCCTGCTGGATTGCCTGTAACGCCACCTAGCGACAAGGGCGACTTTTTAGTGGTAGTTGGTGATACAGAACATTTGTCTTTACTGAATGCCTTTCAAAACTCACAAAATATCCCCTCAACCGCTCTGAATAAACAGGAATCAATGCCAGCAGTTTTAACATTACCAATTCCTTTTAAAGGTTTACTGACACCAGACACCCTACGCAGCGACCATGCACCGTTTTGGTATCAGGGTGTGGGTGCTGTGCTGGTGACAGATACCGCAAATTTACGCACTCCGCACTATCATAAACCTAGCGATGTGCCAGCGACGATCGAGCGATCGTTCTTCACCGGAGCAGCACAAATTGTAGTTAATGCGACTAGTGCCTTATTAGAGAAAGACCAGGTTTTGGAAACTCAACCACCAAGCTAACTGATGAATTATCAAACAGAATTCAGGAGTCAGGTGGTCGCCGAGCGCAGTCGAGGTGAGTCAGAATTCAGAATGAATTTTGTACGACTCGCTAACGCTACGCTATCAGTCGCGGGTTTGAATCCCCGACTGATTTATTCTGACTCCTGAATTCTGACTTCTGAATTCTTCTTCAAGAATTATCTTGACTAACTTTTGGTTCAGGGAAAGTCAATGTCCAATTATTTTTATCATTGACCTGAGAATATAAACCTTGAAAAATTAGCCGCAGAGTTTTTCGAGTTCTAATAGCCTTCTTTACCAGATAAGTTCCTGGTTCAGCAAAGATATCATCAAAGTTTTGTTTATGACCAAATTGTTTTGAACAGTAACTACCAGCACCTTGGACTGTTAACACAAAAAATGGAGCTTGTTTGTATTCATCAGGAATCATAAAGATGCCATATACATGGTGACGACCAAGCCACGGCTGAACACTAACCTTAGTAGCATGTACTTGGAATTTTGTAGTTTTTGATGCGATAAAAGCCTCAAAATTGCAATCAGAATCATTCACAGGCCACCACAGTGCAATAATACTCAGAGAGAGCAGAAAAATTAAAATATAAGGTAGTCTGCGACGCATAAAGCCAAGAAAAATTGTTGATGCGGCTGTGGAATTTGATGAGTAACGATCGTGCAGCTACAGCAATCAGACTATTCACCTGCAACACCTCTACAAAACGTTTTAAAGAGTAAAGACAAAACATTAAGCAGTCGGTTAAATTTTCCTGTCAAAAAAAATTGCAGATTGTAGATGCGTAGTTTACCGCCGCAGGCATCGCTTTCCCTGTTCTAGTAGCTCCGTTACAGTCTTAAACCTAGCTGAGAAACAATCGAGCTTTTGTGGCTGTTAACACTGATTTATGCTCAAATTTTTAACTGTGATGAATTCTACAATTCGTTACTTTTGTTATGCTTGTAATATGGCTCTGTTTGCATTAGCAGATGCTTTGAGGAGATTAGAGCATAGGCGTAGCCTGCACTTCTTTACGTTCGCGCAGCGTGTCGCAGACAGACGCTGCACTTCGACTACGCTCTGTTACCACGCCAACGACTACGCTAACTCGGCTCTGCTCGGCACAAGTCAGGGCAAGTCGCTCAGTACAAGTCAGTGACTATCGTAGACATCGCCATCAAGTTAAGAAAAAATTTACTTTTATTTCTAATCAATTATTAGGGTAGTCAAATACACAAATATCCGTTATATTCCCGTAAGTAACAGTTGGTATAAAAGTTTATGGGAAAAATTTGGAGAAGTCTTAAGACAGTTGCGGGTTTATTTAGTGCCATCGCACTTACACAGTTCGGGGCAAATACTTCGGCCATTGCTGCTGACACGGTTGTTGTGCGTTTAGGTTTATTTACAGAATCCATTACCCTCACTGAGTTGCAAAAAGCTGTAAAAACAGGAAAATTGCCTGGAAGTTTACAGTCTTTATCTGAAGAACAACGCCGCTTTTTCTTGGGGGCGCTGGGCATGAATATACCCATGAATGTTGTCACACTTGATAGATTAATTAATACTCAGATTGGTACAACTATTCTTAATGACTTTGCTACAGCTTTAGCCCGAAAGGACAAAGCTGGAGTACAAGCACTGAGAGCAGGATTGGTGTTAGGTTCTACCGCACCGCAAGGTCTTTCTATACTGAGTTTTATTGCTGCTTATCCCAGTAAACGCTTAGAAATTGATTTGCCAAAGGCTTGGGTTGTTGCAGGGAATTTAAATACAGCTTTTTGGCGTACCCAGCAATTCATGTTAGCGATCGCTCCCCAACTCGATCCAACAGCACATCCGGGAACACCGCAGATTGCTTTCCCTTTCGATCCCAGCCAACCAGGAAGCGCCCAAGTAAAAATACTTAACTTAAGTCTGAACGATCGAAAGCGCGATCGCCAAATCCCAGTTGATATTTACTGGTCAACTGCTGCAACTCCCGACAAACCCGTAATTGTCTTTTCTCACGGCTTCGGATCGGTTCGCACGGACTTGCGTTACCTAGCAGAACATTTAGCATCCCACGGTTATGTAGTAGCAGCTTTAGAACATCCCGGTAGCAATCAGGCAAATGCTAACTTAGCATTTCAAGGCAAAACCAGGGTTATGAAGCCTCAAGAGTTTTTGTATCGCCCTCAAGATATTAGTTTTGTCCTCGACGAATTAGCAAAGCTCAACCAAACAGCTAATTATCCCCTGCAAGGGAAACTTGCAACTACAAACGCGATGGTTGTTGGCTATTCTTTTGGTGGTGGTACAGCTTTAGCACTTGCTGGAGCCGAGTTACAACTAGAACGTCTTAAACAACGCTGTAAAAAGAACCTGACTATTTTGAGTTTGGGAGAAAATATGCAGTGCATCGCTCAAGAACTACCAGAAAATAGCTATCAACTACGAGATCCCAGAATTAAACAGGCGATCGCTCTCAATCCGACAACTTCTCTAATTTTTGGCGAAACTGGGTTAACTAAGATACAAGTTCCTACCATAGTGTTAGCAGGTTCCGCCGATAAAACCACCCCAGCTTTAACTGAACAGATTGTGGGATTTGACAAAATCCCATCCCCAAAATCGCTAGTTGGTATAATTGGGGGTACTCATCTCAGTGTAAAAGACCCCAGCACCACATTAGATCAGATCGGACAACCAAATACACCGATTAGTGGCGGTGAAGTTGTCGGCGAACAAGCAGCAGATGTTCGCAAGTACGTTAAAGCTATAGCCTTGTCCTTTGCTGCACAGATGACTCCAGAAGCTAAAAACTATGCTATCTTCCTGACACCAGACTATGCCCAGTTTGCTTCAACTGCCGCGTTTCCCTTCCGTCTAATTACCCAGATTCCTCCTGATGCTATGGCAGTGGTGAAAGAATTTGTTGAGCAATAAGGGACTTTCAATTAAACAAATATAGGACTTACGTATCATACATATTGACTATACTAATTTTGGGCTTTTGAACCATTTCTAATACCCAGAACAGTAAATATGCAACAAAATCGGGGTTGCAATCAGCACCCAAAATATAAATTTGACTTAAATGCATATTATGGTTAATTGGTATAGTACCGTAAGTCCTAAAATATTTAATTTTGTGAGTAGCTTACTTAAGAATAGGGGTATGGGGAACGGTAGAAGTCGCCGCTTATTCTAACTATCCCAACATTTTTATTTTTAGACCAAATACTTAGTGTACATGGGTAATATTTTTTGTCAATTTGTAAGCCCTAATTTTAATAAAATAAATATAATCAAACTTATTAAGTCTTGCCATATTGGCAGATGTTGGAGAAAATTTAACGTCTCAAGCAATAACCAGAGTCGCTGATAAGCCTACTCAGTAATGCTTGCAGTTCACAGTGTAGGAATATGTCACGATTAAGAATTTGGAGGGGCAATTGACTGACATCGTAGTTGGCTTAGATTTGGGTACAGGAGGAGTACGAGCGATCGCAGTTAATCTGCAAGGGCAAATTATCGCTCAGTCAACCAGAAGCTATCCTTTGTTAACTCCACAACCCGGTTGGACGGAACAGAACTCATCGGATTGGATTGAAGCAACTTTGGATGCTCTCTCTGATGTTACTCAACAGCTAGATGGACACCGAGCGATGTCTGGCGACAAGCCGCTACGCGTCTACGCACTCGGTTTGTCTGGACAAATGCATGGTATGGTTCCTCTGGATGCCCAAGGCAAAGCGATTAGACCGGCAATTTTGTGGAATGATCAGCGCACAGGTAAAGCTGTTGCTGAGATTGAAGCCGCTATTCCCCGACAGGAGTTGATCCAGCGCACTGGAAATCCGGCAATTACAGGGTTTCAACTGCCGAAGCTCTTATGGTTGCGGACTGAAGAACCACAAGCATACACTCGGCTGTGGCAAATTCTTTTGCCCAAAGATTATCTGGGATATGTGTTAACTGGCGAAGCAGTAACAGAACCATCTGATGCCTCTGGTGTTGGCTGTCTGAATTTGGCGAATCGGCAATGGGATACAGATATTCTCCATACTCTTGATATTAATCCAGCGTTATTCCCTCCGGTAATCGAATCTACTGCGATCGCTGGACGGTTAAAACCAGAAATAGCTGCCCGCGTGGGATTACCTGTAGGATTACCTGTAATCGCAGGCGGAGGTGACAATGCCGCAGCAGCCATCGGTTTAGGCATCTCATCAAGCAACCTAAACCGGGGTAGTTTGAGTATCGGCACATCGGGAGTTATCTTTGCACCGTGCGATCGCCCAATTCCCGATCCCGAAGGTCGGGTACATTTGTTCTGTCATGTGGATGGTGGCTATCATCTGCTGGGAGTAACGCTAGCAGCAGGTGGTTCTCTGCGTTGGTATCGAGATACATTTGCACCGCATATATCCTACACCGAGTTGATGGATATGGCAGAGCGATCGCAGCCTGGTGCGCGTGGTGTTCTATTTCTACCCCACCTCGCAGGAGAACGCAGCCCCCACCTCGATCCAGATACTCGTGGTGCTTTCGTGAATTTATCATTAGCTCATACACAAGCAGATATAACTCGTGCTGTGCTGGAGGGGGTTGCATTTAGCTTGCGAGAAGCATTGGAGGTAATTAGTGCGATCGCTCCCCTCGATCAACTCTTAGCAACGGGGGGAGGCGCACGTTCTCACATCTGGTTACAAATTTTGGCAGATGTTTTGCAGACAAAACTCATTGCTCCCAAAGCTGAAGAAGGAGCTGCTTATGGAGCGGCTATTTTGGCAATGGTGGGGGTTGGTGTTTATCCCAATTTAGCAGATGCACTCAAGATTTTACCGCAGGCTAGTAATGTAGTACAGCCGCAGGCAAATCCTTTGTATGAAGCGGGGTTTAAGCGCTACAAGTTACTTTACGATATTCTGAAAGCTGTGCGTTGATAAAATAAACTCCTAGTTTGTAGTGAGCGATAAATCGCTCAGAGAAAGGATTATCAGGACTAAAGTCCTTACTACAAACTTTAAATTTATTTATGCCTAGATACTTAACTACAATAAGCCAGACTGCTTAATCCAGGAGTATTTACTAAGTCAGTATTGACCATCCAACCATTACCAGATAACTCTCCAGGAAAACTTCTGGAAAGGTCAATTTCTACCCAAATGTAATTTTCAGATTTGTATGACTTAACTATATTACCTGTAACCAAGTTCACAAACACAGCTGTGTTTGGATAAAGTGTTGTAATAAAAGGTTCTTTTGTAGTTGGTTGGCGACGTATAGTTTCCTGTCGTACAAGTTGCCGACATACACTGCCAATAGTAGGTTTATTCCGTACATTCTGAGCGTTGTTATTCGGCTGACAAAATCTCAGCGCAGCAGTTTGAATAAACCCTGAAGTCGGAGCTTTAATTCTGACAAATTTATCTCCACTAACTGGTATATATGCTAAAGTAACTCTTGTTTTTGCGGACAATATTCTGATAGCGTTGGATGATGTTGAAGGTTCTTTGAAAATTGGAGTATTTACTTTAGTTGCACGACAACTTGACTGTGCAGAATTAAAGGGAGCCTGCGCGATTTGAGCAAATACAGGTATACTCAGAGTAAATGTAGCAATATTTACTAGAGTAAAAATATACAATAACTTCTGAAATTCCACGTTTTTTCCTCAATATCACTTACGAAAAACTGTACATCAGATTCGGAACTTATAAACTCTGATGTTAAAAGAGCCTAACCAAATTATTTTTAAGTATTAGAATATCATATAATGACTTATTACTACTAATTACCAACTACGCGCCATTCTCTTAATTATGAATAAATCCAAAAATAGTGGAATAGTTGAACAGTTTGTTAATACAGTGATGGGGGTAAAATCTGGGAATAAGCAACAGTCTCTAAACACATCAATAGCTACTACACAAGAACTAGATATTAGAGCAGTTTTAGTTTATACACTAGGGACTATCTTACAAATATTAGTCATGATTCTCGTGTTACTGGGAATGGAAAAATTAGTCATGTTGATTGATAACAATTCTTCTTTTCCCAGTTGGTTTAGCACTTTATTGACTGGATTATTTTTTGCTCTATTAAGTATCCGTTCTCGAATTTTTTCTCTTTTAGATAATACTCGTTCTCGTCAGACCTATGACCAGGTAATCAGACCAAGATGGTCGCCTCCACCTTTAGTATTTCCTATAGTTTGGATGATAATTGCTGTTTTGCGAGTAATTTCTTCTGTATTGGTTTGGCAGCAAATGAATCACCAGTTTTTAGTGTTGCCTTTAATTTTGTTTGTGGTACATCTGGCTTTAGGGGATACTTGGAATACGATTTTTACTGTAGAACGGAGATTAGGTGCTGCTGTACCTGTAGTTATTTTAGGCCCTTGGTTATCTGCTTTAGTGGTGACGGCAATTTATTGGCAAACTAATCCTATAGCGGGAATGACTTTATCATTTTCTTGTGTGTGGTTAACTGTAGCTGCTGTTTTGGTATTTAGAATTTGGCAATTAAATGGATCTGAGCCATTGTATCCTTTAAAATTAGCACCTGTGGATCAATAAATACTCAAAATTAACCTTGAGATGAAAGCAAGTAAAAATATAACTTGGCTTTTCAGTGCCGTATTCAACATACATAAAAAACGGTAGAGCAATTAGCAATCTACCGTTTTTTAAATTATTTCAGAGGGTTGGTTCCTAAACCAATTTTATCTAAATCTTTTTTTAATCATAATGAGAAGCATCGCCAAGTTTTAAATAGTGCCGAAAGTAACACCCTGTTGTTTGAGCCATTTCCGGTATGCTATAGAGTAGCGATCGCTCGGTAAATGTACTTCTGATTGCAAATCTAAAGGTAAGCGTCGGGGTTGCTGGGACTCGACAATGGCAATATCTTGACTAGCAACTTGATTTTGAATATCTAGATACACTTCCACTTTTACTTCACGGACACTGTTTACCATTAACCAATATTGCGCCACGCACTCATCTTCATCGACTGGCGTAATTGTATAGAAGATATTTAAACGATGATCTCCAGGCCCAAGTTTAAAGTATGCCACTAGCGGACGGAAAATGCGGTAATCGTAAGTGTTGAAAATCATTGGTGCTGACAGAGGATTACCGGAATTAAAATCTAGTTCCCACAAACCACATTTGAAACTAATCTTATCTGGAAGAGACTCTAATTCATAGTGCGTCAACTCAGGACGACTGGCGTGGGCAAATAATCCCGAATGCATAATTGGGAAGTGTGCCGGATCGATGAAATTTTCCAGCACCCGCAGAGGGCTAGAGTGATAGTAGTAAGGGCCACAGAAAATCTTTTGATAGACCGGATCGTACCACTCAGAAAACGGAGCTATGTCTTGTTTTGGTGTCCCTAAACAAACCCAGAGCAGATCGTAACGCTCTTGAACTTGGTAAGTTTTAACACAAGCTTGGGCAGGGGGCGATTGTTCGGGATTAGCCGGAACTTGTACACATTTTCCCTCGCTATTAAAGGCTAAACCGTGGTAAGGACAAACAAGAGTCTCTTTATTAACATATCCTAGAGAAAGACGAGCGCCACGATGAGGGCAAACGTCTTGCCAAGCTAAAACTTTGTCGCCATTATGCCAAAGCACTAGATTTTCGCCTAATAAGCGCTTGTGCAGAACTGTTCCAGGTTGTAAGTCTTGCGATCGCGCTATTACATGCCAATCATTCAGCAAAATCTGGTCTTGCACCATGAGTATCGACACCCGTCAGGTCAAATACCTATATCTTAATCATCCTGTGGAAAAACTATCAAAGCACTTTTAGGATTTGTTAACAGATAAATGTGCGATCTCCATGTGTGCAAAAACTCAAAGTGGCGGGAAATTCAGGTTAATGCATAAGTCATAAAAGATATGCCAACTGAGGATTAGCTGGGAAAAACTTAGGCGAATACTTGCATTTCTACGTGAGCATACTGACGAGTAACTTGATGAGTGTTGTAATTGAGCGTCAGACAACCTAATTACCCCCCTTAATCCCCCCTTGTAAAGGGTGGAAACAAGAAAAATCTCGTTCCCTCCCCAATACATACCTACGGTGTACACACATCTTTTTGCTGGGTGCAAAATGTGTATTGATCCCCCTAAATCCCCCTTAAAAAGGGGGACTTTGAGAGCTTTTTGCCCCCCTCACTTAGGCAGGGCTGTTTCATTCCCTAAAACAGGTAAAATAGCAAGGGTTGAGGGGATAAAAATGATGGGTGCAGCTCTGATTGAACAATTGAAGCAAGTGGCAGACTTTAGAACGACTGATGGGCGAAGACACCCACTGTGGTTAGTGTTGCTGTTGGTGATAATGGGAACAATGAATGGATATGTAGGATATAGGGGGTGGGGAGATTTTGTCAAAAGGCATAGTCGGGTATTAATAAAGAAATTTGGGATTGAAAAACATGGAGTACCATCATACTCAACAATCCGACGTGTAGTGATGGGAGTAGATTTCGATAAGCTGGCAGGAAGATTTAATGAATGGGCAAAAAGTTATGTTGATTTAGAGGAATCAGAATGGTGTGCAACAGATGGAAAAAGTATTAAGGGTACAGTGCAAAACTACAGTTCATCTAATCAAAATTTTATCAGTATAGTGTCGGTGTTTGCTTGCAAAAGAGGGCTGGTTGTCGGGATGGGAAAATTTGAGAACCGACAAAAAAGCGAAATTCAAGTTGTCCAAGAGTTAGTCACAGCATTAGGTCTAGAAGGTATAGTTTTGAGCTTTGATTCTTTACATTGTCAAAAAAAACTTGTCAAATGATTATAGACGGCGGTAACGATTACGTCATTGCTGTTAAAAATAATCAGCCCAAACTACATAGTCATATTCAACACATTGCCACCACAAAAAAACCAACTTCTCGTATAGTCGAGACCGAAAAAACTAGAGATAGACATACAACACGCATTGTAGAAGTTTTTCATGATTCCAATGGAATTGACCCTGCATGGACTGGAATAAAATCTTTAGTCAGGGTCGAAAGAATTGGTACGAGAAAGGGCAAGAAATATCATGAAATTGTTTGCTATATTAGCAGTTTGATTTGCACAGCGAAGGAATTTGCTCTCGGTATTCGTGGTCATTGGGGTATCGAAAATTGCCTGCACTGGGTGAAAGACGTTGTTTTCAAAGAGGATTGTTCTACAATCCGTCTCGGCAACGCTCCCGCCAATCTTTCAATTTTGAGAGCGATGCCTTCGGCAAAGCTTCGCTAACGCACTTAATATTCTTCGTCGCAATGGTTATCATTCCATCACAATTGCTCAAAGATTTCTCTCTCATGATATTGACAAACTCCTTCATTTTGTGGAATGAAACAGCCCTGCCTTTTTAAGGGGGGTTGGGGGGATCAAAAGCCTGTGGCGCAACTCTAGAAGACTTGTGTGTACACCGTAGCCTTTTAGGAGAGAGATTTAGAGAGAGGTTTTCCAGATACCGTGAAAAGTCAGATTTGTTACTTCGGCGATCGCATTTGTTGATTCGGCGATCGCATTTGTTGATTCGGCGATCGCATTTGTTGATTCGGCGTTCGCATTTGTTGATTCGGCGTTCGCATTTGTTGATTCGGCGTTCGCATTTGCTGATTTGGCGTTCGCATTTGTTGATTTAGCGAACTCATTTGCTATTTCGGCGTGGACATAACGTACCTTACTGGCGTTTCTCACAAGCTTGAGGGGAAAAACTTACTGCAACTTCTCCTCGGTAACAGAGCGTTGGTCATTGAGCGTAGCCGAAATGAGCCGAAGTGCTGCTCCCCTGATCCCCTGCACCCCAATAATTAGTCTTTTGTAGAGACGGCGATTTATCGCGTCTTTGATTTATCGCGTCTTTGTGATGATTTATCGCATCTCATAGAACAACATTGACCATGAGTTTATTAACATCACAAATATTCCGCCAACCGTGAGATGATTAAAAACTAGGTAAAATCTTTGGGTTTTGCGTTAGGATTTACGCATAAAGATTCTCTAGAAAAATTGAGTGTAAATTTACTATTAACGCTGCCAATCATACATTAATCGTCCATGACGATCGCGCACAAGTTCCCATTCTCCACGACGATATCGTTGTCCATGATAACGTATAGAGCGATAGCGCTGTCTATAATAATGTCGTCGATTCCGCTGGCGTTGATAATAATATCTTCCAGTTCGTTGCCGTCTATGATAACGTCGTCGATTCCGTCTGTGAGCTAACAAAAACTCTTCACTTTGCTCTCCACCTAATTTTGTTTGTGCGTCAATACTCTGTTCATTGAGAACATCATTGTGAGTATTCTCTTTGGCTTCAACCAAAGTAGGTGGATAAATGAAGGCTAATAACAGGAACGCAATTGAGGATAGCTTTTTGAAACGGTTCACGTCTTTGCTTTTCCTAAACTATTGGTAATCATTTTATTTAATACTTAAGTTTAGTAATTATATAGTTCAAAATTCACAAACTTGAGTAACGCAAATGTAATGAAAGTACTTATATTAAATCTAAAGATGGTTCACTACGACGGGCAAGCAGGACAAATGGACATAACAGCGCTCATAAATTTTTAGCTTTACCATCAAAGTCTCTAGATTTTCTAGCTTGGCATTATATTGCTACAAGCTTTTAAAAGTGGCTATGTGATATTGACTTTTTCCCAGATATCATACTCATCAATTGCCAAACTATGAGCCTCCCCCTCTCCTTGCTCGTTTTGAAAACTATAGTAAATTACAGGATATCCCCACTGATTAATTTCACTAATCGTCAAAATAGCACGCTCGGCAATAAGTCTCTGGTATAGTTGCTTTGTATCTTCAAGCATTTGTCTTTGTCGGAATTGCAAGATACAAATACGATCGCCGACACGTAGATCGCGCCAAGATTGATTTATTGTCATTTTTGAATTATTTAGCCTATGTTAGTTTTCAGCAAGCATAACCTGTTAGATTAGTTTAAAAAATCCTTTCAAACAAAATCACTGAATAGTCAGTGATAGCATGATTGGTATAAATTTGTAGTTTTATAAGCAATGGCATACATTTCAAAGGATGCAGAGTGGTATATCGCTGAATTGGTGATCGAGTGTAACGTTGAGGGAAATCCACACAATGTGGTTCATGTAAATATTGTTCTTGTCCGTGCTTCTTCACCAGAAGAGGCTTTTGAGAAAGCCGAAGAACTTGGTTATGAGAGTAACAGCACATATCTCAATCCCAAAAATCAAACCGTAACTTTTACTTATAGAGGCTTACGACATCTCGATGTAATTCATGATGAATTAGAACATGGTGCTGAACTGATGTTTGAAGAAAAAATTGGTATATGTGAAAGCGAATTACAACAAATGCTGACTCCAAAATCTCAGCTAGCTATCTTTCGTCCGTTAAAACCAATAGATCCATCTAAGCCAGACTATAGCAGTCAAGAAATTATGGATGAAGTCGCAAAAATGATGAGTGGCGATGGTATTATTGAAAGACTTTAAATACTTCAGCCCAACAATGCATTCGCCATTCTAAACCTTTATAGAGCTAAGGTCATAAATACGCTGTTCGAGTCATCAATGTAGTCAGCAAAAGGGCCTCGGTACTCGAACCCATGCCGTGTATATAAGGCTCGTGCTGGGGCGAACTTTGGAATTGCCCCTGTTTCCAAATACAGGCGATCGTAAGCACGCCGTTCGGCTTCTTTTATAATGTGTTCAAGAAGCCATAGTTAATTAGTTTTTTGCAGATTGCTAATTGTAAAAAATATTTCATCATCAGCGATCTGGCTATTATAATCGATGTTAATTTGAGTTGGATAACCAAGTATTGGATCGTATTGTACAGTCAAGTTTGCTGCTTTCCGAATCAGCGCATCCCTGATGACATTAAAGAGTTTAGGAATTGTATTATATTGTTTAAATAATTCTGCCTCTGCTGGCTTTTGAGTTGCTTTATAAGTAATAGAACTTGTGACTCGATTACGTACTTTAATAATCACTGGTTCTGTGGCTTTAGGTAAACAATTGCAACTTCTAGTGAATTCATAGCGATAGTTAGAGATTCTTTGCCGTTTCCATAATCGGTAATTAATCTTAAATTGTTCTAAGGTTAAACTACTAGGCGCGGGCGTTTTGGCTACCTGTATAGGAGGAGGTTGAGATATTACAGGTGCACTAAAACCTAAAGATGCCACTAAAACAGCACTAATTGCAATTGGTAAGCGCATATAAATCCATTCTTAACTCCAACTGTTTACTTTAACGTAGCTTCAAGATGATTGCCAAAACATTGAAATTATTTGTGACACTAAAAGCTGTTATGAGGATTTTGAGCTTCGTTGGCGATCGCGGCTTGAGGGCTGGTTCCGGCAATAAACCATCGCCCACAGCGAACATTCTAAAACTTTATCCTACGAAAAAAATAAACCAAACATTTGATAGGTGTCGTGTTAGTTTTACCTGGTTGCAATTCATTTCCTGTTAAGTCTTTCCTGCGGAACGCTGCACTAACCACTGTGACGGGAATCCTCTGATTCCATTAAGATAGATTCAAGTTCCCAGGAGCAATATCTCCTGAACATGGGTTTAGATTTTGAAAAAACCCTTTGTTCTTCACATCGGGTTATCAAGTGTATATGTTTTCTGAAGTTAAGAAATGTCTCATGTTAGCCGTACCTTTGGCAGCGGCACAACTGGCTCAATCTGCAACTGGTTTTGTTGATACGGTAATGATGGGCTGGTTGGGAAGTCAAACCATTGCATCTGGAGGTTTGGGAGCTGTTATCTTTACTTTTTCTCTGTTGATTTTTACTGGTATCATTTCTGCTGTCAGTCCCTTAGCTGCCCAAGCTTATGGAGCCGGAAATAAAGAAAAAGTTGGTATAATTGTCCGGCTTGGACTAGGGATATCTCTAGTCCTAGGAATACCAATTACATTGCTACTTTACAATGCAGGTGCTTTACTACTTTTATTAGGACAGGATGCTAATACAGTAGCACTAGCAGAGATTTATTTAAGAGCGATCGCACTGGGTTTTATTCCTGCTTTAGGCTTTGCAGTACTTAAAAGCTTTCTTTCTGCTCTATTCCAACCGCAATTAGTTATGGTGACAGTAGTCTTGGGTACTCTGTTCAACATCACAGCTAACTATGTGCTGATGTTTGGCAAATTGGGATTCCCGGCGCTGGGTTTAGCTGGTATCGGTTGGGCAAGCACGCTTTCACTTTGGAGTATGTTTGTTGCTTTGGCAGTTTATATATATAATCAGCCTCGCTTTGCAGTTTACGGTATTTTTCGATCTTCGTCTCACGAAGCTTTTCCTCTAGAGCATCGCCGGATAATTGGCGAGATTTTTCAGGTTGGATTGCCCATCGGGGGTCTAATTACGGTCGAAGCCGGACTGTTCACTGTTGTGACTTTGTTGATAGGACAATTGGGAACCAATGCCCTAGCTGCCCATCAAATTGCTTTACAAACAATTTCGATATCATTCCAGATGGCAGTAGGCATTTCTCTAGCAACAACAGTTCGTGTTGGACAATTAGCCGGACAGAATGACTTAGTTGGCAGTCGTCTAGCTGGATATATAGGCATTGCCATTGCAGCTTTATCTATGGGTGTAGTGGCCATTGCATTTTGGCTAGTACCAAAGTCGATTATTTCTCTTTATATTGACATCAACAATCAGAACAATGCAGATGTGGTTGCCCTCGCGGTGAAATTGCTAGCAGTCGCGGCAATTTTTCAAATAGTCGACGGTGTGCAAGTTACTGCTGCAGGAGCATTACGCGGACTCAAAGACACTCGAATCCCGATGTTGATTGGCATTTTTGCTTATTGGTGTGTTGGTTTATTCACTGGTTATACTTTTGGGATCTCGTTGGGGTCTGGAGCTATTGGTCTTTGGTGGGGATTGGCTATTGGTTTAGCCAGCGCTGCAATCATCCTAACTTGGCGGTTTAGCACCAGGAAAACTAATAACTATTGAAGAAGAATTCAGGAGTCAGAATTCAGGAGTCAGAATCAAGACGCGACACTTGTTCCTCTCTACAAGACGCTGCGCGAACGCTAACGCTATGCTATCCACTCTTTCGTTCAAAATTAATTCTGAATTCTGGCTCACCTCGACTGCGCTCGGCGACCACCTGACTCCTGAATTCTGTTTTGATAAACACAGATGAAGCTAAAGGTAAAAGTCCTCAAGCAACTAAATTATAGTGACTTAGGTTGAATGGAAAAACAATTCTCAGGTAAGGGATTAACTAAATTTCAAGTACTGATTATGGCGATCGCATCTGGTGTGTGTGTTGCTAACGTTTATTATAATCAGCCAATTCTCACAGATATTGCATCTTCTTTCCAAGTTAGTGAAGGTGAAGCGGGTAGTATATCTGTGCTTTCACAAGTTGGTTACGGTTTTGGGCTTTTCTTTTTAATCCCCTTGGGCGATAAAATCAACAAAAAAACATTAATTCTTTCCTTACTTATATGTTTGTTCTGTTTGTTGATAGCCATGACGTTTTCACAAAATATCGTCCAGGTTTGGATATTGAGCGTAGCAATTGGAATTACAACAGTCTCCGCTCAGGTTATTCTTCCCTTAGCAGCAAGTATAGATAGAGTAACTACAGGTCAAACTGTAGGAAGTATTTTTACTGGTATATTTATTGGAGTTTTAGGAGCAAGGGTTTTTAGCGGATATATTGCTGAATCCTTCAGTTGGCGTTATGTATATGGATTTTCAGGAGCAATGATTTTAATTGTTATTGTCTTGCTAAAGATTTACTTGCCTAATGTAAATAATGAATACATTGGTGATTATTTTGATTTATTAAAATCAACGCTTCAACAATTAAAACGTTTTTCCTTATTGAGAGAAACATCTTTAATTGGGGGATTAATGTTTGGTGTCTTTTGCTCATTTTGGACAACATTGACTTTCCATTTAAGCGGAGCGCCTTTTAATTTTCAATCTGACACAATTGGGATGTATGGCTTTGTGGCGATCGCAGGTGCATTAATGGCACCAATTTTTGGTAAATTAGCCGATCGAGGTAATTCCCAACGTTCCTTAACTATTTCTGTATCTCTAGTGATTGCAGGTTTAGTAATTGCTAAAATTGCTTCTAGTTCAGCGCTGGCGATCGCTGTTGCCGTATTGTTACTAGATATAGGTGTACAGGCAATTCAAGTCACCAATGTCACAAGAATATATACTCTTGATGCTCAATCGAATAGTCGCATCAACACAGTTTACATGACCACCTATTTTATTGGTGGTGCTGTAGGTACTAGCATTGGTCTATTATGCTGGCATCTTGGTGGCTGGAATTTAGTGACTTGGCAGATGTTAGTTTTTACTTTGCTTGGATTTATTGTTATAGTCAGACCCAAAATCACTACAGGAAGCATAAATAATAAATAATTAATTATGACGATGCTATAACATCTGCAATTTATCATAGACAGCTGCGCCTACGCATTCCAAATGCAAAGCTGAATTAACAGCTTGAGTTTGCGAGGGATGTCAATAGCATAAGTCCAATTTCTTGCTCTATAACCATTTTACAGATTTTGAACAAATTTTCTGCTCTCAGCGCATAAAGCCTGAAAGCCATCGTAAAGAATCATAGTACAGAGGTTCACCTAGTAAGTATCACAAAAAGCGTGTAAATTTGTGGTATTGCTGAATCATAAGATGATTTGTTCCATTACGGAACAAACTTTTGATGGTTACAATTGCCGATTCCTCTCACAAATATGTAATGCGAATTTAGTGAATTAAAACTTACCTAATTATCTCTGTATGCGCTTAATTAAAAAAGGAGAAAAATCATGTTATCTATCAACAAAAAGATATCTAATTCTGACATTTATTCTATCGATAACGAACAACTATTCGCTCAATTAACTCCTGAAGAAGAGGCTGTTATAGAAGGGGGCGGATTCCTTCTTATAGAGCAACTTCAGGCTATCAATGCTGATGCAGATACATTCGGCGATGACGATACCTATATCACAGTCAATGGCAGTAAAATCTGGGGCCCTAATGGTTTTTCTACCGGACAGACATTTGTAGTTAACCGAGGTTTAGGCGTTGATTTACCTGCAAGGATCGAACTTTTCGATGAAGACGGCTTTTTAAACGGCTCTGACGATTCTCTAGGTGGTTTTACTGTCTTTGGAGCAACCAATGGCATGGCAAGAGCACGTGTGTCTGGAGGTGGCTCTACATATGATGTGTATTACCGTGCTTTTGTATGAAGAGGATCTTAACTTAGAGCCAAAGCAGCAATAGCCGAGCCTTCCCAAGTCTAAATCTAAATATAAGGTTTTCGTAGGGGCGCACATCTGTGCGCCCTTACTGCGTGTTTTTCTGTGCAAATCTTCGTTTTGGTTTTATATCATGTCCGGCTAATTAGTTATAATTCTCGCATCAATGTAGAAAGCCCAAAAACCCCTCGCCTCTGCGGTTTTAATGATAAGTCTTTAACCGAATACGATATTATTGGCACTCTCATGCTAATAACGTAGATTACTGAGTACCCTTGTTTTATCTTCACCACTTTCCAGTGTCAAGAAAGGTTGTGATTTTAGTCTACATAATCTGTTGGTATTTGCGAATCAACAGTGTTATTTGCAACTATTGGGCGGCTACCATCTATCTCTAGAGTATCCTGAACTTGAAAATTACTCTTGGCGATCGGACGTTGACCATCTATATCAAGAATTTCCTCAATTTCTAAATCACTAGGGTCAATTGGACGCTTACCGTCTACGGATAGCATCTCATGTTCTTCAAAATTACTTTTAGCGATCGGGCGTTGACCGTCTATATCAATTGTTTGATCGCTATGATTTTTATCTTTTGCAATTGGGCGCTGACCATCTATATCAATTGTTTCCTTAATCTGAATGTTACTTGGATCGACTGGACGGTGACCATCTATATTAATTGTTTTAGTTAACTGTTTGGGTTCGTTAGATAATGAATTTATATTAGTTTCATCCTCTTTTTTGTCCCGATTTAAATTAAAATTACTTTTGTTACTCTCAAGTTTGTTTTTGTCATTCATGTTTTTTCTTATTATTCTAGACCATTTATCTGCTATCATTTTAAAACTGTTTATCTCTTTAGATAAAGAGACTAAGTTGAGGTAAATAGCAGGAAAATTTGTTTATCTACTAAAATACCGAAGTAGAATCAAAAAATCCTCTACCACAGCATATAATATATCTCTTACTTTAGAGGGATTTTTCATATTTCAAAAAATACTTAGGCATCATGTAAAAATAACTTGAACAATTTACCGAATAGTTAGATGATCATAATGTAACCGAATTAAAGGCTTAGATGTCTGTTAACCAGGTAGTAGAAAGCATTCACGACAAGTATGATTCGTTA
>JADEXV010000444.1 GCA_015206945.1 Nostocales cyanobacterium LEGE 12452 | reverse complement strand
TTCTAAGGCTAACCCAATAGATTGAAAGTAAGTTGGGTGCTTAGTTTCTGGGTAAATGCCAATTGTGCGATTAATTTCGCCACTTTTAACCTTGACTAAATCGATAATTTCTTGCAGCGTGGGAATTTCTAAAAGTCCATCATAGCCAGTATTTTGCGATCGCACTTGGGGAATTCGCTCTTTAGCTCGTAGTGTCTTCAGTTCTGTTAGGGTAAAGTCTTCAGTAAACCAGCCAGTTTTTGATTCGCCATCAATTATTTTAGTGGTTTGAAGATGAGCAAATTCTGCATGGGTTGCAACGTCAGTGGTTTCAGAAATTTCATTTTCGTGACGAGCAATTAAAATACCATCTTTGGTGGAAACTAAATCAGGTTCAATATAATCAGCCCCAAGTGCGATCGCTAATTCATAAGCAGCTAAAGTATGTTCTGGACGATAGCCGCTAGCGCCTCGGTGTGCAATGATTATTGGAGATGTTTTTTGCAAAGTTGTAGTCATTTAATAATCTTGTTATGTTTATTACCTGAATTATTTCTTGGCTGATAGTTTAATTATTGAACTAAAATTAAATTAGTCAAATCTACGGACTTACTACACTAAGTCGATAAAGTTTTAGTTTTATTTGAAAAACTAATTACTGAACAATAAGTATTGCTATTAAATATTAAATCTGTCATATTTAAGAATCTTATTTGATCCCTCATTTAATCCTATTGTGCTTAACACATTCTATAGGACTCATATTTGATTTTTCACAAAACTCAGTACACATCGATTTTTTTTCCGTGTTCCCTACCGATGCAAGTCAATTCAGGAATCAAATCGGATTTCTAGATAATTAATTTTTTCATTTTTCTTTAACAACAACTTAGTTACACCATGAATAGTCTGCAATCTGCTCAACCTCCAAAACTTGATAGTTGTAATAACCAAGTTATCCTCGACTACCTTGAGAATGCTTGGCAACTGGAAGATATATTATTGAAAAGTCTAGTTGGGGAAGAGACATTTTATCTCAATCCTGACCCTTTGAGGAATCCTCTAATTTTTTATCTGGGACATTCGGCTATTTTCTACATCAATAAATTAATTCAGGTAGGATTATTAGGAAAACGCCTCAATCCAGAGTATGAAATTTTGTTTGAAATTGGAGTTGATCCAGAAATACCAGAGGAATTAAATGAAGCGATCGCTCATCTGCAATGGCCGCAAGTTGCCCAAACTTGGGAGTATCGAGAACAAGCATATTCCGTAATTTCCGAACTAATTAAGACAACCCCAATTACTTTGCCAATTCATCCCAGTCATCCTCTTTGGGCTTTAATGATGGGGATTGAACACCAACGTATTCACATTGAAACTTCTTCGATGTTAATTCGCCAACTACCAATTGAGAGAGTGAAACGTCCCCAAAATTGGCAATATGCCCCTTTTAATGGTTACACTCCTGAGAACGAAATGATCGAAGTTGCTGGTGGGGTAGTAAAACTCGGTAAAGCCTTAGATGACTCCACTTATGGATGGGATATTGACTATGGCGATCGCACTGTTGAAGTTGCACCCTTTGTCGCCAGCAAATATCTGATTACCAATGCCGATTTTATTTATTTTGTAAAAGTTGGTGGTTACGAAAATCAAGACTATTGGGATGAAGAATCTTGGAATTGGAAAACTCGATACAATATTCAATGTCCCAAATTTTGGTTACATGAAAATGGTAGCTACAAATATCGAGCTATGTTTGATGAAATTGACTTACCGCTAGATTGGCCTGTGGAAGTCAATCATTATGAAGCAATGGCTTATTGTCGTTGGCAAGGAAAAGATACTCGCTTAATGAGTGAAGCAGAATACCATTTAGCGACTTATGGTAATAGTTTATTAGATGATGTAGAAAATTATAATCTCAATTTAAAATTTGGCTCTCCTAGTCCTGTTGGAATGTTAGAAACATCCAAAAGTTCTTCGGGATTGTATGATTTACGTGGGAATGTTTGGGAATGGTTGAGTAATAACTTAAATCCTCTTCCAGGATATCAACCTCATTTTCTTTATGAGGATAATTCTGCCATCTTTTTTGATGATAAACATCAAATGATGTTAGGAGGGTGTTGGATAACTAATGGTACAGAAGCTTTAAAATATTACCGCAACTGGTTCCGTCCCAATTTTTATCAACACGCTGGTTTTCGGATTGTTCAAGATATTAAAGATTAACAGAATATGCCTCAGTCACATACTATAAAGTTACAGAGATGCCAAAGATTTTGAATTTCTGTTTTGAGATAGAATTTTATCTCAAGATCGCTATTAGTTGTACGATTGTTCAGCAAGTATTTTATTTGCTGTTAAACAATATTAAGATCAACTTTATCACGCAGGTACTGTTGTACTGGCTCCTTGGTTCTATCTCATTTTATAGTATTGGCATCCTCATTGAAAAAGGAATTAAAAGCAACGATGTTTTAAGGGATAAGCTGACTGCAAGAGTCAAGACAGTCAAAAATCAACCATTTCCTTCCTTTACTATCCAAGGCATTATTACAGGAGAAATTAAAGCTTTTCTATCAGCATCAATCATTCTATATTTAGCTCCAGAGGTTCATAGAGGAAATAGCTTACTTCTAAACCTGGGATGGTTTTTGATGAGAATAGTTGCTGCTGATTTCTGTTTTTATGTTGCTCATCGCCTCTTGCACACAAGATTCTTGCAGAAAATCCATCTTAAACATCATGAGTTTCGCGACTCGTCAAGTTTTGTTGCTGGACACAAGAGTTTGGTTGAATATATTATTGTTGCGATCGCTGATGTTTTACCTATTTTTATATTTGGATATGACATCACTCAATTGGGGAGCATCCAGTTTTGGAAGATTTATCATTTATGGGAAAATGTAAAGGGAAATAACCCTGTGCGATCGCTGACAATGAACCAAGAGAAACAAGAACGGATCAAAGCCTGCTTACAAGAATTGTCAA
>JADEXV010000001.1 GCA_015206945.1 Nostocales cyanobacterium LEGE 12452 | reverse complement strand
TCGCAATTGCTGTAAATGCAGCAGCAAACTTTGAGTAAGCTAACAAATTTCTCCTAATCCAACTTCTTAGGATGTCAGATTGAAGCTGCTCTAAGTAGTTTTATCATGTCTTTACCTAATCTTTAATTTATTAATCAGTAATTCTAGGTAAGATGTATTAAGTAAGATGCGATTTCAGATTTTTGAGATACATAGTTATAAAAAAACAGCTAATTTAAAACTAAAAAAACGTTGCAATACCTATTAAACACATATATATATATAATTTTTTATATCAAAAGTTTGTGCTTTTAATACGATATTTTACAGCCGAAATGATGAGTTTAACTATTAATAACAATCAAAAAAATTGGAGAATAGTATAACATGAAGAATGCTTCGAGGCGTTGGATTACCAGCGTTAATATAGCTGCGCTCACACTAATGCCAACGCTGATATTTTTAGCATTCTCTCATCGGGCAACAGCAGACGATCCAGGAGCGTGTTACATGATAACTTCCTCTGGGAAAACTGTTGGATTAGGAAGGATTTGTGGCAATATCATAGCCACACCTTCAGACAATAAAGTTTTTCGAATCTCAATCAAACGCCGTTTTGGTGGAACTCCTGTGATTGATGTCACCTTCAACAACAAAAAAACCTTTGAAATGATTGTAGATACAGGTGCTAGTGGAACCATTATCACTCAAGATATGGCGAATACACTGCAACTACAGGCTACAGGTACAATGCAAGCCCAAATTGCTGATGGTAGTGAAGTAAAATTCTCAACCAGTAAGGTAAAATCTATTGCAGTAGGTGGAGTTACAGCCAATAATCTTCAAGTAGCGATCGCACCAAAAGCAAGCATCGGGCTACTAGGTCACGATTTCTTTGGCAACTATGACATCAAGATTTTGGAGAAAGAGGTCGAATTTCATCACCGCTAATGCTTGCAGCTTGAACTTTTTGAGGTTTTTATATGGAAATATCAAAAGGAATCTGAGCCAAGGTACTCAGCACTCCTGAAGCAGCTTAAGAGCGTTATAGAATAGAAATAAACCTTACAATACATTACGCTGATTCAGCAGAATTGCCCATGACCACTTCTAAACGCCAATATCACATTACTACTTTCGGTTGTCAGATGAATAAAGCTGACTCAGAGCGCATGGCTGGCGTTTTGGAAGACATGGGCTTTGAGTGGTGTGAAGATCCGAATCATGCAGATGTGATTCTTTATAATACCTGTACAATTCGGGATAATGCTGAACAAAAGGTATATTCCTACCTAGGCAGACAAGCAAAGCGTAAACATGAGCAGCCTGATTTAACCCTCATCGTTGCTGGTTGTGTTGCCCAGCAAGAAGGAGAAGCGCTGTTGCGGCGAGTCCCAGAATTAGATTTGGTAATGGGGCCACAACACGCCAACCGTCTGAAAGACTTGTTGGAGTCAGTATTTGAGGGCAACCAAGTTGTCGCAACCGAGGCTGTTCACATTATTGAAGATATCACCCAGCCGCGACGAGATAGTACAGTGACCGCTTGGGTGAATGTGATTTATGGCTGTAATGAACGCTGTACCTATTGCGTGGTTCCCAATGTGCGCGGTGTCGAACAATCTCGCACGCCGTCAGCTATCCGGGCTGAAATGGAAAAATTAGGACGGCAAGGTTACAAAGAAATTACTCTACTCGGTCAAAATATTGATGCTTATGGCAGAGATTTACCTGGAGTAACACCAGAAGGTCGGCATCTTCACAATTTTACAGATTTGCTTTATTACGTCCATGATGTGCCGGGGATTGAAAGATTAAGGTTTGCTACTAGCCATCCCCGTTATTTTACTGAGAGATTAATTCAGGCTTGTGCTGAGTTACCCAAAGTGTGCGAACACTTCCACATTCCCTTTCAATCTGGGGATAACGAACTTTTAAAAGCGATGTCGCGGGGTTATACCCATGAGAAATATCGTCGGATTATCGATACAATTCGGCGGTATATGCCAGATGCCTCCATTAGTGCCGATGTAATTGTCGGTTTTCCTGGGGAAACAGAAGCACAGTTTGAAAATACCCTGAAACTGGTGGAAGATATTGGCTTTGATATGTTGAATACAGCAGCATATTCGCCGCGTCCAGGGACACCAGCCGCTTTGTGGGATAATCAACTGACTGAAGAAATTAAAAGCGATCGCCTGCAACGGCTCAATCATCTGGGAAACTTGAAAGTAGCAGAGCGATCGCAACGTTACTTTGGACGCATTGAAGAAGTTTTAGTAGAAGACCAAAATCCTAAAGATCCAACCCAGGTGATGGGACGCACTGGCGGTAATCGTTTGACCTTTTTTAGCGGTAACATCAAAGAACTCAAAGGGCAGTTAGTGAAGGTAAAAATTACCGAAGTTCGACCTTTTAGCTTGACGGGTGAACCAGTTGAAGTGAGGCAAACTGTTTTGCAGTAAGAAGCATTTGAAGATTATACCCCTGACTTATGATGAAGTTACCGCAAACGATTCCAGTTCTTCTTTTTGGGGCTAGCTTGGCTGTAATTTCCCCTCAACTTTGTGCTGCTTTGACTGTTCAAAAAATAGCTATTCTTGCTCAAGCATCAAGCGATTTGCCAATGGTCAAATCGGCTGGACTATCCCCCGAAATGGATGTACCTTGGTCGAAAGCCGTAAGAATTGTAGACCCTTTTGAAGGGGAGTTTGTTGGAGTTTTCGACCGCAATTCTTTAGGTGGCTATTTGTACCGTGAGGGTTCAACGCAAGTTATTAGTTTGTGGACTCTTTCGAGCATTCGAGTACTCGTAACAGTAAATTCGGGTCAAGCAAGATCTTCTTTCTACACCGCAGGTCGTGTGTATTCTAGACCTGACTATTTTAGATTTGTCACGACTAAAAAAGTCGATAAGCTTTTGCTCAAGGTCCGAGAAAAAGTTTTTCAATTAGACGGTTCAAATGGCACGTTTGCTGTCACTAAAGAATTAGCTACTGCTTTGAAAAACGCTCCAGATGAGAACTTAGATATCAGACTAGTCTTGGAAGGAGGTCAAACTGTTGATAGCGAAATTGGTAAAGGGACGGTAAAAGCTTGGCGAACTATCTATTAAGCAATCGCATTAGCTAGGCTACATATCAGCAGGCAATCCTAACAGTGCAGATAGAGACAGAGGAGTATTTGACGCAATCAAATTATTTCAATCAATTATTGCTGGCCGCAGTACTGTTGATGGTGATAGATGAGGTTAATCTTTAAACTCTCCTCAACCAGGCAGTGGGTTAAAAAATTTATAGTTTCTGTCCTGCATAAATCGATCGCACTTCGCCATTACGTCGGATGACTGCTTCGCCATTACTGACATCTACTAGTGTCCAACCGCTGGAGCCGATACTTTCACCCATATTGATGCGGCGAGTCACACCATCAATTTTAAACAAAGCGGCAGATTTGTTGCCCAACTCTAGCAATCCCTCTAAGGTATTACTCGGAGCAGATGCGATCGCAGTTGCCGGATATACTTGTTCCTGGGTAATAGTTGGTTCTGACTCTGGTGCGAGTGCAGCACGCAATGGAACTACTGGTAATGCAGGCAAAGGTTTGGGTGTTTGCCGCACGGTAATGGGTGCAGTTTTTGCTGCCACCGGTTTGAGTTCGGCTCGTACAGCCGCAGCTAACATATTGACAGTTACAGGCTTGGCAGCTTGTTGCACTGTATTCAGGGCAGTTTTCACAACATTAGGTTGAGATACCCGTAACGCACTGGCAACTTGTGGTAGTGTAGGAGTCCCCGGAATGGCTGGAAGGGCGTAGCGCATTGGTGACGGCGCTTGATAAACGGGGACATAGATGCGCTCAACAACGCTTCCAGAACGATTGGGGGCTGGTGGTGTATTGTTAGCTAGAAGTGGAAGTGCTGGTAGATTACCAGTTGCTTGCTCACGACCAAGGGCTATTTGGTTAGTATTTGCCTGACTGGAGAATCCTGGATTGAAAGATTTTTGATTGCTCTTTGCTCCTTGCTTATCTATAACAGCCAACGCTTGGAGCATATAGTCAACTAACTCTGCCTCTATTTCAGTTTTTACGGGCAACCGTGACTGCGATTGCGGCAATAGAAGCGCTGACTCAGGCAATTTGTTATTTAAAAGATATACGACTCCAGACTGCACCAAGTAGATCGTACTAGCGATCGCCACGCCTAAAGTTGTTCCGACAATCAGCAGTTTGCCCAAAACCGAACTAGTTTTTTGACGCTTTCTACTAACTGATTTAACAGTAGAGGTGCCAAATACAACGGTACTCAATTGCTTGTGGTTATCTCGAGCAACTGACTGTACTCCTTGGTTCAAAGTAATCTGTGGTATCGTAACTGTTTGCAGAGGCACGTATTCTGGAGGCGATTGGCGTTGAGCTTGGGCGGAAACTCCAGCAACAGAGTGGCTCGATCTGTTCTGACTACTGTGCCTAACAGTTTGAGAAGGTAGATTACCACTAGCATCCAGAATGTAGTCGATATCGGCAAAGAGTTCATCCATTAGGCCATCAGCATAGTTTTCTATCGACCAAGGCTCGTTGGTGATTAAGTCTTCTGATGGTTCTGGTACTATGAGACGGGTGCTGGCTTCTTGTAACATAGACGTTCTGGGTTGTTGCTTGGACGAGGAAACGCCACCCCTACTGGCTTGAAAGTGCTGAGTGCTGAGTGCTGAGTGCTGAGTAAAAATACTAGCTCCCAATTTACAGTCCCCAGTCCCTCTTTCATACTTGGTGGTGAAACTTATTTCATTGAGACTGCCTGGAAATTAGGATTATAAAAGGAGGTAGCAGGTAGAGGGCAGTTCTTACTAGAGAAAATAAGTATGAATAAAAACTTCAGCTTTAGGTAATTACCCGATTTAAAAATCAGAATTGTATTAAGACGAGTTGAACGAGATACAAAGCTTGGAGCCGCTTTATCTCCGGTCTTGCGCCAATCCTATGCAGTTGTGCGTGGGTTACTCCTGCGTGGTTGTTGAGCGTAGTCGAAACACTGCCTCCTGAATAATGAAACATCCAATCCCCCATCTAATTGAGATAAGTTGATTGAGTGTTGGTATTAAACTCAACTTTCATCTGAGGATTGTTGATGATGCCACTACTAATCTTTATGTCATCTATCATACCAATCTCTCTCCCTACTACTATACTCAGTCTTTATCAAGCTTGTGTTAAGCTAACGCTGGAAAGTCTGACTGGCTCTTGCTTCTACGCAATTCTAGATATAATAATAAGGCGTTAATATCCGCTGGGTTTACACCACCTATACGTGCAGCTTGACCAAGGGTAAGTGGTTTTATGTGAGTCAGCTTTTCCCTTGCCTCTTTAGAAAGAGTATCAATTGTTGTGTAGTCTAAATCCCCAGGTAGCTGGCGGTGCGCTTGGCGGGCAATTTGGTCAATTTGATTTTGTTGCCTAGCAAGATAGCCAGAATACTTGATATCAATTTCTGCGCCTTCTTTCTCGGCCCGGTTGAGGTTGGGGTTTCCCAGTCCGAACCTGTCGAGATCGACGTAATGTAATCCTGGACGCCGCAACAAGTCATTGAGGGTAATTGAACCTTTAATTGCTTGTTGGGTATCAGATGCGATCGCTATTCCAATTTCATCATGTTCCTTAACTCGTGTGGTTTGCAATCTTTGCTTTTCTGTGGTGATATTACCCTGTTTTTGAGTAAACATATCCCAGCGGCGATCGTCAATTAAACCAATCTCCCGTCCCAAGGGTGTCAGGCGTTGGTCGGCATTGTCAGAACGCAATAGCAATCGGTACTCTGACCTACTTGTAAGCATCCGGTAAGGTTCCCGCAGGTCTTTTGTACACAGGTCATCAACTAGCGTCCCAATGTAACTTTGCTCGCGGGCAAAGACAATCATTTCTTGAGAGCGAACAAATCGAGCGGCGTTAATTCCCGCTACCAGCCCTTGAGCAGCAGCTTCTTCATAACCTGTAGTGCCGTTAATCTGCCCAGCACAAAACAGCCCCGCAATCTTTTTGGTCATTAGTGTGGGGTAACACTGAGTTGCTGGTAAATAGTCATATTCCACTGCATAAGCGGGACGCAGCATCACACATTTTTCCAAACCAGGGAGAGTCCGCAACATTTGCAGTTGCAAATTTTCTGGCAACCCTGTAGAAAACCCTTGGATATACAGTTCGGGTATATCTCTTCCTTCCGGTTCAATAAAGATTTGGTGGCTTTCTTTATCGGCAAAGCGGACAATCTTATCTTCAATACTGGGACAATAACGCGGCCCTTTGGCTTCCACCCAACCACCATAAACCGGCGACAGGTGTAAATTTTCTTGAATTAGGCGATGGGTTTCGGGGGTTGTGCGGGTGATGTAGCAAGGCATCTGTTCCCGTTCTACCCACACATCTGGGTCAAAGCTAAACCAGCGCACATCTTCATCCCCTGGCTGGATGAGCATTTTACTATAATCTACCGATCGCTTGTCTACCCGCGCTGGAGTTCCAGTTTTAAGTCTGCCGGTTTCAAATCCCAGGCGATTTAGGGTTTGTGTCAATCCTTCAGCCGCAAATTCTCCAGCACGTCCGGCTGGCATTGATTTGTTACCAACCCAAATTTTACCTCCCAGGAAGGTGCCGGTTGTCAAGATGACTGCTTTACATTGGAACCCTACACCAAAATAAGTTTCAACCCCAATGACTTCACCGTTAGCGCCTAGCACCAAATCTGTTGCCATACTTTCGCGGATTGTCAAGTTTTCTTGATTCTCAACAATATTTTTCATCACCGCTGCATATTCGCGCTTATCAGTCTGGGCGCGTAATGCCCAAACAGCAGGCCCCCGTGAAGAGTTGAGGATACGTTTTTGCAGATAGGTGCGGTCTGCTACTTTACCAATTTCCCCACCGAGTGCATCTACCTCATGAGTCAATTGGGATTTCGCCGGGCCACCTACTGCTGGGTTACAAGGTTGCCAAGCGATTTTATCCAAGTTGAGCGTCAATAACAGGGTACGACAACCGAGGCGTGCAGAGGCGAGAGCTGCTTCGCAACCGGAGTGACCTGCACCGACGACTATGACATCAAAAGCGTCTTGGAATTCAACGGAATTGTGCATGGTCATACTTACAGGATCGGCAAGCTTAGAGTTCTTTTCAATTTTAGCTGTTCCAGTGGTTTCATGGATGTATCTTTCTGATAAAAAAGTTATCAAATTTACTAGTACTCAATTAAAAGGAAGGTTCCATTTTTTAAGTTTAGTAGTAAGTAAAACATTTCATCTTTTTAAAATTTGTCAAAACATTCCGGTTTTCGAGCGCAGCTATTGTTCAGAGCGTTAACCAAGCACAAATTAATTTATAAATAATATGTACTAAACGCTTTGTTTAATTTCAATTAAATAATATTTAAATGTTGATAATTTATCTGTAATTTTCAGCTATCAATAATCAATACATCTAAAAGAATAACTTATTTAGTAATCATTAAGCAATTATTTAAAATGAAAATCCCTTTCATAAATCAAAAAAAAATTACTAGGTTTATTAGAAAAACAAGTTTTATCAGTATCGTTATATTGATGATCTTTGTATTAGTCGCTAGCAATGAGATTACCCACCACAAAGTTGCTATAACTGCTCAACCATTACAAGAATGCTTGATTAATAATTCATTACCTTGTATAGATACCTTTAAAAATACAACATCAGAACCATTTATTCCCGATGCTAAATTAAATCCTCAACAGCGCTTTTTATCTGCGATCGCTAGAAAACTATCCACAATTCCCCAGCCTGGTACTTATGAATATACTTTGCTACGAAGCTATGGTGCAGTATTCGTAAATCCCGATATTGGGATTAAACTACCGCAAAAAAATATCTTTGCTAATGAACAAGAAACCCAAGAGTTTCAAGCTACTTTAACAATGGATCGTGTTGATAGCACTAACGACTGTTATTTACAAAAATCGGCGGCTGATGCTTTAAATAAAGCACGAGTACAGCAGCAAATTCCGCTAAAATCTGGTTATGGTTCTGGTGACTGTACTCGCACTTTCAACACGAATTTAAGATTTTGGCACAAATATGCTAACGATCGAGTTTTAGCAAAAGTTCAACAAGGTAAAGAGACAAAAATTCTCGGTTTAGTTGCGCCCCCCGGAACTTCACAACATCTCTGGGGATTAGCCATTGATTTACGCGTAGGTAGTAAAGAGCAGAGAAAAGCTCTTAATCAAAATGGTTGGTTTCAAACTGTAGAAAATGATGTTCCACATTGGACTTATGTAGGTCTATCTGAAGATAACTTACCTTTGTTTGGTTTTAAAAAACAAGCTATTCGAGGCATTACTTATTGGATTACGCCACTTTAATTATTAGATAATATAAAAAATTGCAAATACTAACCTGAAAAGTTATTTATAATATTCAACTCTTGCAAAAGTATTTTTCACAGCGACACTAGGCGCGTTCAACTTGGAATAACATATTTCCGTAAAATAATCCCTTCTTCAACTCTTGCAAAAGTACATTTTACAAGAGTTGAAGAATAGAGTATTCTAACGGCTGTTATTCATTAACAATCGTAAAGCCTTCATAATCAATGGCTCCACTCACAGCACTTGGTAAATTAACGTTACCAACTAAGGTGGCGGTTGCAAAGCCAGCGCCATTAGTACCCGTAGCACTACCTAAACCTAGACCTGATGCAGCAAGTTCATCTTGGTAGCCTGTGATTTGATAGACAGCACCAGTTTCTAGCAAAGCGAACAATCCTTGAGATCCGCTGTTAGTAAATGCCAATCCAGAATCTGCGTTGATATTCAGAGGTTGTCCTGATGAATTTCTCACAGTAATCGGCGCAGATAGCTCACCAGTGAGCAAATCAACTTTGTAAAGCTGCGCTCCATCTCCATCAGCAGTGCTGAAATCACTAGCAAGAGCGCGAGTTCTACCAGGATTGAGATTGTCGATAGCTAATCCATCGGCAAATTTTCCAGGGTTGGTAGCCTGAGTTCCTTGTCTTTGTGCAGCAGTAGTAGCTGGGCCAAAGCCGTCTACAAGGCTAATAGTTCCAGGGTTAGCTGTAGTAACTTTATAAAGAGAGCTACCTGCATTACTGCTGCTATTATTTCCTGAAATGTTGTATTGAACAATTGGTTGACCAGCTACTGAATAGTCACGTCCAAAGTCAGCACCTGAGTCAAACCCAAAACGACGTAGGTCAGATGGTGATGGTGTAGGCGAGGCACTAGCTGGAGCAAAAGGCTGATCTACATTATTTACCCGAATAACAGAACCAGCTGTTGTAGAACCAGAGGCACGTGCTTCGTTAATTGCACTTGCCCTTCCGGTAGTGGGGTTAGTGCCCAAACCTTCTAGGTCTGCGTTCGGAATATTCGCAGCATTGATTTCGCCTACTTTTTGGGGAGTAGCATTGAAGGGGCCTATGGGGAAGCGGTAAACTGCGAATTGTTCTCCAGCTTGGCTGGTATTGATATCCGCATCTCCAATCGTATAGCCGTAAAGAGCCATGAGAATTTTATCCTTATTCAAACTGTAAAACTTTTGGGAACGCTCCAAATATGCAAATTGCTATCTGACTAAAAGCCTGTACGACACAAACAAAGCTAACTTTGCTAGGCTGAGATTTAAGATTAGTCTGCGTTATCTTACTTTGCTTATATAGCAGAAAAATTTGCAGAAATGAAATACTAATTACTAAATTTTTGACTGTAAATAGGCTAGAAAAACTTAACTCAAGATTGTTGTAATTATTATTTGATCAAGTTGTGAAATGAGGATATGTGAGAACTTGATTTCAGATGTAGAAATCTCAAAACTACATCTAGCAACACTTACGCACATTTTTTTGAAACCCATTATTTCCAAATTTTATTACAATTAGCCGAAAGTTAAGCATCTTTTGTTTGCCCATTAAAAGTCAAAAATTCAGGTTGTAATCTGTATTTGAAGTTATCTTAGCAAGAGTGTATTTGAATAATGTTAAGAATATTTTTCCTAATCATTAAGGTTGAATAGCATCTTGGTTAAGGTTTAGTTTTTGCTAATTTTTTTGACTGGATTATATGCTTTTTATATTTTTTCAAAAAGGAAAATCATTGGCTACATTAATCTGGAACTGCTACCGATTACCTATGAGGTAGCATAGAATAATTGCTTTAATAGCTATTAAACAATTTTTGTTCGCAGGCGATCGCTTTTAAAAGCCTCATTGTAAAATACCTGAAACTAAAATAATTAAATAAGAGTTTAAGGGCAAAAAAGTTTCATATTTTAACTTTTCTACTTGACCCGATATTCCAGAAACGTAATATTTTTTTGAGAAGGATAAAATCAGACTTTTGCTCAAGCGTAAATGCACAGCATAAAGCCGGAGACGTTTCCGTGACTCCGGGCTTTTCTTCATATATTGCAACCTAGATGCAATCAAATCGCTCCTCTAGTTTCAGCAAAATATTAATTAGAAAGTAGATTCATTATTACTTCACTTCGCTGGGTTCAAATTTAGTTACCTTACCTTTCTTAATGGCAACAATCACATCGTAATGCGAACAGTAAGCGAATGTAACATTATTAGCTTTGTTATAAAGGTTAACTACATGGCCTGCACCACCTACCTGGATACCGATTGGTTCCAAGTCAGCAAAAAAGAAACGACGTAGTTGATCGCCACTACCAATTTGACCCTTACTCTTAGTAAGCAAGTCTATTTTTTGTGCTACAGACATTTCTTCGGCTGCTGATGCCTGCACTAATAACGGATTGATCGCCTTTAATGGTACGTCCCAAACTGTGAAAAAACCAACCAAGGCTATGCTTGTAAGTAAGGGTGCGAGTTTCATTTGTTACTTCTCTTCTTTGTTTTATCCTGAACATCCCAAGCATCTCAGGTAGCAGTGAGAGCGGATTGAAACTAAGCCACTATTTTCATGAATTTATCCTTTGAGAAAATTTAATTAATTCTCAGCATTTTCTCAGCTAATCATGGTTGCTCAAAGTCACAGGATAATTTAAGTATTTTCTCAACAAAACCTCATTTTGAAGCGCGTGAAGATCACTTAATATGATGAGCAATGCTTTCATTGCAGTGATGTTATTGTGACTAGACGCAAAAGACCACATCGCCAAATCTATAGAATTTCAGGACAAACATATCTTTGGCTAGCAATGCTAATTTTTGGAGCATCTAGCGCCGTTACCCGGAAACTAACAGAAATTGGTGCTCAACATTTTATCGGTAATCGCAATCCGATTTCTTTGTGTAATGTTTTATTTGTGGGAAACCTTTGTGCCTTGATACTTCTGATCCTAATCTATGGGCGACAGTGGAACAAAGCTACTTTGAAGCAACTCTCAAGGAAGGATTGGGTTAGTCTAACGGCGGTAGCTATTTTATCAGGAGCGTTAGCCCCTGGTTTAATTTTCCAGGCACTGGCACTTACAGGGGTGAACAATGTCATCTTGGTGGGACGCTTGGAACCGCCACTAACTTTGGCTTTATCAGCCTGGTTATTGAAAGAACGGGTAAATATTTGGGAATTTTTTGGTGCGATCGCAGCTTTTGTTGGCGTTATCCTAACTATTATCCTTCAGCCTCCAACAGAAACTATGATGAACATGGGAGGTTTTGGTTTAGGCATAGGGGAACTTTTGGCAGCAGTAGCATCTGTAGCCATAGCCGCTTCTACGATTATTAGTAAGAAACACCTTTCGCAGATTCCTTTGGGAATCTATAGCATTTTTCGGACTGCACTTGGAACTGTGATCTTTTTCTTTATTGCTTTAGTCCTCTATGGCAAGGATCATTTTGCTGATGTTCTCTCACCATTCTTATGGCAGTGGATGTTTCTCTATGGCGGGTTGATTGTGGTGGTAGGCCAGTCTTTTTGGGTTAAAGGCTTGAAAACTTCCACTGTCTCTACAGCTTCCCTAATTAGCTCATTTGGCCCAATTGTGGGAATTATAGCAGCCTATTTAATTTTGGGTGAAGCCCCTACCCCACCTCAATATATTGGCGGTAGCTTGATTTTAGGAGGTATATTCTTGAGCCAAGTTGGCACCAGGCGTCAGACTTCTAGCAGCAAGGTAAATTCTACTCCAGCAAAGCAACAGGTAGAAACTGGTATGGGATTCAAAGGGATTTGAAGGATGAAAATTCTAAATCGCTAAAGATGTGATTTATCGCCATCAAGACAAAAGACTGAATATTGTAGAGACGGCGATTCATCGCGTCTCTTGCCTTAACCGAACAGTATTGCAAGTAAACCACCCATCCCAAAGAAATGAAACCCTTGCGGTATATAAATTACAAATTACAAATACAAATTACGAATTCTGCACAGCGGTAGTAGTATGTCAAAATAAAAATACCCGATACATCAAGGTGAGCGATCGCTCCCAAAGCTAGATTAAAGGATTGACCTGAGCAATGGCAGACCCAACCAATCACAATCAAGCGGGAGAAGTAGCTCCCAGCACTGTTGACAAGCAAGCTCCCAGTGTGGCTGAAGAACACGCTCCTAGTACAGACTCACCCGAAGCCACAGATATTCCTACTGCCAACGCGCCAGATCCTAAAGCCGCAAACCCCGAAGATAATCCCAATGCTGCTAAACCAGCTGCTGCATCACCCAAGGGAGAAAAACCCGCCGCAGCTAAAGCCGCCAAAAAGGAAAAAGCCCCATCTGTTGAAGACAAGCCATTCGTAGAGTTCATTGAGCAAGACTACTTGCCAGCTTTACAAAAAGCGATCGCTCAAAAAGGTGTGCAAGACTTACAGGTGTCTTTTACCAAGCAGAAGATGGCAATCACTGGCTTTGAATCTGCCGAAGAATGCTGGCAAATTATCGGCAGTTGGTCAGAAATCGGTAAGCGTCAGTTTAACCTGTATTTCCCCGATGAAGATATTCAAGGAAAAAAGGGATTTTCTTGTAATGAAGGCAAAAAACCCAGCACTCTTGAGTCATTCCTAATCGATGAGCGCAAAATTACCCTCGATTTGTTGGTATATGGCTTAGTTCAGCGCTTAGACGGTCAAAAGTGGTTAGGTAGAAATTAGTCATTGGTCATTGGTCATTGGTTTTTAACAAATGACAAATGACAAATGACAATTAAAGTTCATGGAAATGGTAGGTAACGGCTCCAGTATTGGGGTCGTTATCAATTTTTACATAACCTGATTTGTACATCTCTTTGAGAGTAGCTTCCACTTCAGCAAAGCTGGCTCCTGTAAACTTTACGCCTTGAGTGACAGTTAAAAAACCACCCTTGCTTTCCGCCGCTTCAATCAGTTTCATCATCAGTTGGTTGCCTGTTGGTCGGTGGACTTGAGAAGCAACTACTGCTTCATTCAACGGCACACCAAAGGGAGATACACCTGCTTTTAATCTCAAGTTATGTTCGTATTCGTCAACCATATTGGGGATAAAGAATAAATCCACGAACTGCCCTATACCAAACACACCACCAGTCAACAGCCATAACAAACCAGTTCCGATCTTGCCATTGTAGAAGCGCTGCAATCCTCCTACCCCAATAAATCCGACTGCACACAAGATATAGGAGACAAGAAGTCGGTCTTTCTGCTGCTGATTGTTTTCAAGATTCATCTTGTTTTCAACCTTTTGGATTTACTTTTATTGTTTAAAATGGTTTTTTGACTGTTTTTATACCAAGTACTAATAGCTAGACTTACATCTTGCACCAGTTGCTTTCTAACAATTTTCGTAATAAACACTGCTGTTCTGATTTGAAGTTGTCGGCAATGTCTAATCTCCAATTATTGAGAAAGGTGCAAAAAATAACTAAAGTACTTAGATTTTTTCAGCAATTATGCTACTCGTGGATTGTTAATTTTAAGATGCCCACCGTATTAATAGAACCCTATGAATTTATTGTAGTAACAACCAGAGAAAATTACTGAGATAGTAGTGCTTTGAGAATCAAGAGGTGAGTGCTACTCCACTTTAACGAGATAATGCTGCTTGCTGAACTATATTTATTTGACTACCAATCCGCGATTTTTGATTCCGCAAATATTGAATGATTGTTGCAACTCTTAATGTTTTGCTTAGAAATTTCTCACCCGCACCTTGGTAAACTGAACTTTATACAATTGGATTATTGTGGACTGTTACGGTTTGCCAGAGCATTTCTGGTGAGGCAGTCCGGTCTTCTCCCAAATGGAGAGGATAGCGCCAACGGGGTTTCCTCCATAAGGAACTGCCGCTACCGTGGCGGTAGGGACGTGGAAACGTCACCCGAAAGGTCTACTTAAGATAATAAAGACGAAAGAGAAATCAAGACATGGTAGATTCCCTCAAAAAACCAGGCTTTGAAGAAATCCGGCCAGGGATTAAAGTCCCAGCAAAAGAAACCCTGTTAACACCTCGGTTTTATACTACCGATTTTGATGAAATGGCACGGATGGATATCTCCGTCAACGAAGACGAGTTAGAAGCCATTCTCGAAGAGTTCCGCACTGACTACAACCGCCACCACTTTGTTCGGGATGCCGAGTTTGAACAATCCTGGGATCATATTGACGGGGAAACTCGCAAGTTGTTCGTTGAATTTCTAGAACGTTCCTGTACAGCAGAGTTTTCCGGCTTTTTGCTGTATAAAGAACTTGGTCGTCGCTTGAAAGGAAAAAGCCCTGTTTTGGCAGAGTGTTTTAACCTAATGTCACGGGATGAAGCGCGTCACGCTGGCTTTTTGAACAAAGCTTTGTCGGACTTTAATATGTCCCTAGATTTAGGGTTTTTGACTAAGAGTCGCAGTTATACCTTCTTTAAACCGAAATTCATCTTCTACGCTACTTATCTTTCTGAGAAGATCGGTTATTGGCGCTACATCACCATTTATCGCCATTTAGAAGCACATCCCGAAGACCGGGTTTATCCAATCTTCCGGTTCTTTGAGAACTGGTGTCAGGATGAAAACCGTCACGGCGATTTCTTTGATGCGATCATGAAATCTCAGCCGCAAATGTTGAATGATTGGAAAGCACGGCTATGGAGTCGGTTCTTTTTATTATCAGTGTTTGCGACCATGTATCTCAATGACATCCAACGCAAGGACTTTTATGCCACCCTTGGATTGGATGCGCGAGAATACGATATCCATGTAATCAAGAAAACCAACGAAAACGCAGGCCGGGTATTCCCACTGATGCTGGATGTAGAGAATCCAGAGTTTTATGAACGCTTGGATGTTTGTATAAGCAATAATGAGAAGTTGGGTGCGATCGCTAACTCCAACACTCCTAAATTCTTGCAAATCTTCCAAAAACTGCCGCTTTACATCTCCAACGGCTGGCAGTTATTGCGGCTGTACCTGATGAAACCGATTGATACTGTTTCTGCTCAAGGGGCAGTTCGTTAATTTATAACAGATTTGTGAAAACTTTGGTGGTTCTGCTGGTTGCAGAGCCACTTTTTTTGTTCTTTTTCCAAGCCAATGATTACTGATATGTCAACCAATTAGTAGTGCGATGCGATCGCTAATTTATTAGCAGGCAAAAATCGGAGATAGTTGCTTAGGTGTAGTTTTGTAGTAGATACCTTGAGTTAAGCTGATTTTTCCATTCTAATTAAGTCTGGAGCCAATATTTGATGCTTGGCTGCTTCTGCCTCGTAACATCTGAGAATCAGTGATGTCAGCTTATCTAAATCACTGACAGAGGAAATAATTACTTTTGATGCGGCATCTCCCAAAGAAGCTGTTACTTCTTGCACTTCAAAGTTTGAAGCTAGCAACTTTACTTCATCTACACTTAGTCGAGTAACAAAACTTTTTTTCTGCGAAGACAGATACAGCCGCAGAAACCACCAAGTACTTTTGCCAACAAGATTGATACCAAAGTATGAAACAGTATCTTTGTATTGGAGTTGATAATTGTAACTCGTTGAGGTTTGCGTAATTGCTTTAATTTTTTCAAAAGCTTCGATTTCTTCAGCAGTTGTTACTACTTTTGATTCTTGAGGATCTGGTTGTATATCCACTTCTCCATTATCTATGTCTATTGGAGGTTCAACAGGCTGATCTATTACTGGAGTAAGTGAGCGAGTCATTAACTCTACTAAACTTCCCTGAATCGACTTTTTAACAATTGGTTTGAATTTATCAATAATTTTACCTGTAATTCGACCTTTAATTTCATAACTAGGAGCAACTGTACCAAGTTCAGTCACTAAAAAGCGAACAAATTCTTCAGAAGGAGAACGTAAAAGATTTCCTAGAAGTTGAGTCATGCCTTTTACATAAACCATTTCTTCTGCATGGTTGGTAATAGCTGCAACCTCAAAATTATCACGATGAAAGAATTTGAGGTTATCAATATCTTTGGTATCATATTCCAGGATGTTAAAAGTAAAAAATGGCTCCTTGTCCATGACATTTGTTTCACGCAAGTCTGTAAAAAAACGGTATTCAATACCGTTAGTGACAATAGCTATTTTTGTTGTCGAAAGTGCATTAAAATATCTACTCAATTGTCCATCATGTGCCTCAGCTTTTTGACCACGAGCTTTTGCTTCTACGAGCATAACTTTAGTACCGTTAATAGCTAAGGCGTAATCTACCTTTTCAAACTGCCCTGCTTTTTTGATAGCAAAATCTGCCACGTATTCCGGTATTACTTCACTAGGATCGTACACATCGTAGCCAAGAACGCTCAAAAAAGGAACAATCAGTGCCATCTTAGTAGATTCTTCACCAATAACTTGGTCAGCGCGCTTACGCACTTGTTCAGATAGCTTGGTAATATCTTCAGTGAATGCCATCTTGCTTGCTCCTGGTAGATTAGTGAGTAGTGATAGGTCTTTTTTGTAAAGTCAGAGTGATTGTAAGGTGACGTAGTACATTTGAATTGAAAACGTTAGTGCGATCGCCTTTCTTATCACTCCTATAAAAGTATTCCCAAATAAGTACCAGCCTGTAACACTTATGACTTGTTCACAGGTGCAATAGCATCGGTAATGAATAAAAATAAATTAGAATGATTTGTTATGAAGCTTCAGCCTCTGCGAGACGCGCAATGGGCAGACCAAAATATTCCTGAGTCAATGAATTTTACTTTTTACTCAGCAATATTTTGGTGAAAAAGGTTTTCGTGAGTTTCTACGGATATAACAGAAGCCGACATTAGGATACACTGGCATTTGAATACACCGGAGGTTCATCAGCGGCTTAGTTTGTCGCTTCTGGTGACTTCCTTCCTAGTGTACTATTGCTTTTGGCTGTATGAAACTTACTCCAATCTACGGTAAGTCTCCCTGAAGAAGGTTTTTAGCATCTAAAACGACTGCCACTGTTTTGAGGCTATAGCCTTAGAATATTTACAAGCTTTACTTACGAATTACCTCTCTCTAGATAAAAGTACCGTTTTTGCTGTTTAAGCTGAAATTCTACCTGTTTCATCCAGATTTGTGTAGCTTATTAACAAATCAACGGATTCATTAATATTAAGCCTGCTTTACTATTTAGTTTCTTAGCCCGACTTATTAGACAGCTAGAGTGTTCATTTCACTTTATTCAATAGCTTTTAGCCCTTATCGCTCCCATGCTGACCCATCACCGCAAGCCCGTGTGCTTATCACTTATTTCCACTGACCTACCGATCTGGTCTGTTGTCGAAACTGCCGCGACATTGTATCAAAAAGATACAGATCGATTTCATTTACTGATGACCGCACCACCTTTAATTAGCTGCGAAGTAGAGAGTGTCATAAGTCCAGAAGACACACTTCCTCAAAGCAAGAGCAAAGCTTACGCCCCTAACAGTCCCAGAATATTGTGGCTGGAGATTTCACCTTACCGAGTCATCATGACTATGCAAGGTAACGCTCAAGTGAGTTACCGTCACTTTTGGGAACAGGGGGTTTATGGCATTAGTCGCTATTGGTTGCCAACTGAGTCATTGCAACCTAACGATCCGATTCGTTTACGAAATTTTACTCGTAGCCTAACTCTCAACGGACATCCTTTGCCAGAGAATTTGCGGCTGGAATATGAATTGTGGGCAGAAAAAGTCCAATTAGGATGCTACATACTGAATTTGGAAATTAAACATTGATAGGTGTGGGCAGTAGGGAGTAGGGAAAAGTTTTTACAATGCCCAATGCCCAATGCCCAATCCCCAATCCCCAATCCTTCTTAACCAAAATAACTAGGTTGGTTTCCAGGTTTCCATTTAATATTGCAACCAACACTCGGCTTTTGCTCACTTGTAACAGGTTTACCCGCCAGCACTCCTTCAATGGCTGCGCGTAAATCTGCACCTGTTACAGGTTTACCGTTACTGGGGCGGCTATCATCTAATTGTCCCCGATAAACAAGTTGGCGTTGGTCATCAAATACAAAGAAATCTGGTGTGCAAGCTGCTGTGTAAGCCTTCGCCGTTTCTTGGCTCTCATCGTAGCATAAGGTAAAATTAAACCCTTGTTCTGTTGCAAATGCTTGTAACGACTCTGGCGCATCATCTGGGTAATTTTTTGCATCGTTAGCACTGATGGCAACGATCGCTAAATCACCTGTAAAATAATCTTTGCCTAACTGCACTAATTCTTTTTGGATGTGCTTTACAAATGGGCAATGCCGACAAATAAACATTACTAAAAGTGCTTTTTTATCTGCAAAGGTAGAAAGTGAAGTTGCCTTTCCAGATACTACTTCCGGTAGATTAAAATCTGGCGCTTTTGTGCCTAGTGGCAACATAGTTGAAGCAGTTAAAGCCATATTTCACCCAATATTTTTACGCTGATAACTAACGGCTTTTGCTATCAGTATATTTTCAGGGTAACTGAAACTTTCAAGATTTTAAACCCCTTCATTTGGATGCAGAACAGTACCCAAACGCATTTTGAAAGTGTCGCGGCTGCGGTTGCGTTTAATTCGTTTGATGTCACCTGCTAAACGTCGGACTGTGGTTTCTCCGTTTTTGCGATGCCTGTGGCGGGCAAAGTCATCGCGCTCGGTTGGTTTCACTTCCCTGACTTCATATTCAATTATGGGCTTACCATTAACACCCAGAAATGACTCAAATGGATAAATCCTAGTGAGTAAACGCGATCGCACTCGCAACCCAAAGCCGAACTTATCAAACACACTCATGTATTGCTTGAATGCTGATGAAACCGGAAATGTCATCGGTTACGACAAAAGTCTTATTCCTCAAATGAAGAATAAATCTTCTTAAAGCTAGGTGAGCAAATTTCTTGGCTGCGTTATTCTCATTACTGGCAGTCAATGTGCTTTTGTTGCCCACTTTGCCATGTTAGTGAAATCGTTACATTAATAATGCTTGAACACAATATTATTGTCATTGGAACATCAGCAGGTGGAGTTGAGGCACTGACTTATCTAGTCAAGCATTTGCCGCCCAATCTCAATGCTGCTGTGATTATAGTTCTTCATGTATCCAGTCACGGCACAAGTGTTCTGCCAAAAATATTAAGTCGTGCTGGCAACTTACCAGTGTCTCACGCTCAGGACGGCGAAGCTATTGTTCATAGTAGGATTTATGTCGCTCCGGCTGACTACCATTTACTGGTAGAACGAGGATATTTGCGTTTGACGCGGGGACCAAAAGAAAACCGTTGTCGTCCCGCGATCGATCCATTGTTTCGCAGTGCAGCACGAGCCTATGGGCAACGAGTGATTGCTGTGCTACTAACAGGTTTGCTTGACGATGGCACGGCGGGAATAATGGCTGTAAAAATGCGGGGCGGTGTGGCAATTGTTCAAAATCCCGACGATGCTTTGTATGCTGATATGCCACGTAATGCGATCGAGAGCGTAGAGGATATTGACCATATCCTGCCACTTTCAGATATTCCTTCTATTTTAGTAACTTTAGTTAACACGCCAATGGAAGTACAACCAGAAAACCCTATACCTAGCGAGATGGAGTTTGAAACTGAAATAGCGCAATTGAATTTGGAAGCAGTAGAAAACGAAGGCGAACGACCTGGTAAACCATCAACCTTTGGCTGTCCTGACTGCGGCGGTATGCTTTGGGAAATCAAAGAGGGAAATTTGTTGCGTTTCCGCTGCCGCACAGGTCATGCTTATTCAGCAGAAACTTTGCTGGCCACGCAGTCTGATAAGGTAGAGGATGCACTATGGATCGCTTTGAGGGCATTGGAAGAGAAAGCTTCTTTATCACATCGTATGGCTGCAAGGATGGAGGCTCGCAATCAAACCTTGGCGGCACAAAGATTCAAAGAGGAAGCGCATTCTGCCTGGCAGCGCTCCGCCATTATTCGAGAAGTACTTTTGAAGGTCGATCCAAACACACGTGTTGATTGAAGGTTAAACCTAATCATTTTGAGGAATGGAATGGTTTAGTTTACTGTGTGCAAGTGCCACCACAGCTTGAACTAACTCTTCTGGATCGAGGGGCTTGGTAACGTGTTGTTGATAGCCACTGCTTATCACTAGTTGGGAATCCTCAATTCTGGCATAAGCAGTTAAAGCGATCGCGGGAATCTTTCCCCCTTTTTCGGGAGTTAAACCGCGAATCTGTTGAATCAGAGAATAGCCATCGACTTCGGGCATTCCAATATCACTGACTAAGACATCGGGTTGAAAGGACTCTAGGTTTGCCAATACTTCTGTCGCAGAGGCAACAGTCAGGACTTGCGCGCCGTATTCAGCAAGCAATACTGTTAATAGCTCACGGGCATCAGGGTCATCATCAACTGTGAGGACTCGAATCCCCGTGAGTTCGAGTGCTGGTTGTGGCAACTCATCTGTCTGCTTGATTGCCGGTTCCACATTCAGCAATGGCAATTGGACTGTAAAGGTGGCTCCTAAGCCTTCACCAGGACTATCAGCCGCGATGGTGCCGCCGTGCGCCTCAACCAACTGCCGAACGATCGCTAACCCCAATCCCAACCCGCCATACTTGCGAGTAATTGAGACATCTTCTTGACGAAATGATTCAAAAATATACGGGAGAAAATCTGAGTTAATACCCTTGCCAGTGTCACTGACAATAATCTGTGCCCGATCGTCAACTCGCTCTAATCTGGTTTCTACCCGTCCGCCTTTGGGGGTAAACTTGATCGCATTGGAAAGTAAATTCCAAACGATCTGTTGAAGGCGGTTGGCATCTCCAGAGACTTGCCCAATATTCGGCAGTACTGAATGCAACACAATTGATTTGGAAAGGGCTGCTGTATTTACTGTGTCGAGCGCAGATTCAATCACAAATGCCAAATTCACAGGAGCCGCATCGATGCTGAGTTTGCCCCGCAGAATTTTGGCTACATCTAGCAAGTCATCAATCAGTTGAGTTTGCAGTTTCGCGTTGCGTTCGATGGTAGCTAAAGCTTCAGCCGTTTTCTTTTCACTAAATTTGCGGGTTTGCAGCAGTTTTGTCCAGCCGAGAATCGGGTTGAGAGGCGATCGCAATTCATGGGAGAGAATGGCCAAAAACTCATCTTTGATCCGATTGGCGCGTTCGGCTTCGGCTCTGGCTGCTTGTTCTAGTTGAAATAGGCGATCGCGTTCGATTTCAGCTTGTTTGCGAGCGGTGATATCCTGGACGTTGCCTACCATCCGTATTGCATTGCCCGCAGCATCATAGAAAACCTGACCTCTAGCCGCTAACCAGCGAATGCCATCAGGATGTAGAATGCGGAAATCATCTTCATAGTATTCTTGCTGTTGCTGAATGGCGTGACTCACCGTTTCATTGGCTGAAGTGCGATCGTCTGAGTGCAGGCAGCTTAACCACAGTTCATAGGTGATTTCCTTTGTGCTTGGGTCAAGCCCAAACAGATTAATGTACTCTTCAGATACATGAATTCTGTTGCGGGTAATGTCCCAGTCCCATAATCCCGATTGCGTAGCTTTGTACGCCAATTTCAACCGGGCTTCGCTCTCCTGTAACAGGAGTTCTATCTTTTTGCGATCGGTGATGTCTCGTGAAATCAACAAGATTCGTTCCAGCTGGCCAGAGCCATCCAAAATCGGGCTAACGACAACTTCCCACCATTTCGGAGTGCCTTTTGCAGTTGGGCAGTATCCGCTAAAAATGCTGACTTCGCCTGTTTTAGTGGCAGCGAGTGCCTCCTCTGCCTGTTGCCGAGAACTGCCTTCCCAGAAACAGAGCCATTCAATATTGAGATAAGAATTTAAGTCATCAATTTCCATCAAACACAGTCCGCCTGTGTTCATGTACAGCAGGCGCCCATCGAGGCTTAATACCTTGATGCAGTCAGGACTGCTATCTAAAATACGGTTTTTAAATTCTTCACTCTGGCGCAGGGCAATTTCTGTTTGTTGGCGAACAGTGATATCTCGCCAAGTGGCAACAAATCCATCTCCAAATTTAGCCACGCGGATATCAAAGGCTCTGACTAAGCGTTTGTGTCCGTAATCATCTTCATAAACTAAACTATCTTTAATGAGCGGCTGTCCTGTTTCTACTACCTGGCAGTATTCATCAAATAATCCACTTTCACGATGTCCTGGAAGTAATTCACACAATCCTTGTCCAATCTGCTGCTCATAAGTCATTTGATTGTTAAAACAAGCCGCACTATTGACATATTCAGTCACAAAATCGACAATCTGCCCCTGCTCATTCCGTACAGCACGGTATACCCCAAAACAGTCCAGCATATTTTCAACTGAGGTGCGGAAGCGTTCTTCACTGTCTCGCAGGGATTGCTCTGTCTGTTTGCGATCGCGTAGCGCAGCTTGCTGTTCGCTGATGTCTTCGGTAATACCTGCAAACCGATAAATCTCTCCTGTTTCATCTCGAAGTGGAAAGCAGCGATCGTGAACCCAGCGAATACTACCATTGGGTAAAATAATCCGATATTCCTCATCAAATTTACCTGCGACAGCTTTTTCATGAAACGCTCTATCTGTCGATTCTCGATCCTCCGGGTGGATGCGATCGATCCATGCTTGTTGTCCTTGATACAATTCTTGCGGGTTCAATCCCCACAGGCGTTTATATGCAGGACTGACATAGCTAACTCGATTTTCTGACACTTCTCTGATCCAGAACACCGCATCAATATTTTCTGCAAGCTGCCGAAAACTTTCCTCACTCTCGCGCAGAGTTTCGGCTGACCGTTTGCGTTCGGTGATATCTAGATCGATACCAGCCATCTGAATTGCTTGCCCATCTTGGTCATAGAATACCTTACCCTGGCTTAGTGCCCAGCGAATTGTGCCATTAGGATATACCACTCGAAATTCAATATCATATTCTTCTCCGGTGGCGACAGCATGATCGACGGTTGCCAGCACGCGATCGCGATCTTCAGGGTGGACTCGCGCGGCAAACATCTCAAAGGAACCGTCAAATTCTCCTGGTTCCATTCCAAACAAGGCTTCCAGGTTATCCGACCAGGAAATTTTTCCCGTTGGGATGTTCCAGTTCCACGTTCCCATCCGCGAAGCTGATAGGGCCAATCGCAGCTGTTGTTCGCTCTGGCGTAGTTCTACTTCTACCTGTTGGCGTTCTTTTAGTTCGCGCTGTGCCTGCTGATACAGTTCTGCCTGTCGTAAAGCGATACTCATCTGAGTTGCCAACTCTTTAAGCAAGTCAATTTCTAAGGGCTGCCAAAATCGAGGGGAGCTACAATGATGAGCAATTAGCAATCCCCAAAACTGGTTATCTTGCAGAATTGGTACAACCAGATGAGCTTTGATTTGAAACTGTGTCAACAATTCACCGTGGCATGGGTCAATACTGCTATCGTGAATATTTGATACTGCCGTTACTTGCCCCTGATAATAGCGTTCGAGATAATTTTTGATAAAGGCGGGATCATACCTGACAGGTTGCAGTCGATTCGAGGTGATGTAGCTCTCAGCAAGGCAGGGATCGTAGATAGTAGACGAGAGCAGCGATCGCCACTCTGCCCCAACCGATTCTGCTACTACTGTGCCATTACCATTAGGTTTTAACTGAAAAACCAAGACGCGATCGGTGTGCAGAAATTCTCGCACTTCGGCTACAGTTGTCTGAAGAATTTCATCCAGATTTAGCGATTGGTGAATTTTTTGGGTAATATGTGAGACTACGCGCTCTCGTTCAATACGCTGTTGTAGTTGGGTGCGTAGCTGCACTGTTTCAATTGCCCCATTTATCGCAATTTGCAGCCCTTCTGGGGTAATTTGCCCTTTGATAAGATAATCTTGTGCGCCCGCTTTGATCGCCTTAACTGCGATCGCCTCATTGCCCTGCCCAGTGACGAAAATCACGGGTAGGCAAGGATGTTGCATTGAGGGTTGCAATTGTGCCAGAAATTCCAGTCCGTCTAGGTCAGGCAATCGATAATCAAGCAATACTACATCGGGCTGATGTTGCTGCCAAAGTTCTAGCCCTTGTTGTCCCAGCGTTGCTTCTAGGATAGTGTACGAATATTCGCGATCGCGCAGTAAATACCGCCGATAGAGTTCTCGATCTTCTGGGGAATCATCGACAATTAAGAGAGCGCGCTGTTGCTGAGACATTGTGAATTAATTAATCAAGTAGATGTTAACCCACATTCCGCAGGTTGGCATAGAAAATTGACATTTTTCAAAAAATGCTATAACCCTTATGATGCCAGGATTTTAGCATATTTGATAGATTTATTGGTTCGCTTTTTACATCTGCTTTGCGTTAACTTATTTGATAACCTTAATGTATAATTTTATTCTTGACTTACCTATAAAATTTATATCATTTTTGTCAGAGAATAATCTATAAATATTCATTCAATAATACAAATTTTCGATGAAGATAGTAATCACAATTTTAAATCATGTGAGACAGATAAAATCGCTGTAAAGCTTATAATTAGAGACTTTAAATTTCCTAATATTTTCGCGTTTCAATTCGGTTGCTATATCTGATTCATTAGCTATTATTGTAAGACTGCATCTATGTAAAAATCTTAAAATCCTCTTTTTCTCGTTTCCTTAACTTTGCAGTCTAAATAATAAGTTTTTTACTCAGCATAATATTAGGACAATGGCAGGAAATCTATAAATCAAAAAACTATTAAACATTCAACAATTATCAATACATTACTATATCAAGCTGAATAAAAAATTGTCGTAGTCATCAATCCCCACTACAAACTTTTCGACAATTAAGATAATGGGCGATCTCTGACTCATGAATAATCCTTGGAATAATCAGGCAGTGTCGTCACTTCAAACCAATATTCCACGAGCATCTGAATATCTCGTTTCAGTTGAGCAAAATTGATTGGCTTAACGATATAGCTGTTGACACCATATTGATAACATACTTCAATATCTTTAGGATTGTTAGAGGTAGTAAACACCACCACCGGAATCATCTTCAAGTTGTCATCTTGTTTAATCCGGCGTAACACTTCTCGTCCATCGGTTCCGGGTAGGTTCAAGTCAAGCACAATCAAACCGGGCCGGAGCGGACTTTCGCGCTCCACATAGCTACCAGTGCGATAAAGAAACGCCAAGGCTTGTTCTCCATTGACACACCTTTGAATAGCGATCGCAATCGCAGAGCGCCCTAGAAATCTTTGCAGTGCCTCAAAGTCTTCATTGCTATCCTCGACAATTAAAAGTAGTGGCTTTTCCGAGATCGGGGAGGCTGAAATTTGAGTCATGTATTTGCCTCCGCCGACAGGGTAAAGTAAAAGGTACTACCTTCAGTGGGTGTAGATTCCACCCAAATTCTACCACCATGACGTTCCACAATTTTGCGGGCAATGGTTAACCCTACACCAGTCCCACCGCCAAAGTCATCCCGTCCATGTAAGCGGCGGAAGATTTGAAAAATTTTATCAAGATGTTCTTGGGGGATGCCAATACCGTTATCACGAACGTAGAAAGTTAGAGAAGTAGAAGCAACTTTGCTTTCCCCATTTCCTTCAATAAAACCTATTTCGACCCATTTCTCAGGTTTATCATTGTACTTAATAGCGTTGCTAATCAGGTTGCTGAACAGTTCATTAATTTGAGCGCGATCGCATTGAACGCTCTTAAGGGGTTGAGGAATGTGAAACTCAACTTCGCTCTGCGGTCGAGAAATGGTCAAGGTGGTAATTACCTGGGGTACTAACTCATGCAGATTCACTGATTGCCGGATCAGTTCGGCGCGTCCCAACCGCGAGAAATGGAGGAGGGAATTAATCAAGTCTTCCATTCGCTGCGTCAGCCGCACCAAGGTTTGCAGTTTGGCAATTCCATCGTTATCTAGTACGTCTGCATAGTCTTCCATTAAGAAGTTAGCGTAGTTGTGAATGCCCCGCAGCGGTTCTTTGAGGTCATGGGAAGCAACATAAGCGAAAGAATCAAGTTCTTCGTTACTCCGTTGTAATTCAAAATTCATCGATGCCAGTTTGTCTGCCTGCCGCAACACAACACCTACAACCAGGCTTCGCAGTTCAGTAACCACCTCCACTTCACAGGGTTTCCAGGGTAAGGCAGATCCTTGCACCGTTTCTTGCCATAATTCAAAGGATTTACGAGGAGACATTCTTAAACTGCCATCTGAGAAAACTTCCACAGGCTTGTTGGGGTTGCCGCCCCAATTCACTGTTTGAATTACCTCTGGACGAAACCAGAGAATGTAATTGTGGTGAACTTTGGAAATTTCCAGAGCTAAGACGCCACTAGCGATCGCTTTAAATGACTCAGCAGCAGGGTAATTTTTCGTAAGCGATCGCGTCTCAAACAAATTATTATGATGCAGTTGAGGTGTAATCCAATCAAGTAAGGCGTCAACCTCTGCTTCCGATGGCGTTTGACCCACTCGAATATATTGGTCGCCACTACATATCACCGCTCCCGTGGCGCTGACCAGATTGAGTAATTGAGATTTCAGTTGCACCATCCCATCCAAAAAATACTCAGCCTGAGACAAACCTTCCACAAATTGAGTTTGTAATGACTTTAATTGACTTTTATAATCAATATCTTCACTTGCTTCTTTATTTGCCAGTTCCACAGACATCACCTGTCCAATAAACTCGCAGATTGTGCGGATATTGTAAGGAACATATTTAGGCGAGGAATGATGACAGGCAATCAATCCCCAAAGCTTTTGATCCTGTATCAGAGAAATAGACATGGAGGCAGTCACGTCCATATTTTTCAGATATTCTAGATGTAACGGAGAAACACTGCGTAACACCGATAAACTCAAATCGAGCGGTTGATTGGTCAAGGGATTGTTCGCTGGAATTAAGGTTGCAGGCTGGTAGCTGGCATCTGGAATTAGCCGCAGCCAGTTCAGGGTGTATAGCTGTCGAGCTTGCTTGGGAATGTCAGAAGGCGGATAGTGTAAATCCAAATAGGGCGTTTCCTGATTGGTGTATTCAGCGATAACACTGCCTGCTCCTTCGCGATCGAATCGATAGACCATGACGCGATCAAAGCCAGTGATTCGCCGAACTTCTGTAACCACAATCTGGCACATTTCTAGCAACGTTGGTGCTTTCTGAATGCGGGTAATGGTTCCTCTTACCTGTTGATAAAAGTCAAAAAAGCCTGTTTTTTCCTTCGTTTTTTTCGGCTCCAATTCCAGAATAATAATAGTATCTAAACGATGGACAATGCCATCAAAATGAATTGATTTGTTTTGATATTTAATAGATAAATTGAGGGGATTAACACTCTCAAAATCCTCTGTCAGACATTGTTGAATTAGTTTAATCTGCTTGATATTGAGTAAATCTGATAGCGGCTTGTTCAGCAATTCATCAGGTTGACGGCCAACGACTTTTTGGCTGTTACTGCTCACCTGAAGGATTTCCAGCGTGGGATCTTGCAAAACCAGTAAAATCCCGTGAGGCTGGATCGAACTGGGAATGTGGATTGGTTCGCGATCGCAGTTTGTCAAATCAATGATTTCATCAGTCATTCTCTGTTTATCCAACTCCTCATTAGAACTCTGGCTTAAAGGAGGCAGGAGACAGAAGCTCTTTATATCTGAGATTTTGAGTCCTGCATTTTATACCTGACTTAAAGCAAACTCCTATATTCACACTACTAGTACAACATGGTGGAAATAAACCAATCATTCCAAATCAACGAAACCCTTATGGTGTATTCATTTTTAATTTTTAATTTTTAATTACGCCTTGCGGTACTAGCCTAAACTCAAACTAGAGTCTCCAGTTTCTACTCTTGGCTTAATGTTTCAATCAACAAATCTACCTGCTGTTGTCGCTGCTGCAAAAAACCTTCGCACTGACGCAAATACTCCACAGCAGTTGCAAATTGGTCAAACACAGCTTCCAATTCCAACTCACCCGCCTCAATGCGAGTAATAATTCCCTCTATTTCAGCAACCTTCGCCTCATAATTCCAACCTTCCTCAGAACTAGAAGCACCCTTACGTTTAACCATTAATCTCTCTGCGTCCTCTGCGCCTCTGCGGTTCGTTCACTTCCATAACCTTCACTTTAACCCCACCTTGCCCCAACTGAATCATTAACTCTTCCCCCACAGCCAACTCTGCTGCCGAACGAGCGATCGCTCCATCTTCCCTTCTCACCACTGCATAACCACGCTGTAACACCGCTTTCGGGTCAAGACTAGCCAACTTCTGCCGCAATAATTCTAAATGCTGCGTTGCTTGCTGCGATCGCCCCGTCGTAATTTGCACCAAATGCTGACGTTTCCAAGCAAGCTTTTCCACCTCCTGCTGCACTTGCCGATCTAACCGCAAACGTCGTAAACGATTACGTAATACTTGCAGTTTATTCTCAGCATTTTCTCTAAAGTCATGCACCGCCTCGTGTAAAGCGACAACTCGCCCCCGATGTTCAGCATACAACTCTGAAAGTGCTGGTACAACCATTTCTGCTGCCGCAGTCGGTGTATGCACACATACATCTGCGACTAAATCTGCTAAAGATTCATCTCGTTGATGGCCGATCCCAGTAATTACAGGAATGGAACAACTCGCAAGCGATCGCACCACTCGTTCATCATTAAAGCAAGCTAATTCTTCCACCGCGCCACCACCCCGCGATAAAATTAGCACTTCGGCGCGTCCATCTCTTTCCACCCGCTCAATTGCTTTAACGATAGATTCAGGCGCTTGCTCGCCTTGTACGGTTGCTGGAGAAAATAAAACGTGTAAACCTGGATACCTTTGCTTGAGAGTTTTTTGAATATCACCCCAAGCAGCAGCCGTTGGTGAAGTGACGACAGCGATCGTTTGGGGATGAGTGGGGAGCGATCGCTTTCTTTGCGCGTCGAACAACCCCTCAGCCAACAAGCGATTTTTTAGTTGTTGATAGCGTAACGCCTGTAAACCAACACCAGCAGGTAAAGTCTGCCAAACTGATAACTGATACTCTCCCCGTTGCGGATAGACGCGAATGCTGCCCAAAATGATTATCTGTTCACCAGGAACAGGCATTTGGGCGAGTTTTGGCAATTGGCTATTCCATACCACACACTTAATTCCGGCGGTGCGATCGGGATCTTGCAACGTGAAAAACAACCCACTGCGATGGTTGTTAGCACTGGAAACTTCGCCAGTTACCCAAACTTGCCGCAATTGTTCATCTTGCTCTAACAGCAAGCGGATATAGTCAGTTAATCCAGAAACTGAAAGTGCAGTATCGAGAATCAGAGAGTCGGGAAAGTCGAGAGTCATCAAAGATGCCTGAAAGCATTTGTGCTGGAGCGATTCTAGCATTTTTAATGAAACCCGAAGTTTAACCGAGTAAACGCTTCAATCTTTTGTAAACATCATCATCATTGCGCTTACCGACTAAAATCACTTCTATTAAATCGCGATCGGGAAAATACCTGTAAATAATTCGATATTCACCACTATCAACTCAATATAAACCCTGATAACCAGATAGTTGCTCACTATCAGCGGGTAAAGGCTCAACATTCAAAGCTAAAACCTTTTTTGCAATCTGTGCTGCTATTTTAGGCTGTAAACCGTTCAGAAAATCAAGAACAGTTGCTAGACCATCAAGCTTCGCCATTAGCTAAATGGTCTAATGCAGATGTAAAAGCCTCTGTACCAATCATTTTGGAGTGACTCAGAGCAACTTCAGCAGCTTGACCGAAAACCATATCCTCTAATTCTTCCAACCGATTAATTAATTTTTGGTAGCTCTCTGCTGAGATAATCACGTGGCTAGGCCGTGATTGCTTAGTTAGTAGAACTGGCTCAGTAGCAGCCTTATCAAAAACCTCACCGTGTTTGTTACGAGCATCTGTGAGAGTATAGGTCTGCATAAACATTTTGACTGTTTTAGACATTTTGACTATATTTTAGCAGATAACTCTTCTGAACTCAATTCTGGCTCAAGATAATACAGTGTTCATTATTGAATGTTAGATTTCCCAGCACACATCAAAGCAATAGATGATTACACTATTTGGTTTAATCTTTCAGAGACTGGAGTAACTGGCTAGGGCGTGCCATTTTCACAACAAGATAAAGATTCGGATAGCGAACAAATATATAGTGTTCATATTTATACCAATGCATTTCACCTTTTTCTTTGTTACAAACCTGGCAAATGACCCATAAATTCCTGAATTCCATTGATAACCAAGGATATTGTGACCGAGGTAGCTTGTGATCTATCGTCTTGCCACCTTTGTCAGAGTAGTGAGATCCACAAATTGGACAATCCCAGTTAGAATTTTCTCTTACCCAATCTTTGCTTTCTTGAGTTGTTCCACACTCAAAATCACCATTAATATACCGCCAATAATCGAATTTCCTATAAGTTTCAAAATCTTCATGAGTTAGCCTGTGATATCGCTTGTTGCCGATTGTGTCCGCAAGCTCAAATAATTCTTTAAGTTCTTTATCTTTAATATTAACCATATTTGCTACTAAATCTTTACTGTTCTATATGTCTTTTGGTTATGCTTTTTTTTATATTTAATATTGGTATTTTGACTAAAATCAATAAATTCCATCTCTGTCTCAGGAAACTGCTTATCTATTTCTTCTGCAACTTCATTAACTTCTTTAGATAATCTTTGGTTGTACTCGTTTATTTCTTGATTAGTGAGATATTTATTGCCAATCCTATCAGCCTCAATAAATAATTCTTCAAGTGTCAATTCTTCAATATGATAATTATCTATAAACTCCTCTATTTTTTGATAAAGATTAACAACATCATCCCAGCCAATATTCTTGTAAAAGTTTTCTTTTAGCCAAATTTGGTCTTTCTCATGAAGCTTACTCCGATTTTTTGAGTTAGCGAGTTGAACAACCCGATAACTCATTCCTCTAAAATTCCTTTTTTTACCTTTTTGATCGGTCATATATTCAGTGTTTTATCCTAAAGTCCATTTGAAAAAAGTAATTACTGCTTTTCGAATTTCACTATCTTCATATTTGAGAATTTCTTTAGTATTCATAGCTAACTTAAGTCTAATTTGATCGACTAAATTTTTTAGAGATTTATTGTCTTTTTTGAGTTGTTCATTCACTTCTGTTAAATTTTTGTTTTGAGAATATATTGTCTTTAGTTCAACTTCTAAAATATTATTTCTCTGAGACAAGCTTTTAATTTCAGCTTCGTATTTTTCTCTTTCCTGTTTCGGATACTTTTTAACTTGCTCAATTTTGGCAGCATACTCCTGCTCCATCAACTCAATTTCTTTAGTTTTCTTCGTTACCAGACCTTTCTGAGCAGCCTGAAGACGCTGACGCTTAATTAATTCAGAACCAGCAAAACGCGAAATAGCTCTACGAATGGTAATCTCATCAGGATTGGTAGTAAAGTCAATTACTTCCAAAGCACGCATGGCATCTGCTTTTGTCCATGCCTCACTTTCAAGTAGCTTAATAGCCTGTGACTTATTCACGTTTGCTTAGAATAATGGATGTGATTTATATCACAATTTTATCAGTATATAATTTCCATGCCAACAGGCTCTCTTTAAGAAGAACGCTAACTTTACTAAACTTATTGATGTCGGGAACTACTACGGTTTATGTTGTGAGTGAGCAAAATTCAACGGTTTATGATCGCGTCGCGTTGTACTAAGCTTTTGTCTCTCCAAAATCAAGTAGTCTAACTAGGTACATGGCGTCAGGTCAGTTGTTTAGGTAGTTTTTTCTTTAAAAACCCTTGCTTACCCAGCCAAAAAAGCTATCTCTGAATGCAAGTTGGTATCATTGTGCAAAACTACCCTAATCTGGTAGCGATCGAGTTACGATCTTGTCACACCCCTTTTTTGATTTGAGAAGTCCTATTCCAGAATTTTCTGGTTAAAATAGTATATCTGTTCTACTCAAACTCCCAGAGCAACACTCCTTAAAACCATATATTAAGAGGCATTAGAGGCAGGAATGGCTATCAACACCGATACTTCAGGCAAGCAAAAAGCACTGACTATGGTGCTCAATCAGATTGAGCGCAGCTTTGGTAAAGGAGCAATCATGCGCTTGGGCGATGCTACCCGGATGCGGGTAGAAACGATTTCCAGTGGAGCGCTTACCCTAGATTTAGCATTGGGTGGTGGTTTACCCAAGGGGCGGGTAATTGAAATTTATGGGCCGGAAAGTTCTGGTAAAACTACAGTAGCGCTACACGCGCTCGCCGAAGTGCAAAGAAATGGCGGTATTGCTGCCTTTGTTGATGCTGAACACGCCCTAGACCCTACTTATGCTGCTGCATTGGGTGTAGATATTGACAATTTGTTGATTTCCCAACCTGACACTGGCGAATCAGCTTTAGAAATTGTCGATCAACTTGTTCGCTCTGCTGCGGTTGATATTGTAGTTATAGACTCAGTAGCAGCATTGGTTCCCCGTGCTGAAATTGAAGGCGATATGGGCGATGCTCACGTTGGTCTGCAAGCGCGGTTAATGAGCCAAGCCCTACGTAAGATTACTGGTAACATTGGTAAATCTGGTTGTACAGTAATTTTCATCAACCAGTTGCGGCAAAAAATCGGTGTTACTTACGGTAGTCCAGAAACTACTACTGGTGGTAATGCATTGAAATTTTACGCTTCGGTGCGTTTGGATATTCGTCGGATTCAAACTTTGAAAAAAGGCACAGATGAATATGGTAATCGCGTTAAGGTCAAAGTCGCCAAAAATAAAGTAGCGCCGCCTTTTAGAATAGCGGAATTTGACATTATTTTTGGTAAAGGTATTTCTACCTTGGGTTGTGTTGTTGACCTAGCAGAAGAAACTGGCATTATTGTCCGCAAAGGTGCTTGGTATAGTTACAACGGCGATAATATCTCCCAAGGACGAGACAACGCCATTAAGTATCTAGAAGAAAAACCTGAATTTGCTGAAGAAATTAAGAAACTGGTGCGAGAAAAGTTAGATAAAGGCGCTGTTGTTTCTGCTAACTCTGTAGCTAAAGCCAGTGAAGAAGATGAAGAGGAAGAAGTCGATTTAGAGCCAGAAGAATAAAAAATGTGGATTTATTAATCTACAATTGCTAATAGATGGTGCGTTACAAAGATAGATGACGCACCTTATTTTTTCTCAAAATCGAGATTTGGGTATTGTTAAATACAAGCTTAAATCCAAATATTGAATAGCTTTAGACTGATCTTCACATCCTACTTGATATTTTGTCGTAGGCGTAGCCCGTCGTAGACATCGAATTGATGTGTCACCAATGAACCCATCAATTTAAAGTTAACAGATTACTATTAGGGAAAAATACTGTATTGGGGTTTCAGCCTGAGATTGACACTAATGACCAGCTATATGGTAAGATTTCATGGCATTATGCTAAAAAACTTTGTTTATAATCAAAGAGTAGCCAACCCATGAGTTTAGCTGTAATTAAGTTCTCTTCAGAAGAGTGCGGCATCTGCCACAAAATGTCTTTTTATGACAAAAAGGTGGCTGAAGAACTGGGTTTAGAATTTATCGATGTAAAAATGCAAGATACGACTACTTACCGCAAGTATCGCAAGATTTTGTTGACTCAATATCCCGATAAATCAGAAATGGGATGGCCTACTTACATCATCTGCAATTCTCCAGAGGGTGAATTTCAGATTGTTGGTGAAGTCAAAGGAGGTCATCCCAAAGGAGAGTTTAGAAGCCGTCTGCAAGAGGTTCTGGATTCCACAGCTAATCAGAACTAATTACCTCAAAAGATTTAACCTCTAAGGCAGGGCCAATCATGGCAGTTGTCATGATATCTTCACGCACCTGTCCTTTAACTTTTGCTTTTTGTCCGGCTTTGAGTAAGTCTTTGTCAGCCCCTCTGAGGATTTCGTAAGTAACGCCCTCTTCTGTAACTAACGCCCATGCGCCTGTACCAATATCACGACGTTCGACTGTACCTGTAAGTGTAATGCTCATAACAGTTCTGAGTGCTGAGTGCTGAGTGGGGGAGTTAGGAGTAGAGACGCGATTAATCGCGTCTCTTAGGAGTTAGGAGTAGGGAGTTATTAAGAATTCTTTCCCACTCCCCACTCCTCGTTTACGCAATTTTCTCTTCGTTTTTCAATGCTAAACGAACAAGTCCATAACAGACTAGGGCATTAGCAATGAGGAAGAGACGTGCTAAGTTATCACTTCCCAATCCCCAGACTGCGGGATCGAAAAACGCACTTGTAGTTAAGCACGCGGCTATACCTAAAGTTGAACCAATGGCAAACCATTTCCAACTAGGATGTCCCAGCAGCAATGCCATCAACACAATGGGAATTAGTACGCTGGCAAATAGCGGATTTAATGCATCAGTTCCCTGGAGAGTATTGCCCAATTCGGGAATTGAACTGCCCAAAACCCGGAAAGGCCATTGGGGAAGATCAAAAATATAGATTCCCTTGAGGAAGAATAACCCAGAACTACCAGCAATTAGTCCACTGGATAAAGACCAACTCCAAGTGAAGGGGAAGTAAACCCGTAAAAACCAAGCCAGTAGATAGGAACCAACTACCATTAAAACCTTGGGTAACAGTGCTACTGCACCACCATCAATCCAAAAGCCAGGGTTAAGATAGCCGCTATCCCGTAACCACCGAAAGAAATCTGAGAAACTGATTTGCCCGCTAAACGCTAGTTTGACTGCTGCTTCTGCATTGAGTTGTCCAGCGCCATAATAGTTCAAACCATCATCCTGGATAACTCGTGCCGACTGCTTGAGGACTTTTAAAACTTCATCTGGTTCTTTGATGCCAGCAGCTTTGATTAATGCCGCAACACCAGCAACGTGAGGAGCAGCCATGCTTGTACCCTGGAAGCCCAGAAATACCCCTTCGCCCTTTTCATCGATGGTTTCTTGGAGAATTTTTCCAGCTTCACTACCACCAGGAGCAGAGATATCTACCCCAGCACCAAAGTTAGAATAGGGCGCTCTTTCGCCATCAGGTCCAATTGCCGAAACGCCGATGACGTAGGGATAGCGAGCTGGATAGCTTGCTCCATTGGCGTTTTCATTTCCGGCTGCGGCAATAATAACTACACCTTTTCTATGGGCATACTCGATCGCTTGTTTCATCAACTGGCTTTCACCAGTACCACCCAAGCTCATATTAATCACATCTGCGCCTTTATCAGCAGCAAATTTAATAGCTTCGGCAATATCGGCAACAGTACCACCGCCATAAGAACTGAGTACCTTCAGGGGCATCAGACTGGCTTCATAGGCAATTCCAGCGACGCCATATTTGTTATTTGTGGCTTGAGCAATAGTTCCGGCAACATGGGTACCGTGGCCGTTATCGTCTGTGGCTTCTTCTCGGTCGTTAACAAAATCATAGCCCTTGACGAATTTTGTCTCATACAAGTCGCGAACCTTGGTAATTCCAGTGTCAATCACTGCGACTGTGATGCCACTGCCTTTGGTTTGACTCCATGCGCCTTCAACACCGATTTTGTGCAAGTTCCACTGCTTGCTGTAATATTGGTCATTAGGGCCAGTTAATGAAGGACTCGCTTCTTCATCTTCTTGGGGTGTTAAAAATTCACCTAGCCAAGCGGTTTTACCTGGTTGTGGAATCTTGTTGTAGATATAGTTTGGTTCAATGAATTCTGTAGCTTGGGCAAACTGAGATTTTTTCAGTTCTTGGAGCCGTTGGCGATCGCCTTTGATAATATACACATTATCTTTTTTGGAAAACTTGTTGTCTAATTGGGGTGTAACGTTGTATTGTTTGGCGATCGCTTGCAAATTTTGTTCCACCACAGATGATGGAATATCTTCTCGAAAATCAAGCAAAATCGTCTCAAACTCTCCTTTAGCTGCCAATCCCTGAAAATTCAGGAAACCAAATATGGCAGATCCCAGCCCAATGACAAACAAGCACAATAATATAAGTTTTCTCATATTAACTCATCACCGCTTTTTGCCAGTTTGCTCATACCATAACTTATCTGCACCCCTTGTTGGTAGATTTTGCACTTTTAGTTACAAGTTTTATTTAGGAATCAGGATTTTTTTAAACGATGGAACGTGGTCTTTTGTGGTTGCCGCTGTTAGTAATGTTTTTCTGGTTGGCTTGGCAAGGCTCGAAGGAGTATCAAAAAGTCGAAGCCTATCGTACTTGGGCAGAGCAATTTGAACGGGCTAAGTATGATATTTATGCTGTATTAGGTCAAAAAGAAAACAATATCACTTGGGGAAAACCTACGCCTCAAGGGCCTATTAAACTAGAAACATTCTCTTTGCTTGATATTAAACAAATCCAGTTTTTAGTAGATGAAAAATCAGTAGATGTAAACAATCCACCGGAGAAAGGTCGTTCCATAGAATTAGAATTTCTATTTTCCGAATCTACTAACTCAGTGCGGGTTCCGTTTACAGAAATCCCTTTGGCAGCAGAATGGGGGAAGTTTTTACAGGGGCTATTACAAGACTTGCGATCGCAACCACAGCAGTAGCGATATTAAAACTATAAGTTCCAAATAATACGGCTATTTCTGGTCAAAAAGTTAGATCGCTAGTGGTGATATGATTCATGGGCAACGACGTTTTTATCGGAAAGATGTTTTTTAGAATGGCTTTTACTTGACTACCATTTATTAAATATCTCTATAAATTCAATATACGTTATCCAAAACCCTTATAGAGACGTAGCACTGATACGTCTCTACATTCTTTTTCACCAGATGCTGCGCCCCTATGGGTATGCTTTATCTAATTGAAAGCCGCCTTAAAACTCGATTCATGTTTGGATTACACTTCCACTCAGTTGACCCGACCCAGCTATGCTTGAATGATGAAGTCAGAGGCAGTAACATAGGGCGCACCAGTAAGTTGTGCAAATTGACCACCACTGCCGAAACCAGCAGCACTACCATTTTGATTGTAAAATAACTGCCCAGTCATCCGATCGTAGACAATTACAGCATTGCTAAGTGCCCCTAAACTGCTGATTTGAAAATCACTGGCGTTACTAAAACCCGTTCCCACAACAGAAGTAATAGCAGTAAAGGTAGTCTTATCGAGGACAATCTTATCACCTTGAGAGCGATTGAAGTCAGCGATGGTATCAATACCCACAACAGTACTATTAAAGATGGAATTGGTGTCGTAGAGGAAAGAGTCAGCACCTACACCACCCACAAGAGTATCATTGCCTTGTCCTCCAATCAGAAGATCGTTGCCACTACCACCCCGCAGTAGGTCATCACCACCACTGCCATTGATGGTATCGTTACCCCCTTGACCATTAATCACATCATTAGAGGTGTAAAAACCGCTGATGTTATTGTTCAAGTCATTGAGGAAAGTGACAGTGTTTGCTGTAGAAATATAGGTTGCAGTGGAGTTGGCATTAATCACATCAAAGCTTTTGGTAACACTAGCTTCTCCGTCAAATATGATATTGCCGATAGCAGGTCTTGTTGTCGATGCGGCTAAGTTGTCTAGGTTTTCTAACTTAAAGTTTTGCAGAGTGACTTTGGTATTAGCCACATTTCCAAAGGTGACTTCTAAATTGCTGCTATTTTGAGTTAATTGCAGATTTCTCGCAGTCAATTCAGTCCCAATAAATTTCAAGGTGTCTATCTTGGCAACCACCGCAGCCGAAGGGTTTGAGCTAGTACCTACACCACCAAAGTTGCTGATGCTGTAATTACCATCGCCTCGTCGGATAGTAAAGGTGTCATTTTGGTCAGTGCCATTGAGAACTTGAATTTCTGGGACAGGAGCGGGTCTGACTGTGCCACTAATGGCAAAGTCAAAGGGGTTTTCATCAATATCGTTGTTGTTTAAACTGAAGCTGCCACTATAGCTACCAGATGTAGCGGGGTTAAGTGCCACCGATATGGTAGTAGAAGCATTAACAGCCACGCTCGTTGGAAGAGTTCCGACCAAACTAAATCCGTCTGGAAGTTTAAGACTACTCAGCTTGAGTGCGCCTGTACCGGTGTTCTTGATGGTAAAGGTTTTGGTCAAGGTGTCACCAACAGTCGTTTCACCAAAGTTAATGGCGGTGGTGTTGCCATCTGTAATGTCAACACTACCATTGAGAACTTGAATTTCCGGGGTACTAACTGTGCCACTAATGGCAAAGTCAAAGGTGCTTTCATTAATATCGTTGTTGTTAAAACTGAGGCTGCCACTATAGATGCCTGGTGTAGCGGGGTTAAGTGCCACCACTATATTGGTGGAAGCATTGACAGCCACACTCGTTGGAAGAGCTCCAACCAAACTAAATCCGTCGGGAAGTTTAAGATTACTCAGATTGAGTACGGCTATACCAGTGTTCTTGATAGTAAAGGTTTTGCTCAAGGCGTCACCAACAAGAGTCTCACCAAAGTTAATAGCGGTGTTGCCATCAATAATATTAACTGTCCCATTCAGAACTTGAATTTCTGGGGTTTTACTAGAACTGCGGGGAGCTTCGTATGCACCAATATCAATCACTGTACTACCATTCCCATCACCATCTTGAGGAGTCTTTTTAGTGATGCTATTGAAGGCATTAGAACCACCATCGATCGCAACACTTTCAGGTTTGAGTGCAAAATTCCTTTTGTCTGCATCAACAAATAGAGGATCTTGACCCAAAAGATTCTGTAACCCTGTAGCGTTTAAATTATCTGAAGCTTGGAATAGGTTCGAGTTATAAACAAGATTGCGATCGAAGGTGACATTTGTGGCATACCTAATTCTGTTAGCATTTTGGTTGTCGCTTGCATACAAAATGTTGTTGTAGACACGTACATTTTCCGAGTAAGTAACACCAATCTCTCCAGAATGTGGAATAACCCGGGCATTCTTGTAAGCCGTGTTGTTGATAACATCAACATTGGTAGCTTCGAAAACATTAATGCCTGCACCCCCATTGTTGTAAGTGATGTTATTTGCAATTAATGCCTTACCTGTATAGGCCACATTATCTTTGCTGACATTGGTAGTATCAAGCATAATCCCATGTCCCTCAGTGATTTTGTCAGTGCCTCCTTCTTTCCACGGAACTAAACTTTGGTTATCGTAGACAATGTTGTCTCGAAAAATCATTCTGTAGTCAGTAGTATTGTTATCAAAATTAAAACTTCGGAGAGAGGTTATTCCCTGATTGCCGTAAGGTGAATACCAAGCGTTTCCAGACACAATGTTTTTCTCAACAGTTATATAGTCTGAATTACTGAATGCTATGCCTCCACCAGGAAAGTTACGGATTGTGTTACCAGTGATGACAATATGATGGGGATTAGTACCACCTACACCATTAGCGTTTTTCCATGCAGCAACAGCAATACCATTACTATTGGTCAAGGGGTTATTGAGATTATCCTTCTCTTGTAAGGCATATTCGAGAGTGATGTTTTCCCGATTGCCTTTTATATCAAGTCCTTCAATCCGCACGTAGGATGAACTCAATATATTAATGCCACTTCCCGTTGTTGTTATCTTAGGCGTAGCTCCTGGATAAGCTTTTATGGTTGTCCAGTTATCTGGTGAGCCATTCAAGTTAAAAACCGTAAACCCTTTCATTTGATAATTTCCATTCATCACGTAGAGCGTATCGCCTGCTTTTATCTCATACACGGCTCTACCAAAGCTGAGAAATGCAGATTCTTCGTTTAAGCCATTATTTTTATCACTGCCTGTTGCAGAAACGTAGTATGTTTTGCCAGCCATCTGTTTACTCCGAATATGTGTAAGGGAAATTGGTAGTACAATCTCAGCAACTTTCTTCAGTTGCTAAGTAGTTATTTGAATGAGTCATCTATCTGCACTGTTAAAAACAGTCACAGTTATCCGATTGCGACTTAAAATCACGTCGATTGTAGAAACGCTGTTGTAAACATGAAAACTTTTCTCCTGTCAACCGTTGATGGTTAAATCAGGAATATCGATACCGTCAATCGTCAGAGTTTTGTTGAGATTAATTGGACGATTAGCGTGTAGATGCTTCTACTCCAGGCTTCATTTTTAGCAGCCATGTAGCTGTAGCACATCGTATACATCGCTGCTCTTTGTAAATCAGCTTTAGCATCTGCTTTTTTAATAAAACGATCGTGTTTGGCATAGTAATTCCTCTGAACTTTATGCGTTGTTTTAGGTCAGAAGGTTGCCAAATCTGCATGGTAAAATTCACCCTTAGCTGATAACTGGGGACTTAAAGTTAAAGCGATCAAAGTTAAATTGGTTGAAACTTTAGTTAGGTTGACCCTTTAACTTAAGGGGACTAATGTAACAACTTAGTTGAACCTGTTTTAAGCGGTGTAACTGAGCGTTGTGAACTTAGTTAAAACTAACCTTTACAAATAGCACTTGATATCAGTAAAAGCCCGGAATATGGTAAGTTTTTTTACAACAAAACCCAGAAAACTCTGGGTATGTCTGGTGGAATTCTATTAATTTCCAGAGTGATATGAGAATAAAAAGCGCTTTGTACAAGGATTTGATGAAGTTTCTCTAAATAATTCAGAACTCCCAAGTCAGGCTGTGGTTGCGATCGCGCAGGAAGAAAGAGGATTTTAGTCTAGTTCATCAATCTTTGAGATAGTTTGGTTTGATGACACCAACTTACTTAATCTTCATAATATGAACACTGAAATAAACTCCAGAATACCTGTTGCTTTAACCATTGCTGGTTCAGATAGCGGTGGCGGTGCCGGAATTCAAGCTGATTTACGTACCTTTGCTTTTCACTGTGTCCACGGTACTAGTGCTATAACCTGCGTCACGGCACAAAACACTCTAGGAGTGAAGAGAGTCGATGCTATACCAACAGAGGCTGTTGTGGCGCAAATTCAGGCAGTAGTGGAGGATATTGGCGTACAAGCTGCCAAAACTGGAATGTTGCTCAATCAGGAAATTATTTTTGCTGTTGCCCAGCAAGTGGAAGCTTTACAAATCAATAATTTAGTAGTCGATCCAGTAATGGTGTCACGTACGGGAGCACAATTGATTGATGATGATGCTGTAAAGACTTTATGCCATGCCTTGATTCCCAAAGCGGTTATGATCACGCCCAATCGCTATGAAGCCCAGATTTTGAGCGGTTTACAAATTAATTCTTTAGAGGATATGCAAGCTGCTGCTGAAATTATTTACAAGACTTTAAAGACGAAGGTTGTTTTAGTCAAAGGCGGAGGTATGCAGGCGGATTTGCGTGGTGTTGATATCTGGTTTGATGGGGACAGGTTGGAAGTTTTGACTTGCCAGCAAGTAGAGACAAAAAATACTCACGGTACTGGTTGTACACTATCGGCTGCGATCGCTGCTAATCTAGCTAAAGGAAAAGATTTGTGGCAGGCAGTGCAACAGGCAAAGGAATATGTGACTACCGCACTCACTCATGCCCTAGATATTGGCGAAGGACAAGGTCCTGTGGGACACTTCTTCCCATTGTTGGGACTAGGGACTAGGGATTAGAGATTGGAAACTGGGCAGTGGGGATGGGGACTAGAGAAAAGTTTTCTCAGTACCTCATCTCCAATGCCCAAATAAAAAATCTTTGCCCTTTCGGTATTTTTCTATTATTCTTGGGCATAGTTTCAGGGGTGACTATCTCTGTTAGCATCTCTGTACGATCTAATTACTTTGATTTTTAATACCAAGCCCCCGATGCGAACAACCATAGGTTCTGTTCACAGAAATTCGCCAACACCGAGTACTCAAGCCTACCCTCCCTCTGTACCACTATCTGTATACAGGGAATTGTCAACAGAGTTGCAAGCAGCACAGGCGAGGCTAAATGCACTCACCACCCAAAATCAGCAACTGATACAAGAAAATCAACTATTACGCCAAGAAATTACCAAAGTCGTTGAGTCTTTTTCTCGTTTGCAAAATTTTGTGGATTCCCATGCTACAGCTAATTATCCCCAAGCTAACCAAGCTTCTGGCAACGTTAAAAGTGCCGCCAAACAGCCAGTAACACAAGCGCGTTCACCTCAGCAGGTTTCTCGTTCGCGTCCATCTGTTGTGTCCAAACAACCAGCTAAAAAAAGCCGCCGCCAAGACTTTTCTGCACCTGTAATGGAAATGAATTTTCCGATATCAGAACCAGTTTTTATAGAAGAGCAACAAGTCAGTTATCATTCCACTACTGAGCCAGATGTCAAGGGACTCAATGGCTGGTGGTTAATTATTACTATCTTGTTAATCATGCTGACTGCCTTTAGTGCTGGATATTTCGTTGTCCGTCCCTTGTTTGAACATCAGAAACATTAGTTGATATTCCCACAGTCAGCAGCAGTAGCAGGCTTTCGGGCTAGCGTATAATAATTTGGTTGCAATCATTCTCTAAATATGGAACAAATCTGCTAAATGGTGGAAACGATCTATTTTTAGGTTATAAAAGCTACATAAAATGCTAAATTGACAGCAACTTCTTTATGTTAGAACCTCAAAGATTATCCAATTAATAAATCCTCGCCGCTTTTCATGTCATAAACCCTCAAGTAAAGCACTTACACTTTAAAAAAGTTGTAATTATTACATATTTTTTAGGAAAAGCACCGCTAGTTACAGCTTCAGACAGCGGATCTGGTTAGATATATAAACGAAGCTAGTAGAAGTCAGGAGTAAAAAAGATGAAAAAAGTAGAAGCTATTATCCGCCCATTTAAGCTAGATGAGGTGAAAATTGCTTTAGTTAACGCTGGTATTGTTGGCATGACTGTTTCTGAAGTCCGGGGATTCGGACGACAGAAAGGTCAAACTGAACGGTATCGTGGCTCTGAGTACACCGTTGAGTTTCTGCAAAAACTCAAAGTGGAAATCGTAGTCGACGACAATCAAGTTGATATGGTGGTAGACAAAATTATTGCTGCTGCCCGCACTGGTGAAATCGGCGATGGGAAAATTTTCATCTCACCTGTTGAGCAAGTGATTCGCATTCGCACTGGCGAAAAGAACACAGAAGCAGTTTAAAAAAGTTATGAGTTAAGAGTTAAAAGTTATGAGTTGTGAGTCTGGACTAATGAATAAAGATTTAGCAGAATTCATAACTCCTAACTCTTGTACAGACGCGATTAATCGCGTCTCTCTTAATTCTTCACTCTCTCTAATTGCGGAAGTAAAGCTGTAAAAGCCTTGCCTCGATGGCTAATTGACCTCTTTAACTCCCGTGTCATTTCAGCAAAGGTCAATTGCAACTCTTGCACATAAAAAATTGGATCGTAGCCGAAACCACTATCACCACGAGGTGCGTGGAGAATTTCGCCGCGACAAACACCTTCAGATTCTAATACGATCGCACCATCAGGACGAGCGATCGCTACTGCACAAACAAACTGCGCTTGTCGATTTACCTCGTTGTCTAATTCTTTCAATAGCCTAGCAATCCGTTCTGAGTCCGTTTTGGCGTAACGTGCAGAATAAACACCTGGTGCGCCATTTAGGGCATCTACTTGCAAGCCCGAATCATCAGCAATTGCCCAGTTTCCCGTAGCTTTAGCAATTTGTGACGCTTTTAGACAAGCGTTGGCGGCAAAAGTTTCGCCCGTTTCTTCAATTTCCAACTCTTCAGGTTTGAGGGTTAATTCCCAACCAGAATTTTCCAGGTAAGCTTGCATTTCCCGCAACTTACCTGGATTTCCTGTGGCTACTACAAGTAATTTAGTCATTGGTCATTAGTCATTGGTCATTGGTAATTAGTCATCGGTCATTTACCAAAGACAAAGGACAAATGACAAATGACTAATAATGAATTTTACTCCGCCCACTGTTTCGCCCAAGCAAGAGTTTGATGCACTTGCTCAATTGTTGAGGCTTCGCAATATAGCCGTAAAACTGGTTCAGTCCCGCTAAAGCGAATCATTAACCAGCTTTTATCCGCTAAACGATACTTGTAGCCGTCAATTGTTTGGCAATCAATTACTGCTTTCCCTGCGATTTCCGTTAAGGGTTGGGTTTGCAATTGTTGCAAAAGACGCGATCGCACTTCCATACTTGCTAAGGGTAAATCAATGCGATCGTATGCTGAGGTAAACCCTGTTTGTTTCTGCAAGTGGCGATAATATTCACCTAAATCCAAACCAGATTCGACAATCGCCTCTAGGACGTACAATGCTGACAATAGGGCATCACGTTCGGGAATATGGCTGCCATAGCCAATTCCCCCCGACTCCTCACCACCCAGTAACACTTTTGCTACTAACATTCTGTCAGCGATATATTTATAACCAACCGCTGTCTCAAAGACTGACAGGTTATGTAGTGCTGCCACAAGGGGCATCAAGTCGGAACCACTAACAGTTTTAACTATTTCACCCTTAAAGTCGCGCCGCAGGGTTAAATGGTCGATTAATATCGGGATTAATACTTGGGAACTTAGGAAGTTAGCTTCTCCATCCACTGCTGCAATGCGATCGCAGTCTCCATCAAATACCAAGCCCACCGTTAAACCTGATTTATCAGTTTCTCGGTGAGTCTTAATGACTTCAAATAACTTTGAAAGGTATTTAGGTAAGGGTTCCGGCGCGCCGCCACCAAAGAGGGGATCGCGATCGCTGTTGATTTCTTTGACTTGATTGCCTAGTAGTCTCGCCAATCCACCAGCCGCAGCACCATGCATGACATCGGCAAATAACGTTAATTTACCAGATGCGATCGCTTCTCGAAGTTTGGCAATATCAACTTTACCTTCTAGCGCTTGGGTATAACTGGGCCAGGGATCGAATATCTCTTGCTTGCCTGGGGTAGCTGCTAGTGGTACTCCAACTGATAACTGATCTTCTATCTCTTTTGTGACTTCTGGCGGCACTGACCCACCAAAATAACCCTTGACTTTTAAACCCAAATATGAGCCAGGATTATGGCTGGCTGTAATTACCAGTGCCCCTAAAGCATTGAGTTCTTTTGCTGCCCAACTATAAGCTGGGGTTGGGGCATAAGTTTCGCTCAGGAGTACATCAAAGCCGACAGCGGTGACAGTATCGGCGACAGCACGAGCAAAGTCTTCAGCCATGAATCGGCGATCGTAACCGACAATTATTGTCTGGCTACCCACTGTAGAAAAATACGTATCATATAATACTTTTGCGGCAACTGGCGCGACCAGGGCTAGGCGTTCAAAGGTGAACTCGTCACCAATAACGCCCCGCCAGCCGTCTGTACCAAACTTGATTGAGTTAGCTACAACTGGCATCTAAGTATCCTAACTGTCTACTTGAGGATTCTAGCATTTATACAGTGTGCAGAGTAAAAAAAGAATCTAGTAAAAATATGTACTAATAATATTCGGCTGTTTCAACGCAAAAATGAGCGAATTTGTGCAATGGAGTGCGTAGACGCGCAGTGATTTGTCGTTAGACAGCGCTTTTTGGCTCACAAGTGAAATCTGCCTTTGTAGACTTTTCATATAGTACGCAGGCTTGTTTATGTAGGGTGAATTCTAATCGCTAAGTATTCCAGTATTATCCAGATTTGAATGCATTAGCTGCTCTACCTCGGCAGCTTTTTCGCTTAAATCAAGCTCTCTGTAGATTTGCAGACTTTCTGTTAAAAACTGGGTAGCAGTTACTTTAGTATCTGATTGATAATGCTGGGAGCGGTTCAGGTATATTTCGCCCAAGAGTTTACGAGATGAAGCTTCTAGTTCTCGGCGATTGTACTCTTGGAAAACTTGGAGGGATTCTTGGGCTAATTCTTCTGATCGAGCAAGATTTTTTAAGACGTTGACTTCCAGATAAGCACGGGCAATATCAAGAGCTTGTTCTGCTCGATTTACTGTCTGTCCCAGTTCGGCAAGATATGTCAAGCCAGTATTATAATATTCTTCAAATTGGGCAATTTGTTCTTGCGGTAACGAGTCGTCAATAGATGATAGGCGTAGGCGTTCCGACCAGATTAAGCTAAAGATAATGTAGTCGTAAGCAAGATTTTTTTTATAATCTCCTGTGGTATTTATTTGGATAGCTTGACGGATATTTTGTTCAGCTTGCGCCAAGAACTCAAAAGCTACTGCTCGATCTGAGGTATTTTTTGCTAACAAGCGTTGACTGTTACCAAGTTGCATATAACGTCTAGCTTCACTCTCATCATGGCTTAAGTGCTGATGAAGATTTCGACTTTGCTGGTAATATTCAATCGCCTTCGTGTAATCCTTTAAATTGCGGTAGCAACTAGCGATCGCAGATAGTTGATTAGCTACATTCTTCTCTAAAGCCAATTCCTCATAGAGATCACGGCTTTGTTGGAAGTAGGCGATCGCTTGTTCATATTTACCCCAAGCTTGATAGATTTGACCTAATTGACGGTAAGTTACAGCTATCAATGATGTGTCATTTAATGACTGGCGTATTGTCAAACAATGCTGCTGACACTCTAATGCTTGTTTATATTTGCCCCAATTACCATTACAAGCAGCTAGCAAGCTCCACAAGTTAGCCACATCCTTTTCTTTACCCAATTGCTCATAGAGTTCATGGCTTTGTTGATAATGGGCGATCACTTGTTCGTATTTACCCCATGCTTGATAAATTTGCCCTAGTTGAAAGTAGGCACTAGCTATACCTGGTTGGTCTTCTAAGCGTTGACGTTTTGCCAAGCATTTTTGCTGACACTCAAGTGCTTGTTCATATTTTCCCCATTCCCCATAGCACCCAGCTAAGTTGTACCACTGATTAGCTACATTATTCTCTATACCCAATTGCTCATAGAGATCACGGCTTTGTTGGTGATAGGCGATCGCTTGTTCATATTTGCCCCAACTTTGATGAATCCAGCCTAGTTGAAAGTAAGCACTAGCTATACCTGGTTCGTCTTCTAAGTGTTGACGTTGTTCCAAGCACTTTTGCTGACACTTAAGTGCTTGTTCATATTTACCCCATGCTTGATAGATGCGTCCTAGCTGATAATGAGCAAGAGCTATTCTGGTTTGGTCATCTACCTGCTGGCAAATTGCCAAATCCTTTTGCTCACACTCTAGAGCCTGCTGATATTTACCCCAATCACGATAGCAATCAGCTAGCCGATACCACTGGTTAGCTATATCTTTCTCTTTGCCTAATTGCTCATAGAGGTCACGGCTTTGTTGGTAGTTGGCGATCGCTTCTTCATATTTGCTCCATGCTTGATATATACGTCCTAGCTGATAATGAGCAAGAGCTATTCCGGTTTGGTCATCTAACTGCTGGCAAATTGCCAAATCTTTTTGTTCGCACTCTACGGCTTCCTGATATTTACCCCAATCACGATAGCAATCAGCTAGCCGATGCCATTGGTTAGCTATATCTTTCTCTTTACCTAATTGCTCATAGAGGTCACGACTTTGTTGGTAGTGGGCGATCGCTTGTTCATATTTGTCCCAACTTTGATATATACGTCCTAGCTGATAATGAGCAAGAGCTATTCTGGTTTGATCATCTAACTGCTGGCGAATTGCCAAATCTTTTTGCTCACACTCTACGGCTTCCTGATATTTACCCCAATCACGATAGCAATCAGCTAGCCGATACCACAGGTCAGCTACATCCTTCTCTTTACTCAATTGCTCATACAGATCAAGGCTTTGTTGGTGGTAGGCGATCGCGTGTTCATATTTACCCCAAGCTTGATAAATTCTACCTAGTTGAAAGAAGGCACTAGCTGTACCTGGTTTATCTTCTAATTTGTGACGTTGTGCCAAGCACTTTTGCTGACACTCAACAGCTTGTTGATATTTACCCCATTCCCGATAGCACCCAGCTAAGTTGTACCACTGATTAGCTACATTCTTATCTTGACCCAATTGCTCATAGAGGTCATGGCTTTGTTGGAAGTAGGCGATCGCTTGTTCATATTTGCCCCATGCTTGATAGATTCGAGCTAGTTGAGAGTAGGCACTAGCTATATCTGCTTGTTCTTCTAGTTTTTGACGTTGTGCTAAGCATCTTTGCCCACACTCTACGGCTTGCTCATATTTACCCCATTGCCGATAGTAATAAGCTAACAAGATCCACAAATTAGGCAGAACCTCCTCTAAACCCAATTGCTCATAGAGAGCATAGCTTTGTTGGTGGTAGGCGATCGCTTGTTCATATTTGCCCCAACTTTGATGAATCCAGCCTAGTTGAAAGTGAGCACTAGCTACACCTGGTTCGTCTTCTAAGTGTTGACGTTGTTCCAAGCACTTTTGCTGACACTCAACTGCTTGTTCATATTTACCCCATTCTCGGTAGCATCCAGCTAAGTTGTACCACTGACTAGCTACATTCTTCTCTAAACCTAATTGCTCATAGAGTTCAAGACTTTGTTGGTGGTGGGCGAGCGCTTCTTCGTATTTACCCCAGTCTTGATAAGTTCTACCTATATTCCACAAATCACTTGCTTCATCTTCAGACTTGCGAAACTCTCTGTCTATAGTTAACGCCTGCTGGAAGCATTCTAATGACTGCTTGTATTTGGTGTGTAAGCGATTACAAATACCCCTATTTCTCCAAAACAGTAGAAAAGCTGATGGATGAATATATAGAACCAGTTTCTCAAAGCATTCTTGATAGTAGTCAATTGCTTTATCAAATTTCTCTTGTTCCTGATAACAAGTTGCAATTGACCAAGCTATATAGGCACTGTGACTGACATTTTGCCGAACATTAATTTCTTCTAAAAGCTCAACAGCTTTCGTATATTTATCTGTACGAATATAAGATATTGCAGTGAGTAAGTTTAATGCCCTTTGAGAGTCTTGATCGCCACCATAATTTTCCAGACTGTTTTCTAAAGCAGGTGTCATTTCTTCACCTAGTTCTTTAACCAATTTTCTAAGACTACAAAATATAGTAGGCTCTAGCTGATTAACAATATTAATAGCACAACTAACTAATCCTGCTCCTGATTCACCACAAGCAACATAAAGGATAGCTGTCTGTGCTTTTACCCGTATCTCTTCAGTAAGTATTGAGTCATTAACAAATTCTTTCAGTCGTGCCAGAACTTCACCTTTCTGGTTAAACAGTTCAATTTGGCGCAGCAGTCTTAACAGTTTTTTAGTTGTCTCATCGTCAAAGTCTGTATCCAAACCAAGATAGGTAATAACTAATTTTTGAATTAGCTTTTTACGACGACTGCTATTTACCTCAACTTGAGTTAAAACCTCACCAGCAAATAATAAATCTTTCAACCGTAATTCCGACTGGTTACAGTTAGTAGTTGATTCCTCTTGCAAATCTGACCAGATGATAATCGCATCCTGCGAAGATGCATTTTTTATTTTTAACTTACCACCTTGAATTACAGGTTCATAAGCCTCAAGATTACTGAAAAGCTGCTCAACTAGCTTATTAACCTGTTTAGGAGAATAAATTCCGTAATAGCCTAAAGCCAGTAGAATCGGCTCATTCCAACGCGGCTCATGCAAATGTTTACGGATAATTGCTAAAATATCGATTACTTCATTGTCAGCAATATAACGTGCAGCAAAATACTCCTCAAACGTCAGGTGCATAAAGCCGTAGACTCCTGGCGCACGTTCCACAAAAAGACCTGTGGTTTCCCGCACTTTTCGTAAAAACTCCTGCACGGCTTGCCGCACTGAGTCTGATTCTAAGTCACTATCATTTAGTTCTGCTAGCTTTGCTGCTAACTGTTGTTCAACTTCTGCCTCAGTGACTAAACCAGAGGGCTTCTCCTCATGCATCCAGTAAGCTAGCGGTGCTAAAAATGCCACTACTTCATTTTGGTTCAGCAGCACTTTTGGAGCATCTGGCAATTTCTTACCTAGCTGCCAATCTTCCGTCAAGGTTTGCACTGCCAATTCATAAAGTTTCACCCGACGGTTAGGTAGGCGCTCGCCATTGCGGTGAATCAGTGCCAAAATTGTCAACAGTAAAGGGTTCGCCGTCAAGCGCTTTACACCCTCATTGTCTTTAATTGCCTCTAAAATCTTCCTTGCTTGGTCATCTCCTGCTCTTTGCCATTGCGCCTCACTAGCTTCTGGCTGCTGCGCTCGTTCTATCGCCAAACACCAGCGTTCCAGGAATTTTTCTACCTGTTCGCCACCCATATCTTCGATAGTGAACTCAGCAAAACGGCTGCTCAGTTTCACATCGCGGTAGCCAGCTATGCGGCTGGTAATGACAAACTTATTAGTAGAAAAAGCATTTACAAACTGATCGATTCTTTCTACAATCAGCTTGCGGCTTTCTTGTTCAAATACCTCATCTAGCCCATCCAGCAGCATTAAGCACTGCCCTTGGCGCATTTTTTCTAATAGTAACGCCGCCATCTCTGTTCCCGCTTCCACTTCATCTTGAAAGTAAGCTTCCCACTGGCGGTAAAATTGGTGCAGATAATCCAACAGACTTAACTCAGGTTCTTGTTGTAGTCGTTCTGCATAGTCGGCAATGCGAAAGAAAATTGGTAACAAAGGTTTACCCACTTCTTCTTGGGGTTCGCCACCTATTACTGTTTCATTACCATCACGTTTGGCTGTGGCAAAATGTAGCGCTAGATAACGCAGTAGCGTTGTCTTTCCCGCACCTGGAGCGCCGAGAATCACACAGTATTGATTCTCCCGCACTGCATGGGATAAATCAATTCTTTGTGTTACTGTTTTGGTGCTAGTAGCGGATATTGAACTTATTAAAACTGGTTCGTAATAGGAAGGTTCGTCTAAATCGTAGGGACTAGAGATGCTCATGCTCAACCTATGTTCAGCTTGGCGAAATGTAGTCATCTCTTGGTCTAGTTTCGAGGTTTCTGTAACCTGCTGTCGCCTTACTGCTTGCAGTGACACATAAATTTGATCCAGAAAAATATCTACTTGGCGCTGGACTTGCATCACGCCACTGATTTTGAGATAGGAATTCTCAGCTATCAACCACTCCAGATAAGGATAAAACAGGGGATTTACGGGTGGACGTGCCTCGAATTTCACTAACTTACCCCGCCAATCCCAGAAATCAGGTGCACGGTTACGAAACTCTTCTAAAAATTCCTCTTTATTTAACCAAAAAATTATAACTAATTCCCGACCAAATAGCGAATCTCTCCCTAAATTCAACTGCTTCATCTCCTGCTTCAGGCGGGATTTCGGCAGTTGGTCAATTCCAAACGCCATTATTAATTTGCGTTTAGTTTGAGAATTATGTAGCCCAGTTTCATCTAAACTGTACAGAAAGTTATAAAGTGAGTTATCACTGTAAAAGAAGTTTTGAGGTTTATTAAAAGTACGATCGTTATCTGATAAAAGTAACTTTATTTCTTCAACTACCGGATGTTGTGGCCCACTCTCCGGTGCAATAGCAAAAATTGTCGTTGTTCCACTAGATAATTCTAAGAAACTAACTAATTTATTTAGCTCTGTTGCGTCATTTGCACTTAGAGAATAAGTGTTATCTTCGTTAGAAGGCATTTTTTTGATGAATAATTGCTGATTGGGAGAGAAAACAACTATTAAAGTTTTGGAGCGTTAGCAGCTTGCCAACGTTGTGAATCCTCCAATAGAATAGGGTTCACATCAAACCAGGATTTTTTACTGCGATTGTAATAACCTAATACGAATTTGTTTTGCAAAAGCTCATCACAAATCACAAACTGACCTTTGTTAGGCAAACTATGGGTGTTAGTAGTTAAGCAACCTGTACGGTGAACTTTATCTAGTTCAGGGAAATGGTAATCACTCAAATTATATTCTCTGCGAACTTCTTGCACAGCCTCTTTAGCAACATCTAAGTCTACATATATTAAATCTAGCCTTAAAGAAACTTCACAAGCTGTACGAGCTAGTCGCACCAATTCACGCATAACACCGCCACTCTTTTCCGAAATTAGTTCTAGCGCATCTGGATTAAATAAACCTTTATAAGCATCACCCAAACTTGCTAAACGCTTATAAATTACACTATTAAGAATATCTCTACCAAGTTGATTAGGAATTGTGGTAGGACATAAATTTTCATCGCACTCAAATACTGGTGGATTAGTTAAATCTAAGCATTTTTGAAAGCTTTCCATTGGTTGACGAAAGCTTGGAGAATACCTGAGTGAAATCGGAATCGCATATATAATATGGCAACTTAGCTGAGTCAGCAGTGGACTAGCGAACATTTCCAAGGCTGTAACTTGATCGTGTCGGTCAAGACCATCTACAATCACCAGTAATTTCTGGTTATTTCTTGTTTCGGCAGCTTCTATAATGGCGTTAACTCGCTCAATAATTTTACTAAGCTGCGGACGAATATTGAGAGTTGTAGTAACTTTCCGAGTTAGTCCTTGTTTAAGAATTAGACCTAGTTTCTTGATAATTTCTGGAAGTTCAAGACCAGCATTTTCAGCCTCTTCATCTTGATAAACTACAGTTTTGAGACTTTCGAGTAAATCATTTAATAAATCGTCTTTTAAACCCCAGTTTCGTTGAATAACTTTTTCAAAAATTTTGATTCCAATTAGGACTACAACCTCAGCATAGCCAATGTTGTATTGGTCGAGAGCAGTTACAGTATCAATCCAAATTACTGTATATTTGCTGTTCAAATGTTGTTCTAATCGCCGCAATTCTGTAGTTTTGCCACCACCCCTATGACCTGCTAATAAAAATTTAGCTGGGTCGTCTTCCATATCTAAGAAAGTGATTAAATTCTCTACAGGACTGTTATCTCGCTGTACATAAAAATTTTTCAGTTCTTCAGGTGTGGTAAGCGGTTCCTCTGGCTTAAAAAGCTGATAAGCAGGCTTCCAAAAACTGGTGTTACTCATGGTGACAAATCTCAACTGATATCAAATGCTGTTTTGACTTACACTCGTGTAGCTCAGTATAACTGGGTAATTTCCTGCTGTAGATTGCTAGAAGTGAAAAACTTTATAATATAGTCTTAAATAATACTTGATTCTACTTTGATTGCATACTGAAAATTGATGTGCGATCGCTTGTTTTAAAATAACTTGATTAGCCGCGTAGATACATTGGCACAAAGCTGCTTCCTGTTAGCGTAGCGTCTCCAAAGAAAAAGAGTAGCAGCTCGTTGCTCAATCCAAATATTGTATGTGTATAAAATATATATAAACATTAATAATCCTTAATAGTATTCACTATTAAGGATTGTTAATATGAGCAAAAACTGCTCACAAACCTGATTTTTCCTTAAAAATCATCGAGAAACTGACTAAGGCGACTGATTACGGGGTCAACCTCTTGAGGAGGGGTAGCAACAGTATAAGAAGTATTATTTACTACTTCTAATTGACTTGGAGACGGAATGAACGATCGATCATTGACTATGAGCGCCAGTTGTGCAACTTGTTGAGAAAGTTGCAGTAGATGATGTTCCATCGCCTCCAAACGATTAGATCCCTTGGCAAAAAAACGTTCCTCAAGTCCAGCCACTTGACGTTGCAGTTCACCGATTTGTTGATCTATCGGTGTGTTTACTGCTGTTTGTGGAGCAGGTTGTACAGATTCCGGTACACATAAAGATTGCCACAAGGCTTCTTTACAGAGGTCGCTGAAAGTCTTGTCTGGTTGTTTTTCCAAATAACTTTCTACTTGCGCTAACAAGCTTTCATCAGCAAGCTCTGGGTTGAACGTGACGGATTTAACTACCTTTTTTGACCATTGGAACATCAGCTTTATGCCCTAGCAGCGCGATTGGAGGATAATTGTGCCTCTCCATAAATATACTGCCCCAAAGCATTCGCCTGACGGGAAGGTGCTGCTAAATGAGCATTAATCTTTGCTTCTTTGAGCAGACGTTGAACGTCGTCCCAGAAGAACTCGCCACCGCCGCCAGTAAGAATCACATCGGTGACGCGTTCTGGCAACCAGGCTAGCACACGGCTACAGATTTCGCGCGAAAACATCTCTGTGAGGTTGGGAAGAAAATCATCTAGGTTGGTGGGCTTGCTAGCGCCTTTAGGACGGTAAAAGCGTTCACCTCTGGGTTTGTTGACAGCGGAAATCAGTGCTAGAGATTGACTATCTGCTCCCTCAATTTCGGCAGACACTAATTCATAAAACTTATTCATCCCGAAGTCTTCGCTCTTAGAAGCACCTCTGGCAAAACGGAAGTTATCTACCATCAAAAGATCGACGGTTTGATGACCAATATCGACGATCGCCACCGATATTTTTGTAAAATCGGGACTACCAGGGTTTTTCTTGGGTTGAGCTTCAGACCATAACAGGCTGCCGTAACCTTCTGGCATGACCCATACCTTACTGACGTTCAGCGACACAGATTCGCCTCGAAAGTTCAACACATGAGGGCCACCAACTTGGCTAATCAACTGTGCTTTTTCTTTTTCAAATTGCTCTAAGGAAAGAAAAGGCAGGCCTAGTACAACTGAGATATCGTCTCTGAGTTTGAAGTAGCCAGCACTTGCTAACACTTTTACCAGTGCAGCTTCTACCTTAGATTGTCCGACTCCTAAATTCGCCCCAAAATCGGCTGCCAGTTGACCAACAGCATATCCATTTCCTTGATACTCCAGCCACAAATCCATTAAGGGGTCAGTAGCTCTGGCTTCAAAAACACCACCGCGTACTTGTTCTATTGACATCTGCTTGACGTTGGCAGGTACGAACACCACACTGCCGGGTTCACGACTCACACAAGTTTTTGTGGAAGTTCTGCCTAAGTCAACACTGAGAATAGTTTTCCCTGGAACACCAGTTGGCTTGGGAGTATTATTAACAGCATTGATGGGAGTCGATGCCGACACCCTATTCATGGGTATAGCAGCAGCATTGATTGGGGTAGCGGCGGAAGGTTGGTCTGTCATGAAAGCTCCTAGTTCAAACTTAACTGTAAAAAGTTGTCATGCTCATCTTACAAAAATGCGAGCAACCAGAAATTCTAGGTTGCGTCAAGTGTAGCTAGAAATACGCCAAAAATTAATTCCGGCGATACCTCTGGTAAGCTCTGCCAACGCACATCTAGTATTATTTGGCATAGTGTAGGCGAATTTTGGCCAGATGTAACCCCTGCTTTCACTGCTTTCAAACCAAAAGCGTCCGTGTTTCATTTTCTAGTGCGTCTTAACTGGCGCTTGAATATCCAGAAAACAAATGCTAGAACCAAACCGCCAAGTACGATTTTAGATACAGGAGCAAGGTACTTGTCCACAAGTTCATACTGACTACCCAATGCGTATCCTGAGTATGTTAGCAAACCCACCCAAGCAGCGCTACCTAATGTTGTGTAAACCAAAAATGGTAGCAAAGGCATATTGGTAATACCTGCGGGAACAGAAATCAAGGTGCGGATTCCTGGCACAAGACGACCAATTAATACTGCTGTTCTACCTTGTCGGTCAAACCACTTTTTGGCCTTGGTGATATCTTTACTGGATATAGCCAGCCATTTGCCATACTTGTCAGCCCAAGCTTTCAAACGGGTTTCGCCCAAAAATTTACCTGGATAGTACCAAATAAGTGCGCCCAATACAGAACCCAAAAGCCCTGCAAAAAATACACCAATAATATTCAGCTTTGCCCCTCCTGGTTGATATGGACTTGCTGTAAATCCAGCCAGTGGCATAATCAATTCTGAAGGAATGGGGGGAAAAAGGTTCTCTAAAAACATTAGTAGGGCGATTCCCCAATAGCCAAAATAGTTGATAGTATTAGTTATCCATTCAAGCATTGAGTCAATTCCTGAAATTGCTGGACTAGTCTTGTTGCTAAATTCAGCTTTAGCTTTTTTAAAGGGTAATTATCCCCGCTTGCTAGAGTCAAGTAATATGACTACACTAAAAATTAGCAGCACAACTGAAAAACAGAGTTAAGACAAGTGGAAGCTAGGGGTCTGTTTCATTAATGTTGAGAGTTATAAAAGTTCGTAAGTACCTCTAGCCCTTGAAATTGAAGGATTTATTGCTCACTACAAACCTCACAAAATTAATCAAACGAACCACTAGGTTTTGTTTTCTAATTTTTTAGATCCCCCTTAGCCTGCTTTTTAAAGGGGCTAGGAAGGATCTAAAGGCTTGATAGCAAATTCAAAAACATACTCTGTGGTTTTCTGCTGAAGTTGGGGCTGTGGGGCAGCACCGGGAGAGAAGGGAGAAAATTTCACCTTGTCCCTCTCATCCCCTTCATCCCCTCTTCTTCTAGACTGTGGGGGTCAAAGATTGTACCCTTGGTTCTGATTGCCAGTCTAAGGGATTCCAAACTCGATCTTCCAGCGCCATCTGCTCAATTAAACTTGCGAGTCTTAGGGCTTTGAGAGCTTGTTCACCACCTACTGAGGGTTGATTGCCACCGTGTACACAGTTGACAAAATGTTCTAATTCTGCACTCAGTGGTTGAATATTGCTGGTATAGACTTTTTCAATTACACCATCTTGTCTGTAAAGTACTTGTCGGTGGTCGGTGAGGGAATTGGCAGCCGTTTGTCGGTGAATCAAAATTTCATTCTTGAGAAAATCTGCCTCAGTAAATGAATTTTTGCAATGGGCGACAATCCGGCGAATTTTGCGGTGAGTGACTTTACTAGCAGTCAGAGTAGCAACAATACCATTGGCAAACCCCAAGGTGGCGGTTACGTAGTCTAAATAACCAGAGTCTAGGGAGCGAGTACCGCTAGCAGTTAATTTTGTGACTGGGGAAGCAGCTAATTCCAGAAGGAGGTCGATGTCATGGATCATTAAATCCAGCACAACTGAAACATCGTTTGCTCGATCTGAGTAAGGACTCATTCTGTGGGCTTCTAGCGCCAGTAATTCCTCTGTTTTTAGAACTTGGCTCAGTTCTTTAAAAGCTGGGTTAAAACGCTCAATATGACCTACTTGCAGGATACACCCAGACTCAGCTGCGGCATTTACTAAAGACTCTGCCTCAGAAATACTGGCTGCGATCGGTTTTTCAATTAAAACATGAATTCCCGCTAACAGACAGTTGATGCCCACGGCATAGTGCAGACGGGTGGGAACAGCTACACAAACTGCTTCCACAAGGGGTAGCAGATCGCAATAATCTTCAAAAAAACGCACCTTGTAGTTGCTGGCAGTTTCTAACCCCCGCTCGACGTTAATATCTGCCACTCCGACTAGTTCAACATCTTTCATTGAACTCAGCACGCGAGCGTGGTGTTGTCCCATGTTACCCACTCCAATCACGCCTATGCGGATTGGTCGTGGCTGGTTGCGCTGTGTATATGGATTCGGTTCTGCCACTGACATGCTATTTTGCACTATTATTCTCTCCTCAACCACCAAATTTAGAGACGCTACGGCCGTTGGCGTTTATACTCGAAAGCCGGTTACGATCCGTCTAAAACCATCCAGATGGTAACATAGAGCCTATGTTTATGAAGAATTTCAAAGTTTGTGATCGGTTCCCGTAATCCAAATATCTTTTGTATAGATATTTCGAGTTTGCTTTGGATTTTACACTTTCTACAAAAATATATGTATTTTTATTAACTTGAAAACTTTCGGTAATAGCTAAGTATAAATTCTCTTTGGCATTGCTTTCTGGCATCTTGTTAAGGTTTGATGCAGTAATTTGAAATCCAAAATTTGCAACCGAGATGAAAGCTGTAATTCTGTTATCTGGAGGATTGGACTCTTCCACAATTCTGTACAAAGCTCAGGCTGATGGCTGTAAATGTCATGCTATTTCCTTTGATTACCAGCAGCGACATCGACGAGAGTTACAGTCAGCACTCAGTGTCGCTCAAAAAGCTGCGATCGCAAAACATCAGGTAGTTAACTTTGATTTACGACAATGGGGCGGTTCGGCCCTTACCGATAATGCCATTGATTTACCCCAGGAGCGATCGCTGGATGAAATGTCTCAAAATATTCCTGTCACATACGTTCCGGCTCGTAATACGATCTTTTTAAGCTTTGCTCTTAGTTACGCCGAAGCGATCGCAGCAGAGCGTGTCTATATCGGCGTTAATGCCCTAGATTACTCAGGATATCCTGATTGTCGCCCCGACTATATCCAAGCAATGCAGGAAGTTTTTCGCTTGGGAACCAAACAAGGGCGTGAGGGACAACCAATTAAGATTGTTGCACCCTTAATCAACTTGAAAAAAACCGAAATCATCCAACTGGGGAATCAATTGGGAGTTCCTTGGGAACTAACTTGGTCTTGCTATGCAGGTGGAGATGTCGCCTGTGGTATCTGTGATTCTTGTCGCTTGCGGTTAGCAGCTTTTGCCGAATTGGGACTTGTCGATCCTGTGGCGTATGCACAGTAGAGGCATTGGACAATTCAATTTTAGATTTTGGATTGACAATTTTGGATTAAATTTCAATCTAAAATCCAAATTCCAAAATCTAAAATTCTTACTCCCCTGCTCCCCTGCTCCTCTGCTCCTCTGCTCTCCCCTCTTCCTCTAACCGTCGCAGTTGAATTTGATGCAGGCGTGGGCCAACAATCGATACTACGGTGAATTCGAGATTTTGATAACAAAATATTTCGCCTTTGGCAGGAATTTTCTGTAACTCATACAGCAAAAAGCCCCCTAGTGTTTGGTATTCTCTGGTCAGGGGCAAATTGAGATGCAAAACTTCGTTGAGGTCTTCAAGGTTGATTTGTGCTTGCACCAAAAATTTTTGCTCACCTAACATCTGAATCAGTAAGTCTTCACTGCTTTCAAGGTCGCTGGGGTCGCCAATAATTTCGGCAATGACATCTTTGATTGTCACTAGTCCCACAGTACCGCCAAATTCATTCACTACCATGACCATAGCAGGTTTCTCTTGCTGCATCATGGGCAAAAGTTCACTCAAGGGCGTGTGTTCTGGAACAAACCGAGCGGGACGCATCCAAGGTTGGATCTGTGTGTCTAAACTCAGGTTTCCCACTGCCAAAGGTTGTGCCAAATCTTTAAAATAAACAATACCGCGAACATCGTCTAAAGATTCACCAATCACAGGGTAGCGAGAGTAACCAGTAGAAGCCATTTCCTTGAGTAATGTCTGGAAGGTAGCATCTTTTGGCAGTGTAATAATACTGGTGCGCGGGATCATCACATCTTGCGCCATGACATCCCCAAACTCGAAGACATTATTGAGCAATTCTCGCTCTGCACGCTGTAACCCTGTAGACCCCCATTCTGTAGAGATGATCAGTTGCAATTCTTCGGGAGTTACAGGTGGTCGCCAGCCTTGACCTGTGTATTGGATGCCAAAAATTCGTAATAAAAAACGAGTTGATTGGTTAAGAATCCAGATGAAGGGGCCAAAAAAACGCACGATTGCTTTTACCGGAGGCCCCAAAAACCTCGCTAGCTGTTCTGAGTACAGCATGGCTAAGGATTTGGGACATAATTCTCCGATCACAATCTGCAAATAGGCAATTAAGAAAAAGGCGATAGGAATTGATAGGGAATGGGCGAGGAAGGTAGTCATCCCACTGGGTAAAGGCCAGGATCTTAACCAGGCATTCACCAGTACAACAATCGTACTTTCGCCAATCCATCCCAGTGCCAAACTAGAGAGGGTAATGCCTAACTGGGTGGTAGATAGCAGTCGGTCAATACTGCGTTGTAACATTTCTACAGCGATCGCTGGAATATCCCCAGCCTTAACTAGCTGGTGAATACGCGATCGCCGCACGCTCACCATCGAAAATTCCGCCGTCACAAAAAAGGCATTTATGGCAATCAGTAGTAGCACTGATAACAACCGCAGCGCCACTTCTATCAAACTTAAATTAGGAAAACCACTCACCGCCAAAGCTCGTGTAAAACTCACGCCCTCCATTTAGGGGGAATAGGGAATAGGGAGTACTGAGTGCTGAGTGCTGAGTGCTGAGTTGTGAATCTCACTTATTTACTCGAAACTCAGAACTCAGAACGGGCTAAACGCCCCGCTTCCGCTAACGGAACTGTTTCGCCCAATGCCCAATACCCAAGGCTAAACGCCCCGCTTCCGCTAACGGAACTGTTTCGCCCAATGCCCAATACCCAATGCCCTTTCTACCTTTCTACAGGAATATTCGATGCCTCTAGCTTCAATTGTTGAGCGGGATAATCAGTGAGAGCAAGTGAGATTTTCTTGACATCATCAAGTAAAGCTGTAGGAATGCTCACTGTACCTGAAAATGCTGGCCCATTTACAGGCAATTCTGTTGGTAAACCCTCTGTACTTGCACTCAGGGTTCGTCCTTTGTCATCGGTAACATCTAAAAAACTATACAAAAAACGCACAGAATCCTTACCTTTGTTCTGCATTTTCACTTTCAGTAGTAAATCACCACCAGAGTAGCGAGCAGATTGTACAGTCATTGTTACACCCTGACTTTGGGCAGTAACCGGAAAGCCTGGTAGCGGCTTTTCTTCAACTACTTCTGGGGGTTTTTCCTCTGGCTTCTGCTTGCTGCTATTGGTTTCTTCATCATCTTCTTCGGGCTTTTCCGATTTAGCGGCTTTGGTCTTACCCTCAATTCGCGCCTTGACTATTTTCAGAATTTCTTCCTCTTTTAATAGCACTAGCCCTCCCTGTTGAGAGTTATTTGCCTTATTGCTGGCAAATTTGGTTGTGGGACGCCCATCTGGTGTAGTCACGCCTTTAAGTGCTGAACTCCCCAGGTCAAAGCCCAAAAACGCGCTCACAGAACCTGCTCCCATCATCAGAATTAACAAAATCAAAGTAAGAAGTACAGTAGAATTTATTTTCATCGCTGACAAGCTATCACAATAGAATGCTGGTCTATTTAAGAATAGTGAAGCTTTTGACCTCAATCCTTAAAGGAACTTAATCAATATTAGTTTGCACTATATCTATGATCAAATTATGTAGTATAAAAATCTAATAAACTATTGTCCAGTATTCACACGTGGTAAATTTGTGCTATATTCATGGGATTGGCTAAAGTCAGTGCGTGAGGTATTTTTCTCACTCTAAAATTAGCAAATGAGGTTGACCTAAGAGTTGAAGTAATTTTCTCGTAGCAACCACAACCCAAAAAACAAGCGCCTTTGGCCGATTGGGGAGGCAACGAACTCATAATTCGTCTTCAGGCTGGTTCGATTCCAGCAGGGCGCACTGAATCATCAAAAATGGGCATGGGGCATGGGGCATTGGGCATGGTTTATTCTCCTTGTCCCTGCATTTTCCCACTCCCCACTCCCCAATCTTACCGAGATGGTAATGTTTCAAACCTGAATTCTGTTCCTACTTTGAGTTTATTGCTATAGCGAGGAGACACGAGCAACGATGTGTCATAAGGATTTGGTAAATCAGGAGTACGAATATAAGGGTCGTTGCCAACTTGCTGAGTCAGGGCATCATGATATAAAGTATTAATCAAATTAGCGTCGCGGGCAATTTCATTTTCTGGGAAGGAACCACCGAAACCGATACCAGATCCGAGAAATACGTCTAGTTGACGCTTAAGGCTGCTGCTATTTTCGTAGAAATTGCGATCGTGACGAAAATAAGCTCGTTCAAATACATCATTCATAGTTTCAGAATTGGGTGTTGCCGTTTGGGCAGATGCAATAGAGGAAAAAGCAATACCAGCAGCAAGCAGTACCAATAAACCACTAAAGGTTTTAAATTTTATACGCACGTTTTTGACTCCTCAACTTTTGCTTTGGGCGAATCTTAATTTATGCTGAAGTTCAGAACTCTTATGAGTTCAATCTTTGGTGTAGCACAACTTTTAATGTTTTGTAATGACGTATCCTACTGAAACTCTTACCCACTCAGATATTTGGGCAACCACTTCTGATTTGACCACTTTACGCCACAAGCTACTAGATTTATTTTGCCAACTTGCTTATCAAGAGGGTGATTTTCTCCTATCTTCTGGGCTGCGTAGTTCTTATTACGTCAATAAGACACAGGTAACGCTCCATCCTCAAGGCGCTTTGGCAGTCGGACGGTTACTATTTCCTTTATTACCTGTAGATACACAGGCTGTAGGTGGTTTAACAATGGGAGCCGATCCAATTGTGACAGCAGTGAGTATAGTTTCTGTTTATGAAAACCGCCCAATACCAGCGCTGATTATTCGCAAGGAAGCCAAGGGTTATGGGACAAGAGCTTATATAGAAGGCCCCAGTTTACCAGAGGGCGCAAAAGTAGTAGTTTTGGAAGATGTAGTAACAACTGGGCAATCTGCTCTAAAAGCGGTTGAGCGTCTTAAAGATGCAGGTTATACCGTAAATCAAGTAATTTCACTGATAGATAGACAACAAGGGGGAGGTGAGTTGTACCAGTCAGCGGGGTTGAAGTTTGAAACTTTGTTTTCGATTCAGGAAGTTCAAGAACGCTATCGACAACTTGCAAATTCATGAACAAAAGGAGATAGATAAATATGCAAGCAACAGTATCTACAGAACTAACACAAGAAAAAGTCGATAAAGCTGTAAATGCAATTCTTGAAGTACTAGGAAAGCCAGAAAATGATTTACACCACAAAGCGTTAACAGCTTTTCAAAGTGGCGATTATCAAACTGTAAAGAGACTGGCATCTACCAACTTGACTGATGATTATTGCAAAGCTTTGGGATATCTGGGAGGAGCGCTGAAGCTGACTCCAAACACTGATACTATTTTGGCGGAATCGGCTCGTAGTGCAGCTGAATTTGTTAAAGAAAAAGCATTGCAGCACCTTGGTATTAAGATCGCTGATGCTTTGAATTAATCAATGCAATGAGCTTGCGCGATCGCTCTAAATAAATCAAAAAACCCTCTTGAAAAACTTTTCAAGAGGGTTTGTGTAGTAATTATACCAATTCAATTAATGATTGCAACACATCCTTGGGTAAAGACGCGATTCATCGCGTCTCTACAAATGGTCTATTTGTCGCATTCTTTTTTCAAATTGGTATTACTTTTTCCGGCTTACTGTAGTAATAAAAGACGGATTACTTCATCGGTAAAGTGAGGGTGAACGCTGTTTGACCAGAAGGTGTTAAATCAAGGGTAAGGTCGCCCTGATGTGCCCTGGCAATTTCTCGTGCTAGGCTCAGTCCTAGTCCGATTCCTTCTACCTTGCGGTTACGTGAGGGATCGCCGCGATAAAATCGGTCAAAAATGCGTAGGCGAAGCCCGTCGTAGACATCGCGATCGCTTAGTGGAATATCTTCTGATGCATTGACAATAGTAACGTGAAGAGTTGTCGGAGTTTGATGAGTACGAATTTTTATCCAGCCATTGGCGAGATTGTATTTGATCGCATTACTAAATAGGTTTTGCAAAATTTGAATTAAAAGATCGCGATCGCCTTTTACCCGCAACCCATCAGTAAAGTCAGTTTGTACAGTCAACTGGGGAGCTAGCATTTCCACATCTTCTAGCATCTCCATCAGCAACTCAGACATATCCACTTCAACTAGATACAAGCTCATTTTTCCGGCATCTGCCAGAGATAGCAACAAGAGTTTTCGCATAATTCCACTCAGGCGGCGTACCTCATCTAACAAATTGCTTAAGCGCTGTTGTACTTCACTACCGGGATCGACCTGTTGGAGTGTTCGTTCTAGTTCGCCTTGCAAAATAGTTAGTGGGGTTTTTAGTTCATGAGCCGCGTCACCACTAAAGCGGGAAGCTTGGGTAAAACTACGTTCCAAGCGTGACAACATTAGGTTAAACACCTGAATCAGTTCGAGAAATTCAACATCAGTTGTCCCAATAGGAATTCGTTGATCTAGCCCTTTGACAGTTACCTGTTGAATTACGCCCGTTAATTGACGAATGGGACGCAAAGCACCACCAGAAACCAACCATGCCCCCACCGCAACCAACAGCAACGCTCCCGGTATTGAAACCAGGAAGATATTGCGAATGGTGGCCATTTCTTGATCTACGGCTTGCAAGCTAACGGCAATAGCAACCTGAGCATTGGGAAATTTAGTTGCTCCAATCCGCCAGACTGCTATTGATGTCTGCTTTGTGACAAATTGAGGTGGCTCAATTAGAAATATGAACACCCTAGCTTTTGAAGGTTGATTTTTAGGAATATTCGTCGAGTTTTAACCGTAGCAGCGATTCCTTTTTTGATTGGTACATTCGGTTTTGTTGCACCTCATCAGGCAAATGCCGCTAATCCATATCATCGGAACGAAGAGATTTCACAACAGCCCAACAAACGGCAAATATCTGATGAAAACCCACAAATCAGACATTCTAAACCCCGTCCTCATCAGAAAAAGCGTACTCCCCAACGTCCCCAGGCTCATAATCAAGAAGCAATTCAAAACCGGGTAGAACGCAATAACCGTTAATTGATGCACCCTTGCATTTCGCCTCGCCCTCAGCGGCAATCTCGTCAGAGTATTGTTGTTTCTAAATTACAAAACTGTAATTTAGAAACAGGGCAAACTGTTATTTTGAGAAGACTTAATTAGAAATATAAACCTTTGAAGATTTAACGATGAATATTCATAGAGTACTAGTAGTAACAGCGATTCCTGTTCTGGTTGGCACATTTGGTTTTCTTTCACTCAATCAAGCAAATGCCGCTAATCAATTCGATCGAATTGCACAGGCGCAACAACCGCCCAATCAATCATCAAACGAACGGCCGCGCCCACCCAGACCTGATTTTGCAGCCGCAGCAACAAAGTTAGGAGTTACAGAAGCACAGTTAAAGGCGGTGCTAGGAGTCCCTGCCAATCCGCCAAATCCAGGCGATCGCAGTCAGCGCCCACCCAGACCTGATTTTGCAGCCGCAGCAACAAAGTTAGGAGTTACAGAAGCCCAGTTAAAGGCGGTGCTAGGAGTCCCTGCCAATCCGCCAAATCCAAGCGATCGCAGTCAGCGTCCACCCAGACCTGATTTTAAAGCCGCAGCAGCAAAGCTGGGTGTCACTGAACAACAGTTGATCGACGCACTAGGTGTTCCACCTCATCCTCCTGGCGATGGCGGAGCCTCTCCCCAAGAAAATCGTCCTAATCAACCAAAATAGTAAATAGACCACGCCGTAGGGGCGCAAGGTCTTGCTTGCGCCCCTAGACAGGTAAGGTTTTTTCCCCTTTAACTTTTTCCCTTTTCCTCAAAACCCGACAAGTATTGGGTGTGGTTCAAATACATGAAAGATGCTGTATATATAGGGTGAGATTATTTGATTTTTTCTTTCGCCAGAACTACTACAATTACTATTGATGCTAGATAATGGGAAGGCTTTGACATTTTCTTGCCAATCTAGCCCGGAAACAATAACTAAGACTTATGCGAACTCACTATTGCGGCGAACTCCGAAAAGAACATATTGGAGAAACTGTTACCTTTTACGGATGGGTAGACCGTCGCCGCGATCATGGTGGTGTGATATTTTTAGATTTACGCGATCGCTCTGGAACTGTCCAAATCGTCAGCGATCCGCAACGCACCCCAGATTCTTACGAATATGCAAATGCCCTGCGAAATGAATATGTTGTCAAAATCACAGGTAGGGTAACACAACGTCCCGAAGAATCGTTGAATACCCGCATCCCCACAGGCGAGGTAGAAATCTACGCCGATAAAATTGAACTACTCAATGCTGTTCGCAAACAGTTACCTTTCCAAGTTTCTGTAGCTGACACCGAAACAGTGCGGGAAGATTTACGGCTGAAATATCGTTATTTGGATTTGCGACGCGAACGTATGGCGCAAAATTTGCAACTGCGTCATCAAATTGTCAAAGCCATGCGTCGTTATTTAGAAGATTTGGAAGGTTTTATCGAAGTCGAAACCCCAATCCTTACCCGTTCTACCCCAGAAGGAGCGCGGGATTATGTTCTACCCAGTCGCGTCAACCCTGGTGAGTGGTATGCTTTGCCGCAATCACCCCAGCTATTTAAACAATTGCTGATGGTATCCGGCTTAGATAGATATTATCAGATTGCCCGTTGCTTTCGTGACGAAGACTTACGCGCCGATAGACAACCAGAATTCACGCAGTTAGACATGGAAATGAGCTTCATGTCCCAAGAAGAAATTATCGAACTAAATGAGAATTTAGTTTGCCATATCTACAAAACAGTTAAAGGCATTGAGTTACAGCGCCCTTTCCCCCGTCTTACTTTTGCTGAGGGGATGGAACGCTACGGTAGTGATAAACCAGATACACGCTATGGTTTGGAATTAGTTGATGTCTCAGATATCGTGAAAGACTCTGGTTTCAAAGTTTTTCGGGATACTGTTACTAATGGTGGTATTGTCAAAATTCTTCCCATTCCCAACGGTAACGATGTAATTTCTAATGTCCGCATTAAACCAGGTGGCGATTTATTTAAAGAAGCCAGCGAAGCCGGTGCTAAAGGTTTAGCTTATATCCGCGTCAGGGATGATGGCGAAATTGACACCATTGGGGCAATTAAAGACAACTTAAGCGAAGAACAAAAACAAGAAATTTTACGCCGCACAGGTGCAAAAGCTGGACATTTGCTGTTGTTTGGGGCTGGTGATGCTGCTACAGTTAATAAAACTTTAGATAGATTACGACAAGCGATCGCTAGAGAATTTAACCTAATCGATCCAGAAAAAATCAACTTGCTGTGGATTACAGATTTCCCGATGTTCGAGTGGAATGCTGACGAAAAACGTCTAGAAGCATTACACCACCCGTTTACAGCACCACATCCTGATGATTTGAGCGACTTAAAGACTGCACGCGCCCAAGCTTACGACTTAATACTCAACGGCGTAGAAGTTGGCGGCGGAAGTCTGCGGATTTATCAGCGAGAAATTCAACAGCAAGTGTTTGAAGCGATTGGTTTATCTCCAGAAGAAGCACAAAGTAAATTTGGCTTTCTCTTAGAAGCATTCGAATATGGTACACCGCCGCATGGTGGCATCGCCTACGGTTTAGATCGTTTGGTAATGTTGCTAGCTGGCGAAGAATCTATTCGGGATGTCATTGCTTTTCCAAAGACACAACAAGCACGTTGTTTGTTAACAGATGCGCCTTCGAGTGTAGATGCTAAACAGTTGAAAGAATTACACGTTGCTTCGACCTATAAACCAAAGTCTTAACCGACTTTATCCAATTAAGCGGCATAAACAGCAATATCGTTTGTTTCATTGCTAATACCAAAAAAGCCAACCCAAGGTGCGCTCTATGACTCAGTGTTTTGGAGCGCTCTTTGGGTTGGAATACTACTTGTATAATCCGACAGCAATTTTGATTATTTTAATATTCAAAACTCAGTGACAATGTTAACAATTTTATCTTCGGTGTCGTATCCAAAGTAGGTTGGGTAAATACCATCTCCATACCCTGATGAAAAGGCAATTATATTTAATTGGGTAGATTTATCTATACAAATATTTGCCCAATCCCATGTAGGTCTGTAATTTTTTCTTAATTAATCTTGAATCAGGTCTATCAAGCTTTCTTCTTGGGGATTAGCAATGTATGCATAGTATATTGAATCGTCAAGAATTTTTACTGCATCAAAATCCATAAAGCAACCGATTCCAGAATCAACTGGATAACCCAAGGTGTCATTTTCTGTAAGCGAAGCTAGTTCTTCATCAGAGCAAATACCTAATTTCCAATTTACGGGAGTTTCTTCGCTAATACGAATTATGGCATAAGCCACTCTTTGGTCATTATTTCTTGGATAATGCTCAACAATTAAGAAAACAGGATATTTACCAATTGGTAAAGACTTTTGAAAAGCTTCACTATCAGGAAAAGCAAGTGGATCACAAGCTACTAATCTTCCTGAAGTTAAAATTAATTCCCCAACATTATGGGTTGTAAATGTAATATCTCCAATTGAACTAGATAGTTTTTCACCTCTTAAAGCTTTATAAAAATTAATAGTATCCATTTTTGTATAACGTTTGAAATAGACATTGTAACACAAAAATAGTTCAAACCCTTAGAATGCTTAAGTGCTTGATAGAACCTGTTATCTTTGATGAAGTTCAAAATGCAAATATTTTTTGCATTTAATCTGATTTATGCATTGGCTCTGAATGCAATTTGCTAGAATTACTATAGTTTTTGTTTCTGAAATCTGGAAGAAATCTAGCATTTTATTATTATGATTATGCGCCTTCCCACAATTGCTGCAACCTTTCTGGTTGCTAGTCTTGGTATCGGTACACTTTTGAGTATTGCTGCCCCAGCTTCGGCTGAAGAGATAATAACTTGTTCAAGCCAAAATAATCGAAGGAATACTTGTTCGGTAAATACAAGAGGCAGAGTGAGGCTTGTTAGGCAATTGTCTAACACCAGTTGTAGAGGAAATTGGGGCTATCGGAGAAATCGTATTTGGGTGAAAAATGGTTGCCGAGCTGAGTTTTCAGTTGGCGATCGCAGAAACGACAGATATGATCGAAACGATAGATATGACAGATACGATCGCAGAAACGACAGATACGATCGAAACGATAGATACGATCGAAACGATCGAAACGATAGATATGACAGATAGGAGACTGGGTATTACATCAATATAGATAGTTAAGCAGAAATTAAGAAACTTACTTCTGCTAACTTTTAATAAGTAAAGCCCTTATCAACTCTAAGAGGGTATTGATTTCTATGTATGTTAATCAGACATTGCTTTCGAGTGCGTGTCTAGTTGGCATTTATCCAGGGTTTCAAAATCTTTGGATAGATGTTTCGAGTATATACAGCGAATTTCAAGTTGATGAAGTACACAAACTAATCTGAAAGCCAAGTAAAAAGCTTGTTTTACTTCTGTTAGCGCAGCAAGGCGTAGTTCATCATTCTGAATTCTGACTCTTGAATTCTGCTGTATTTTGACTTTTCAAACATCCTCTTGGGATTGACGAATAAAAAAATACTCAACTACTTCTTGTGAGGTGGGCTTCTCGCTATTAGCGTCAACTTTAGGCAGATGCCCTGTCAAGTATTGTTTGCGTATCTTGTTAATGCGATCGCTTCTTCTTTTATAGAGAAGCGATCGCAGTGCTTATTTTATAGTCGCAGATAAGATAAGAGAGTAACATGCTCTTCACACACAAGTAGCAATGACCTCAACCCTGCGGAAATTTCCCCGTCTCAATGCTCCGACGCTGCACCAGTTGCCCAATGGTTTGACAATCATTGCCGAGCAAATGCCAGTTGAAGCCGTAAACCTCAACTTATGGATAAAAGTTGGCTCTGCTGTTGAACCTGATGCTATTAACGGCATGGCTCACTTTTTAGAACACATGATTTTTAAAGGAACAGAACGACTGGCAAGCGGCGAGTTTGAACGTCGAATTGAAGAACGGGGTGCTGTCACCAATGCCGCTACTAGCCAAGACTATACTCATTACTATATAACTACTGCCCCCAAAGATTTTGCCGAGCTTGCGCCACTACAAATAGATGTAGTATCGAATGCGAGTATTCCTGATGATGCCTTTGAACGTGAGCGATTAGTAGTTTTAGAAGAAATTAGGCGTTCAGAGGATAATCCCCAGCGGCGTACATATAGACGGGCGATGGAGACAGCTTTTGATTATCTACCTTATCGCCGTGCAGTATTGGGGCCAGAATCGGTGATTGCCGGACTAAAGCCTCAGCAGATGCGAGATTTTCATGCTAATTGGTATCAACCCCAGTCAATTACGGCTGTGGCTGTGGGCAATTTGCCCGTGGAAGAATTAATTGCAACTGTTGCCGAAGGATTTACAAAAGCCACTAAAACTCTCCGCTTCCCACTTCCTACTCCCCACTCCCCCCTGAATCCTGAGTCACCATTTACAGAAATTGTTCGTCGAGAATTTATCGATGAAAGTCTGCAACAAGCAAGGCTAGTAATGGTTTGGCGGGTTCCAGGAATGACTCAGTTAGATCGTACCTATGGATTGGATATTTTAGCCGGAATTTTAGGACACGGACGGACATCAAGACTGGTGAGGGATTTACGGGAAGAACGGGGATTAGTTTCTTCAATTTCTGTGAGCAACATGAGCAGCGAGCTACAAGGGGTATTTTATATTTCAGCTAAATGCGCAGTGGAAAATTTACCAGTTGTAGAAAATGCGATCGCTCAACACATTAGCAAACTCCAAACAGAGTTGGTAACAGAATCAGAAATAGCTCGTGTGCGGCGGCGAGTAGCTAACAGATATGTTTTTAGCAACGAAACACCAAGCGATCGCTCTGGGTTATATGGTTATTATCAATCTTTGGTAGGAGATTTGGAACCCGCCTTTAACTACCCTGCGATAATTCAGAGCCAAGATGCAACAGACTTGATGCAAGCAGCCAAAGAGTATCTATCCCCAGATGCTTATGGTGTAATTTTCGTAAAGCCCTTTTAGAGTTAGGAGTTAAGAGTGAGGAGTTATGAGTAAAAAGCCATAATTGTGACTCCTGACTCCTAACTTTTATTTAGCTCCTTACTTCTAACTCATAACTCCTAACTCCTAACTTTTATTTAATCATGTGGACTCAAATCGATGCTCAAATTAGCCAGGTGACTGGCGAAAAATTTCAAAGTCAGCAAAGGCGATCGGTTGGTGGCGGGTGCATCAACCAAGGCTATGCTGTCTCTAATGGTGAGATAACCTACTTCGTCAAACTTAATCAAGCATCCCAAGTTGCAATGTTTGAAGCTGAGGCGTTGGGTTTAGAGCAAATGCTAGCAACAGCTAGTATTCGCATCCCCAAACCAATTTGCTGGGGTACTGCTGATAATTCTAGCTACATCATCCTGGAATGGTTGGAACTTGGTAGCGGTAACAGCAATTCGTGGCTAGAAATGGGGCGCAAGTTAGCAGCGATGCATAAAGCTAGCAATAGTCAAGTTTTTGGTTGGAAAATTAACAATACCATTGGTTCTACACCCCAAATCAATACTTGGACAGCAGACTGGACGGAATTTTATATTAAACATCGCCTGGGTTATCAATTTCAGTTGGCAAGGCGGCGGGGAGGTAATTTTCCCCAGCAAGACAAGTTACTAGCAGCTATCCCTGAACTATTGGCGGATCATCAGGTGCAACCTTCCTTAGTACACGGCGATTTATGGGGTGGAAATGCTGGGTGTACTGCATTGGGGGAACCAGTGATATTTGATCCAGCAACTTATTTTGCGGATAGAGAAGTTGATATTGCCATGACAGAAGTGTTTGGTGGTTTCCCCGCAGCGTTTTATAAGGGTTACAACGAGGCCTTTCCGTTAGATGCAGGCTATGAGCAGAGAAAAACGCTTTATAACCTCTATCACATTTTGAATCACTTCAATTTATTTGGGGGTAGTTACGATTCACAAGCCAATAGAATGATTGACCAGATTTTACGATAAGGGATGCGGATTAAGGGAACTCCAAGAAATAAATTATCCAATATTGTGAGGTGGGCATCTTGCCCGCCATATAAACTGGGCGGGCGAGACGCCCACCCTACAGAAGTTAATTGGATATTTTTTTATTTGGAAGTCCCTAAATAAAGTGCAAAACTAGTGACACGGCGTCGTGGAAAGTGCCACGAGACACAAGGGAGCCAGTGCGGTCTTGGGCAAAGCCCCAAGTGGAGCATCTAGCGGCATCCTTACTTCAATTCCACTTTTAAAAACGTGCGTTCCCTTATGCTTACTGCCTTCTGAATTTGTCCTGGTGTCACAGACTCGATTGCGAGATTGATGGTACTTTATTTTTGCACAAACTCCTTTATCCCAATCGCATACAAGCTATGACACTCAATTTATATTTACTGCGACATGGAGAAACTACCTTTAGTCAAAGTGGTAATTTCTGCGGTGAAACTGATGCGGAGTTGACAACAGAGGGGATGCAGATGGCATCCGCTTTTGCCGATGTTTATCAACAATTGAAGTGGGAAGGGGTTTATGTTAGCCCGATGAAGCGCGCAATTGCAACTGCTAAACCATTTTGTGATGCTATCGGTATGGATATGCAGTTGCGTGACGGACTTAGAGAAGGTAGTTATGGCGAATGGGAAACTAAGAGTAAATCGTTTGCCCAAGAGAATTACGCAGAAAACTATCTAAAATGGGTGACAGAACCCGCTTGGAATACACCCAAAGGTGGAGAAACTGCGGTAGATATTGCTAACCGTTCTATGCCTGTAATTGCTGAAATTCAAGAAAAACATCCCCAAGGTAATGTTTTAGTAGTTTCTCATAAAGCCACGATTCGGATTATGCTTTGCAGTTTACTGGGAATTGATTTGGGACGCTATCGCTATCGGGTGAATATTTTGGTCGCGTCGGTAAGTATGGTTAAATTTGACGTTAATGGCCCTTTGTTAGAAATATTAGGCGATCGCCATCATATACCCGATAATATTCGCTCTCGTCCGGGAACATAATTGCCAGGGATATCACCTTCATCAGTCTTCTGGAGGGCAAGCGCGATGGCGCTGCTTTGCCCGCCTTCTTACGATCGCGTGGGTTGACAAAGCCCTCAGTAAATAGGAGATTAATTTGATCGGGTGTGAGGATTTCTGTCCTGCCGAACCGATTTATTTTCAGAGGTTCTAGCCTATATTAGGCAAGATGCCTAGCCCACAAGACTTAACTCCTGGTTTCTATATCGTATAACTGGCAGAGGGTGAGGAGTTTTTGTTTGAGGCGATCGCGCAGACTCTCAGGTGATACAATCACGCAATCTTCCCAATACCGTGATACTTCTCGAATCAACCAGAAGGGATTAGCTACTCGCCGCACCACCTGACGCACATCATTAATCATGTCATCTTCAATATCATCTTCTTTCGGTTGATAGGCTTTGGCTAGCCAACCTCGAAAGTGTAATTGCACTTTTACATAGTCAAGTTCACCCCGCCAATCTCCACTTGTCGGGACAACAGACTTAATTCGCTCAAAGCTTAAGCAACGATTGTGCCAAAGTTCGCGTAATTCTGGAATATCGTTTTCTACGTCTGCTGTCTCTTCGCACCAAATCATGAGATAAAAGCGTTTCTCAAAAAACCTCACCTCAGCGTGACGAACTTTGTAATCTAATTCCTGACCTTGAGAGTTGGAATAGAGAATGTAGAAAGGCTGTTTAGCTTTACTTAGTTCTTCTATCGTATTTCGCCATTCTTGAATAGGTTGACTAAGTTGTTTCATCAGCGATTGACGAAGAGGCGCTTCGAGATTGCCACGTTCTAGTAAAAGTGCAAGTACAGTTTGGGCTTCTCCTATGTGACCTGCATCATTTAAAGCTTTAATCGCCTGCTGTAAGGCATTAACTTGATTAGAGTCAAGCGTAAAGGGCTTTCCGACCTCTACAGATTGTTGTGCGATCGCCACTATTAAACCCGAAATACTTGGTTCTTTGCCCCAAGTGATATTGAGTTGGCGAGCGATCGCTTCTAGTTGTTCCTTAGTTCCTGGCGGAATTGACAGTGTAATCGTTTCTTTTTTTCTTGGCATTTACAGAATGTACTTGCACTTTTAAATTAGTTGTGTCATATTCATAGATGTAATTATAAATAGTCTAGTTGCAAAAAAGTGCAGTGACATAACTTGAGTTTGTCAGGTTATCTCAGTATAAGTACTCATCTCAAAAGTTGACTTTGCAACCTAGACTCGATTTTGGATTGGAGTATCTTTATATGTCCAAGCGCAATAGGCTTTTGAATAATCCTCCAAAGTCTTTGGAGGAGCGTTATTTCAGTGAAATCCGCCCCCAGCTTTACGAAAATCATGCACATCATCATCAAACTGGTGTGAGAACAGGTACAACCCTTGCAGAACACCTTGATTCTGCGTGTCAGTTCATTTTGACCGTTAGCCGAATCGCAGAAGTTCCAGAAGATAAAAGACCTTTGCTACTAGCTGCAACTGCTGTTCATGACCTGAATAAATTAGATACCCAAGGGCGTAATGTTAAAACCCTGGCTAGAAATCAGGAATTTTTACAAGAACAACTTGAAAAGGCTTGTGTACTTAAATTTGTTGTCTCAGAAGATGATTTGGAGTTAGTCAGAAAGCTAATTGAGCGCCATTCAGGTCATAACGTCACCGATGGTTCAAGGTTTTTGCCCGAAGACGAGAATATTGACCGTTGGGCGGCAATGGTTACAGGTTCTGACTTATTTGACTTAGGAATTCCAGAAGCAGAACGTTTTCGGAAAGTTCAAAATAAGTTGACTATTGCATTTAATCGACCTTCTAATCTTTTTAGAATCCGCATTTCTGAAGACAAAGGCTATATTACAGCCCTGTTGCTAGGTGCTTGCGAAGAGGTTCTGCAAAAGTATGGGTTAAATCCTTTAGCAATTTTCCCTGATGGCGAACTTTTTGAAGGGGAAGCTTTACCAAATATAGATTTTACAAAAGAAATAGCTGCTGTTTGGCAAAGTAAAATTGACCAAGTTTTTGGTAATAATATCGAAAGGCTTGTCAGAGCTACGAAGGATGGTATTAAAGTTACTCATCAAGCCATACAACAAAATATTGAGGAAGTTTTGGTAAATGTTGAGGCTCTTTTAGAAAGGAAAAAAGCTGGATACAAATCAGACAAGATTGCTAAAGATGTAACTAAGTGGGGTGAAGCGGCTGGTGCAGATGCACTAATAAAAGCGGCTGAACTTCAGTTATTACCTGTAAGTAATGCAGAACAATTTGCCATATCTGAAGGTTTAAAGGCAGCTTACCTCAGTTATAGAGAAGCCGGATTAACCCCTAAAGAAGTTTGGGATAAAATCGCTCATCATACGGGTATATCTGAACTTCAGCGTACTGCAATTGAGCCATTTAATGGTCAATATGGACGACCTTTATTTGCTGCTAAAGCTGCTGTTAAGGGAATTGAGGGTATTAAAGAAGCTCTACAAGAATCTTTTCAACTAAGAAAGGAAAGTACACAAATATCTGAAGAAACAGAAGTATCTGAAGAAATGATTGCAGCCGTTAGCAGAATGGTAAATTTACCTTTTGCTATTCGGCTAAATGGAGTCGATGATTTAAATGCTTATGTAGAAGCAAATCCCAGACAAAGATGCTCTTTAGGTTCTACTTCTACTGATATAGATGAGCTAATTTCAGATAATATGCCTCCTGGTACAAAAGTACAAGCTTTTTCTAATCGCTTACCGGGTGGTATCAGTGCTGAACCGAAAAGACAAGCAGATTCAATTGCAGCTTTAGCCTACCAATTAATGGCAGTCGGTGCGAACTTTCCTGCTGTTAAAAAACAAGACCCGCTTTATTTGCACTTAGCATTACCTAAAGGTTCTGCTCCAGAATTGTTGAGAATTTGGCGTGGACTTTTAAAACAACTTGCAGCGACAAATGCTGAAGGTGGTACTGTCACTATTGATGAATTGAAATTATATAAAGATAACCAGCTTGAATTTAAAGCTAACAAAGTAGTTGGTTTAGCATTGCCAAAACGTCCTGATTTTGTTCACACATCTGTCATTATTCCTTTACTTTGGGGAGATGTTAATAATTCTTTAGCTTTACTAAAATCACTGAGGCTTGCTTTAGAAATTTCCTTGTCTTTAGATATTGGCTTTCCTTTTACCTTGAGTAGCAATCTAGAAGTTGAGTTATCTAGTGATGTTTACGGGCGAGTAGAGGGAATTCCTTCTGCACTGCAAACTTTATTGGGAAATGGACAATATCAGCAACGCCAAGATGCAGAAAAAATTCTTGAGCGACTACGTTGCATTGGCAAACTAGCAACATCTGTTGCAAGTATTCAAAAAGCTGATGATTGTTTGTATGATTTGGCTCGTGCTTGTGTCAGACCAATTGAACTTTATTATGTCTTGCTACGTTGGACTCTAAGAGAACAAGACGAACCAAACTTGAGTGTTATTTGGAGCCGGATTTGTGAGCCGTTAAATACTTTACTGGAGAGCTTTATGCCTAATGAAAACTTACTATTAACTAAATATCTTAAAGAAGCTGCTCAAGTTGCAGCAGAGGGAAAAATTTGGGGAAGTTCTTTTAAACGAACTGCTCAAGCAGAACCGTTTACAGCCTTTATTGCTGCTATTCGTTCTCAAAAGCCTTATTTGGGTTTAGATGTCATTTTTGCCGCTTTAGTACAGCAATATCATACTCGCTTAGACCGTATCCGTGAGCATCACGTAGGTGCGACAAAGTATGAACAGATTAAGCGTTATTACGAGCTATTACGAAAACTATATGAGGAGGTTTATTCAGCACGTCCTGAAAAGTTTTTATCTGACCAAAAAACTTTAGAAGCTGCTTATTTATTCTTCCTTGAAGAAGCACGTAAACAATTTAAAAGTGAATCTAAAGATGATTCCGTCGAAACAACTACAACTGTTTAAATAATTAGGAGTTTTTCATCATGTCTATTTCAAAGCTTTCCTCGGTACTAGCAACAAGTTATGAGAATTTCCCCAAGGGGCGTTTTATAACTTTAGTTGTTTTAAGAACAACCCATTCTGAAACTATCTTTCGCACAGAAGGTTCAGGTGAGCCAATGTGTAGCGAATTTGTCCAATCTGGTTTAGAAGGTGAAAATCAAAAAACTATAATTCAACGCTTGGTAATGACTAAGCGTAAACAAGTAGCACCAGAAAGACGCTATGGACGAGAACATTTAAGAGCGCATGAGCTTTTATACACTAACCCTAAAGATGGCTCTCTTTGTTCTTTAAATACTAATGCACCTTGTGAAATGTGTGTAGATTGTTTCCTCTACGGCTTCGCGGCTGGTGGGGGTGGCGCTCAAAAAAGTCGCATTTGGACTGAAGATGCTTTTAGTATTTTATCTGCTAGTGATGTTGTAGGCGATCGCACCATAAATGCCATCTACGAAACCGGCACAATGCGCGATGAAAAAGGTAACGCCTCAACAGCTTTAAATACCAGCGAATACATCAAACCAGGTGTGCATTTTTTGGATGTCGTCACCCTAAAAGATGTAACTGCGGATGAACTGCGCTATATCATCGGTAACATTCTGTTCACAAGTCGTTATGGTGCGGTTTCCAGTCGTGTTGGACGCATGGAAAACGAAATATTAGGTGTATTTGGTAGTATTACCGAACTTCCTAGTTCTCTGGAACTTGTACAAGCTACTTATGATGTATTAGGTAAGCCTTTAGAACATCCTTTGAATATTAATCAATTAATTACAGCAAGCAAACAAGTAATTGCTAATTGGAAAAATAAGAGAGGGGTTTCTGCGCAGCTATCTGAAGAAGAATTAGCAAATTTACTGACTGATGTCGAAACTCATTGGTCAGAAGCAGAACGTGATAATTTTCTCAAGCGTTTAACGCAATCTTATGAATCCTTCCGTCAGGTTGCACCTGAAAAGAAAAAGGCTAAGGCGAAAGGCAAGAATACACCAGTTGAAGTAGAGATTTAGGTTATGTCAACAATTCCTTTTCAGCAGGCAAAACTTGTTGAATTATATTGTCTCGAACCAGTCTTTTTTGCCTCTAGGGAGTTGTCTGATACCTATTATACTGAAGGGGTAATTGGGAATTATGCTCTTACCTATGCTTTAGGTTTAGTAAATTCCCCCTATCGCCTCCAAGGTCAGGCTACAGGACGACCAACCTACAGAGAAGATTTACAACCCATAGCGCAGGATTTTTATATCTTACCAGCTTCACCCATAGGTAGAGTGACATTCAGATTTGAACGTTTCAATGCTCTTTCTGATTCTTACTGGTATGCGATGACTAATAACCGTGTTGCTACGGCGCGGGAAGATTTACCATTACAACGCCAAGGGAAAAAACCAAGTTCATTTAGACCAAGTAATTTTCCGCAAACTGGAAGACTGCGAATGATTGAACGCAGCAATAAATTTCAAACTTTGGTATTTGGAAATTATCAATTACCAAATTATATTCGCCTTGGTAAATTCATGAGTAAAGTCAAGGTGAATGTGCTGAATGAATTTCCTGTGACTTTACTACCAGAAGGTGAATATCAAAGTCAACATTATCTAAATGCTGCTGATTTACCCCAGCAAATAGAGGCTTTAGCATTCGATTTAATTTCTATTCCTCCTGCACCCATCATTAAAAATCTTCGTTTTCGGGGTGCTGCTTGGCAAGTTGGGGAAATAATTGTACCAGCAGGTTTACATTTTTGCGGTAGAGAAAGTAACAATGGGTAATCAAAGATTAGTTATCAGATTAGAACCGCGCAGTATCTCAGCTTGTGCATCTTTGCCAGATGAACTATCTTTTATGGGAAATGCACTTCAACATCAAGTTGATGTATTTGAACAATCTAAGGATGTAGATATTATCCTTGATTTAGCACCAACTGGCACAGGTAAAACCAACGCAGGGCTAACAGTATTAAAACATCAGCCAAATAAAAGTGCTGTTTACATTGCTCCAACTAATGCTTTAATTGAACAGCAAACAGAAGCAGCAAAAAAGTTTGTTAGAGAGGCAAACTTACCTCATGTAGTCAAATCAGCTTCTGCTAAAGATATTAAAAGCTGGCCTGATGATAAAGTTGGCAGTCGTTCAGGGGAAAAGTTGTATAACGTACTACGGAATCCAGCTACAGTTTTTCCTGATATTGGGGCTAATACACCCATCATTTTAGTCACAAATCCTGATATCTTTTACTATGCAACTTTCTTTGCATATAACAACTTAGATAGAGGTAATATCGCCAGTAGTTTTTACACCAAATTTTCGACAGTCATTTTTGATGAATTTCACCTCTACGATGCTAAACAGCTAGTAGGAATGTTGTTTTATCTCGCTTATTCTCAAGTTTTTCGCTTTTTTCAAGATGGACGCAAAATAGTATTGCTGACAGCTACACCAGAACCAGCTTGTGAATTAGCATTGCAGAATTTAAAACAGGCTGGTGTAAAGATAGCAAGAATTGATGGAGAAGCAGGTAATACTAATCTTTTGCCGTCACAAACAGCAGTTAATCTGGAATTAAGACCAAAACCAGATAGTAAGGAAGAGTGGTTAACAGAGTTAGCAGCAGAAGTTGTCCAACGTTTTCGAGAAAAACCTGATGAAAATGGTGCTGTAATTCTTGACTCTCTTGATAATATTAATCGTCTCTCAGATTTACTTCGACAACAAGGACTTGGTGATGATATCGGGCGCATTACAGGCCCTGCGCCAAAAAAAGATAGACAAAGGGCTATGCAGTGTCAAATCATTTTAGCTACTAGCACCGTAGATGTAGGATTTAACTTTGAAAGACATCCTGAACCGAAACGGCAAAATTTAGATTGGTTGATTTTTTCAGCACGCGATCGCGCCGCATTTTGGCAGAGAATGGGTAGAGTAGGGCGTGTCTTGGGTAAATCTGAAACTAATATTGATTCAGAAGCTATTGCTTACTTACCTGCTAACGCTTGGGAAGAAGGTTTAACCTCTCTAGATACTAATGGAGGACGTACAGCGCTAAAAGACTTACTTGAAACACTTCCCTGTTTAGATAAGCCTTTTTTAAAAGCCTACTGGCGTTCAGAAGCATTTCTAGAAATTGCCCGTCCCTTGTTGGAATTGGAAGAAATGCTTGAAGGTTTAGCTGAGGAAAAATTGATTTTGGAGTTATTCAATACTCTAAAATCAATTTTTGAAGGAAACAGAACTTGGGATGATTATCGCTATAGAATGAAACTTTTACGAGGTGCTGAAACTATTGCGAAAAAAACTCCCAAAGAAATCAAAAAGGATTGGAAGTATATCAAAGGTGGTCAAGCTTTTGTCAGAACCTTTATCAAGGCTAAATTTCCTGAAGATTGGGATGACTTACAAGCTGGACGTACAACTTTAGACGAATACGTAGATTTATTTAACAAAGATGAAGAGGCGCTAGCTGAGTTAAAAGAATTTGCTGAAGTTTTTAGTACAAGCTATGCACCTTTATTTAGTTTTCGCTCTAGTCTGTTTGAAAGTCTTTCCATTCGTGACCCTCATGGTTTTATTCTAGATGAATCAGAGGAAACAAGACTAGATCCTTTTCACCTATTACGCTATTACGAATTTGTCCAAAATGGTGATTATATTGAAGTTACCAGTCGCGCTACTGAAACTTATCAATTGAGTTTTGAATTACGCTACACTGATGGCAGATGGCAAGAATTTATCAGTACAGAACTGAATAAACTAACAGCTTTTAAAAATTGTCAAATTATCCGCAGTGCTGGAGGAGCAATACGACCTACACCTCTAATACAAGCTTTGAATAGACATCTTTTACCAGGAGTAATTATTTGCCCAAGAACAAATGCTGCTGTTATTTTCCAATTAAACAAGCAAGGAATTATTTCTTATCCAATAACTATTGTTTGTAATGATATGGAGAAAGAATATAGATTATTTACAGGCTTGTCAGGAATTTTAACAATGGCAATGAAGTTTAAACAGCTACGTCTTCCAGATGATGAAGTTTTTATTGCGGGATAAATAATTAAATTCTCGCACCATTGGTGCGAGAATTTGTAGAACATCAATTTATAAGTATATTTCTCTCACATCCTCAGTGAAACACTATCAACAACAAACCAACGCCTTCCCCAGCGATTACCTAAACAACTTGTGGGGAGAAATCCAAGCTTGTCCTTACTTTGCTATCAACAACCTCAACCGCGATTTTGTCGCCACCAAAGGATTTTCTGTAGTATTTCAGCGTTCTGGATTAGCAAAAGTAGAACAGCAGTTTCCCTACTTCAAACCTTACCTCGATTTAGCTCTCCAGCCGAATTGTAATGCTTTTTACCTCAATCCTTTACAACTCAAAGAAGGCTCCCGCGTCGATCCGCATATCGATCGCTCCCTGCGTTCCTACTCCAAAACTATTGAACCGCCTGCGGTTGTCAGTGTCCTCTATGTGCGCGTACCTGCGGATATGGAAGGGGGAGAACTGGTATTGCGATCGCACAAACGCCAACTTGGGCAAATTAAGCCCCAATTCAATACTTTAGTTTACTTTCAAGGTGATTTAACCCATTCGGTTAACGCTGTCAAAACCCCAGGAAATCGCCTAAGTCTCGTTTGTGAACAGTATAGTTTGAGTGATGCTGAACTCCAGGAAATCCCTGAGTTTACTGTAGAGTCAAGAATCACTCAGTCTACAACCAAAAAAAGAAAGTATGCCTCATAGTTTAGTGTTGAATTTGCTACCTCAATCGTCTATTCCACCACAGTATCTTACAGGTAGACATCTCCACGCCTTATTTTTAACCCTCGTTAGTTCTGTAGATAGCACATTAGGCGATCGCTTGCACGATTCCACCGCAGATAAAGCTTTCACCCTCTCCCCTTTACAAATTAATTCCCCCCTTTTGAAGGTGAGTAAGGGCGGATCTAAATTGCAATATTCACATCAACAACCCATTCCCGCCGGAACACCTTGTTGGTGGCGCATCTCTTTATTAGATGACACTTTATTTGGCAAACTTACCCAACTCTGGCTAAATCTGAATCCCAATCGCCCTTGGCATCTTGGCCCGGCTGACTTGTATATTACCAGCATTCAAGGCACACCCCAATCTATTCAACCTTGGGCAAATGCCACTACTTATGCTCAATTATACGAAGAAGCTAGCGATCGCAATTCTTCCATTAATCTTACCTTTTCCACGCCTACCGCCTTCCGTCAAGGACAGTATGATACTACCCTACCTACCAGAGAATCTGTGTTTAATTCCCTACTTTCGCGGTGGAATAAATACAGTGGCATAGAATTATCTCAGATTGCGATCGAGTCAATCTTTCCTTCTTTTGTTAACATTCACACAGAAATATTAGCTGATTCTCGCAGCAAATTTATTGGCATTCTTGGCGAAGTTACCTATAAGGTTTTAGGGGCAGTTGAACCAATACAAATTAAGCAAATTAACGCTTTAGCTGACTTTGCTTTGTATAGCGGTGTTGGTAGAAAAACAACAATGGGTATGGGAATGACGCGACGGCTGTATTCTCCCTAATTTCAATAATCATTTAAAAACCACCTGAGTTATGAACCAAACTGAATATATTTCTATTGCGGCATTGAATCAATATGCCTATTGTCCGCATCGCTGTTGGCGGATGTTTTGTGCAGGCGAATTTACCGATAATCAATACACAATTGAAGGTACAACTTTACACGATCGCGTCCACACCACAAGCGATATCCAGCGAGGAGAAACTTGGCAAGTTCGGGCAATTTGGCTAAAGTCGGAGCAATACAAACTCATCGGCAAATCTGACTTAATTGAAGCAGAATCTGGTCAAGTTTATCCAGTGGAATACAAACGAGGACGTAAAGGCGAATGGGATAACGATGAGTTGCAAGTTTGTGCCCAAGCCTTATGTTTAGAAGAGATGACAGGAAAACCAGTTAACACTGGATATGTCTATTATGCCCACTCCCATCAACGGCAATTAGTAGAGATTAATGCAGAGTTACGGCAAAGTGCGATCGCAACTATTCAATCTGTCACAAATCTCCTAGAAACAGGAGCAATGCCAAAACCAGTTTACAGCAAACGCTGCCAAGGATGCAGCCTTTATTCGCAATGTTTGCCCAAAGCAACAGATAAAGTCAAAAGTTATCAAGAAGTACATTAAATCATACTCTAACGAATAAAATTCGCGGCTATACAAACAAAGTCCATCTGCGTGGACTTACAAGTTTGAAACCCGCGTAGGCGGGTTTTGTCTGTGTAGCTGCGAATTCTATTCGCCCAAGCCCCAATTACTAGGAAAAATCAAAAATGGGAACAGTTTACGTAACACAAGCCGATGCTTTCATCGGTAAAATTGACGAACGTCTTACCGTCAAAGCTGAACAAAAAACAATCTTGGATATCCCTTTAATTAAAATAGAAGGAATTGTAGTACTAGGACGGGCTACTATTTCTCCCGCCGTCGTCAATGAACTTTTAGAACGTCACATTTGTTTAACATTTCTCACACAAAACGGACGGTATTTAGGGCGTTTAGAACCAGAAGCTACTAAAAATATCTTTGTTCGTAAAGCCCAATGGCAAGCTGTGGGAGAATCACAATCAGCAATACATTTAGTTAAGGGATTTGTGCGGGGTAAATTGAAAAATTACCGCCATAGCTTACTTCGCACTCAGCGAGAACATCCTGATACTGACCTGAATAATAACATCACTCGATTGGAAAACGCGATCGCACCAATCGAAAAAACCAGCAGTATTGATTCTCTCAGAGGCTTAGAAGGTGCTGGTAGTGCAGCCTATTTCGGTTGTTTTCAACAGCTAATCAAAACCTCAGAATTTCGTTTTGAAGCCAGACGCCGCCGCCCACCAACCGATCCAGTTAATGCATTATTGAGTTTTGGGTATTCATTGCTACGTCATGATGTGCAAAGTGCTTTAAATATTGTTGGCTTCGATCCTTATCTAGGATACTTACACGTCGAGCGTTATGGTAGACCTTCCCTAGCCTTAGACTTGATGGAAGAATTTCGTCCTTTAATAGTGGATGCTGTAGTGTTGTCGCTGATTAACAAGCGATCGCTAACCCTAACTGACTTTACCACCGAACCGCTCAGTGGTGCTGTGTCTTTAACCAAAGAAGGACTGCATACATTTCTTCGCGCCTACCAACAAAAGAAACTATCGAGTTTCAAACATCCAGTGATGGGCAACAAATGCACTTACCAAGAATCCTTTGAAATTCAAGCGAGGTTATTAAGTAAGTACCTCATGAACGAAATCGATAAATATCCTCCTTTAATTCTCAAATAACTCCCCCACTCCCATGTATATTGTTGTCAGCTACGACATTCCAGAAGATAAGCGTCGGACTAAAATCCATTCGGTTTTGAAGTCTTACGGACAATGGATGCAACTGAGTGTGTTTGAGTGCGATATCACTCTCACTCAGTATGCTAAACTGCGATCGCGTTTAGCAAAATTGATTAAACCCGACACAGACAGCGTTCGCTTTTATTTTCTCTGTGGCTGTTGTCAGCGAAAAGTCGAACGCATTGGCGGAGAACAGCCACGGGACGAAACAATTTTCTTTGCTGAGTCTCCTTCTAGCTAGGTTTCTGCATCTCAAATGCGCGGAAGGGTAGGTGTAGAAATTTCACAGCCATAAAAAATGCTTCTATCCCAACTTCAGTAAGGCTTTCAAGCCATTATTTGCCTAATCCTCATCCGCGCAATCTCTGAAATGCTTATCAAAATACGATTTCAGCCTTTAAATTTTCCTGGCGCTCTTTCCAAACGAATTCTCTAATGCTATGATTGCCCTTGAATCGCGCAACCGTACCTTGAAAACTAAATACAGCTTGGCTTTCAGGCTCCTGCCATTGCAATTCATTAAAATCCCTATTAGGGATTGAAACCCACAATAGAGCAAATATGCCGTATTGTGTAATTGCAATTCATTAAAATCCCTATTAGGGATTGAAACGACGAACGCTTTGATAGAGTGGATCGTGATTTATTATTGCAATTCATTAAAATCCCTATTAGGGATTGAAACAACAGCAGCAGCAATAGTATTACTCTTACTACCGCATTGCAATTCATTAAAATCCCTATTAGGGATTGAAACTTCTAGTATTCATGCGCGACACTTCTTTAATTAACTCATTGCAATTCATTAAAATCCCTATTAGGGATTGAAACTGCGTAGGAGAAAGATAAGAAGTAGCCAATGCTTGATTATTGCAATTCATTAAAATCCCTATTAGGGATTGAAACCAAGCAAAGCTTTGCAAGGACGACGATTAGGAAAAAAATTGCAATTCATTAAAATCCCTATTAGGGATTGAAACTTCTTCTGCTAGGATTGCCATCTCCAGAAGTATTGCAATTCATTAAAATCCCTATTAGGGATTGAAACAATTATGGGAAGTTGCTTTACGCGCTCAAGTGGCATTGCAATTCATTAAAATCCCTATTAGGGATTGAAACACAATCAAGAGTAACTAATGTGACAAATCTTAGTGTAGAATTGCAATTCATTAAAATCCCTATTAGGGATTGAAACACGCTGTACTTATTAATTAGGGGCATAAATCTTACATTGCAATTCATTAAAATCCCTATTAGGGATTGAAACATCAGCAACACTCTTTTCATACTCGACACCAAAATCATTGCAATTCATTAAAATCCCTATTAGGGATTGAAACTGATGATCGCTCATACCTGCAATCTCTTCTTTAGTATTGCAATTCATTAAAATCCCTATTAGGGATTGAAACCTTTGGGTGTTAGTGGTTGGTTGTTCATGGTAAGATTGCAATTCATTAAAATCCCTATTAGGGATTGAAACGAAAATACTGTATTGGCAGCTGTTGATCACCTAAATTGCAATTCATTAAAATCCCTATTAGGGATTGAAACAATACACGTGATCAGAGACAATTTATCTGTTTGAATTGCAATTCATTAAAATCCCTATTAGGGATTGAAACTCATGGAGTGGGTAGCAATACCCTTAGCTTCATATATTGCAATTCATTAAAATCCCTATTAGGGATTGAAACAAGGCGGATCGAGATGCGATCGCGCGACTTGAGCGTGAAATTGCAATTCATTAAAATCCCTATTAGGGATTGAAACCATTTGAAAATACCGAAATCGATATCTGTCGAATTGCAATTCATTAAAATCCCTATTAGGGATTGAAACGAGCCACCCGCAGACAAAGTACTAGTAATTGCCACCGGATTGCAATTCATTAAAATCCCTATTAGGGATTGAAACACCACTGCAAAGCACGACATTACCAGATTCAAAACCATTGCAATTCATTAAAATCCCTATTAGGGATTGAAACAAACCGTGATCCAGATGGATCAACCTGAGCAGAATTGCAATTCATTAAAATCCCTATTAGGGATTGAAACAGAGACAGCATTGAGAAAATCAATTCAACCCATTCACTTCTGAGGAAAGAGCGAAGGTAAGTAATTGAAACAGAGACAGCATTGAGAAAATCAATTCAACCTGGGATTGCAATTCATCAAAATCCCTATTACGGGGAATTTCAAGTTAGTGACGTACACAAGCTAAGTCTCAAAACCAGGTATAAAGCCTGTTTTACTTCTCAATTCTGACTCCTGAATTCTGAATTCTGCTTTATAGGTGTTCGTTATTTACCGAACACCTGAAGAATTTAGTTAAGCTTCAGCAATATCTTTGTTAAGCCATCGCCTAACCGCTCAATAGATTCTTGCTGTTTCGGATCTTTTAACGTGTCATCAGCATTAAAGGCTTCATAAGCTTTGGATACTGCTACTTGATCGGGAAGTACCAAAACTTTGATGTTTCCCAAAATAGAACGCAGGTGAACCAACCCCCGCAAACCACCAAGAGCGCCTGGGGAAGCGCTCATAATACTAGCAACCTTCCCTGCAAAAGCAGTCAAAGCCAAAGGTGCTTCATTTTGATATGGACGAGATGCCCAGTCAATGGCGTTCTTCAAAACTGCTGTGAGTGAACTGTTATATTCCGGCGAAGCAATCAGCAATCCTTGATGAGAAATCATCAAGTCCTTAAACGTACGGGCGTTGGCTGGTAGTCCTTCTTGAGCTTCCAAGTCTTCATCATACAGAGGTAAAGGCAAATCGCGGAGGTCTATGTAAGTCACTTCTGCGCCTGCTGCCTTAGCGCCTGCTGCCGCGATTTTTACCAGTTTTTTGTTGTAAGAATCTATCCGGGTGCTGCCAGCAAAGGCGAGGATTTTCGGTGTAGATGCCATAATTCTAGGTTGAATGGGAAGGATTAACCTGTTCAGCTGCATTATCCTGTTTTCAGGCGATCGCTGTTTGCTACCCTTAGATTTTCTTTACAAACTTTCTCTTATGGCGAATTGGTCAGACTCTTATCTTGGCAAGTTACGACAAGTTGTAGGCGATCGCATACTTCTATTATTTGGCGCACGCGTGATTATAGAGGATAATCTGGGGCGCGTTTTATTGCAAAAGCGGAGTGATTTCAAACTTTGGGGGCTACCTGGCGGTTGTCCTGAAATAGGTGAATCTGCCGAAGAATGTTCAGCGCGAGAGGTTTTTGAAGAAACTGGTTTAACGGTTAAGCGTTTTGCAGCTGTGGGGTTTTCTTCCAACCCAGCCTTTGAAGCTGTCACTTATCCTAACGGCGATCGCGTCCAAAATTTCATTTTAATTTTGCGAGCCGTTGAATGGTCAGGCAGCCTCGCTTGCTTAGATGGAGAATCGCTGGCGCTGGAATTTTTTGATTTGGCGGAATTACCGACTTTAATGCCAAACGATCGCCCTGTTTTGGAAAAGTTTCAAGAATACAAAAAAAGCGGCGAATTTCTGATGTTCTAAAGCATTTTTTCTAAGAATTGCTTGGCGCGATCGCACTGAGGATTTTGGAAAAACTCGTTAGGAGTAGTGTCTTCTGCTAAACTTCCTTGGTCGAGGAACATAATCCGATTGGCAACTTCTCTGGCAAACCCCATTTCATGAGTAACAATCGCCATTGTCATTCCAGATAGTGCTAAAGCTTTCATCACTTCCAGCACATCTTTGACCATTTCAGGATCTAGTGCGGAGGTGGGTTCATCAAACAAAATCATCTCAGGTTCCATTGCTAATGCCCGCGCGATCGCTACTCGCTGTTTTTGTCCCCCGGATAGTTTGGAGGGATAGACAGACACTTTTTCTTCTAAACCTACCTTAGCAAGCAATTCTAAACCATGTTCTTCTGCTTTTTGCTTGTTAATTCCTTTCACCTTTATGGGTGCGTAGGTAACATTTTGCAGCACATTCATGTGGGGAAACAAATTAAAATGTTGAAATACCATCACCAAATGTTGACGAACTTTAGCGATGTTTGCTTTAGGCTTGGTGATTTCTTGATCGTGAAAGTAGATTCTGCCTCTGGTGGGTTGTTCTAGTAAGTTTATGCATCGTAAAAAGGTAGACTTACCTGAACCAGAAGGGCCTAATATAGCAACCACTTCTCCCTGATAAAATTCAGTGGAAATATCTTTGAGTACGTCGAGTTTGCCAAAGGATTTAGATAAGAATTCCGTGCGAATTACTACATTATTCACTTTCCCGTAACCTCCTTTCTAAAGCGGATGCACCCAAGGTCATACCCATTACCAAAACATAGTAGATTAATCCTGCAAATAGCAGTGGTTCAAAATAAATATACTTATTTGCACCAACAATTTGGGCGCTGCGTAATATTTCCACTACCCCAATCGTTGACACCAGCGCGGAATCTTTGAGCAATCCGATAGTTTCATTTACCAATGCTGGGAGAATATTCTTCAATGCTTGGGGTAAAATAACATCCCACATCATCAACCAATAAGGAACACCCATAGACATCGCCGCTTCACTTTGTCCTTTATCTACCGCTTGAATCCCACCTCTGATGGTTTCCGACATATAAGCGCCAGAATTCAAGGTAAAAGTTAGCACCCCTGCCTGCAATGCGGAAATATCATAGCCTGTAAGCTGAGGTGTTGCGTAGTAAACTAATGCCAACTGTAATAGCAAAGGTGTGCCTCGAAAAACAGAGGTGTAGGCGTTAGCAACCCAGGTTAGCGGTTTAATGCCGAGAATTTTTAACAGAGACAGGATTGTTCCCCAGATTAACCCCAATGTTACAGATAATAGGGTAAACAACAAAGTTAACGGGATTCCCCGCAGAATAAAGGGAATGTCGGGAAGAATTCTGGTGAAGTCGAGGTTCAATCCGCCTTTGGCAGGAGTTGAGGATGTAGTATTGGCGGCGGTATTCTCTGAAAACCACTTGGTTACTAGTTTAGCCAATGTGCCATCGTCCTTCATTTGTTGAAGGACTTTGTTAAACGGTTCTACGAAAGAAGAACCTTTGGGAAAAGCGATCGCAGATCCGCTTGTTTCTTCTGAGGAAATAGTATTAAATTCTAAATCTGGGTTAGCTTGGGCGAATCCTTTAGCGACGGTATCCTCAACAATTGCTGCATCAATTCGCCCAGATTTTATTTCTTGAACTACTTCCGGCACTCTGTTGAGTTGTTTTAGCTGAATACCTGTAACTTTTTTAGCAATTTTCTGAGCATTTTGTTCTTGTATTGTTCCTAGTTGTACCCCAAGCTTTTTTCCTGATAAGTCTTGGGGGTGTTTCAGGTTGCTACCTTTAGGAGCGACAATTGTATCTTTGGCTTCGTAATAAATAATTGAAAAGTCAATATTTTTCTGACGTTCTGGAGTCGGAGTCATTCCAGCCATGACAAAATCAGCGCGATTTGCTTGGAGTGCAGGGATTAATCCATTAAAATCTGATTCCATTATTTGAAGTTTAAACCCTAGTTTTTCAGCCAGGGTTTTGGCAATATCTATATCAAAGCCAACGATTTGGCGATCGCCTCCTTTCGTATCATAAAACTCATAAGGAGGATAATCTGGGGAAGTAATCATCGTCAGGGTGTCTTTCCCTAAAGATGAGGCAGCTTTGAGAGAATTACTATGTCCGATGATGATACTGATTACTACTGTTACAACTAGTAGCGTTGATAGCCATACTTTTTTCTTCATGAATTTGATAATTATATAATTTAAATTTTGTACTTTCAATGCGTAAATTCGTGGGGAATTGAGGGGTGAAATTTAAACGCAGAGGGGCGCGGAGGTACGCGGAGGATTTTCTATGAATTACTGGAATGTTGTAATTAGGAACTGTCAAATTTTTATTTTGGTCGTTTCGAGTAGCTTGACGCTGGCATAAATAGCATCAATATGAGGTGTGGGAATTTGAATAAGTTTTCCCAATTCTGCGACTGCGCCAACAATGGCGTCTATCTCGGTGGGGCGTCTGGCTTCGATATCTTGTAGCATTGAGGTTTTATGGGAACCAACGTTTTCTGCGCCATTAATTCGCTGTTCCAAAGTGATGCCAAACTTGATACCTAAATTTTCTGCGATCGCTTGAGTTTCTGTCATCATTTGCCGCGCTAGTTCACGGGTGAGGGGATAACGACAAATATCCTCTAGAGTCGCACCAGTTAAGGCACTGATGGGATTAAACGCTACATTTCCCCACAACTTGATCCAAATTTCCGTGCGAATTTGATTGCGGATTGGTGCTTTGAATCCTGCCTGTTTGAGAGTCTGTGCTAATAATTGGATGCGATCGCTTTTACTACCATCAATTTCACCGAGAGTAAAGCGATCGCCTTCAATATGTTTGATTACACCCGGTTCAATTATCTCAGTTGCCGGGTAAACTACACAACCGATGGCGCGTTCAGCACCGATACTAGCTTCAATAATCCCATCTGGATCGACAGATTGAATCCGCGTACCTTCATATTCACCGCCATGCTTGCGAAAGTACCACCAAGGAACGCCATTTTGGGCTGTCACCACCATTGTGTGAGGATTGTAGAGTGCAGGGAGAAAGGGTGCGATCGCGGGAACACTATGAGCCTTCACAGTTAAAATTACTACATCCTGTGGCCCCGCTTCTTGAATATCGCTAGTTGCCAGAAATGGAGTAGCAATTTGGCTAGAACCATCTGCCATGAGCAACTTCAGCCCATTTTTTTGAATTGCCTCTAAATGAAAACCACGCGCAATCAGCGTTACTGCTTCACCTGCCAGTGCCAATTTCGCCCCTAAATATCCACCAATCGCACCCGCACCAACAATACAGATTTTCATTTAGCCAAAAAATATGATTTGTGGAAAATGGTATCTAATTCAGTTCCCAGTAGTGAGTTCTCCAGCTTAGAGTAGGAAGATTTACAACTACTACTCATTACTCTTGCTCTTACTCATTACTCAGCACTCAGAAATCAGCACTCCTAAAGCTTTGCATTGCTTCTAATAAATCTTGATGAACAGATTTTGAAGCAGCTACGAGCAATCCAGGCATACTATAGTTTTGACAAGTATGCAGTGGTGGTAAAGTCGAACCGTCCAGAGTAGTTACAATCCAGCCAGCCTCTTTTGCAATAAAAGCGAGTGCAGCACTATCAAGAAATTTGCCCGATTTAATAACTGCTCCACTCAAATCGCCACTAAGAATACCATTAAGATTGGGAATTTGAATATTACTAGAGTAATCAGCTGCGATATCGACTACTTTATATCGCTCTTTTAATAAATGTGCGATGGAATTCATTCCCCATCCCAATAAAATAGAAGGTTTGGCGGATGTTATATCTAATGGGGCACAAGCTTCTAAATTCATCTCCAGCGTGCCTTTAAAAGCACCTTCACCTCTAAGGGCGTAAAAATAAATGTTTTGGGCAGGAGAAATGGCAATTACTGCTTCAAAGTTATTCGCATTTAGAATACTGAGAATAATTTGGTAATTAGAATGTCCATCCATATAAAACTTCGTGCCATCAATCGGGTCAAGTGTTACTAAGTAATCACCTTCTGAACCGAGTTCGGTAGCGCGAAAATACTTGGTGTTATTAGAACTTTCATATTCTTCACCATAAAAGCGAATATCTGGAAAAGTTCCTAGTAATACTACTTCTACTAGATTTTGAATAGCCACATCTGCGTCAGTAAGGGCGGCACTAAAAAAGTTGTTTGCTTGTTCTTTGGCAGGAAGTGCAGCAATTTTTGGTTGTAGAAAATGGGCATAGGCTGCTGCTACTTTGAGATGGGGGAGTAAAGTCTCTAAAATTAATCGAGTAGTGGGTGTTGTGGACATTGCAGCAAACTCCTTTTAGAAATAATCTACCGTCCGCAGGGCGATAGAATTATATATCTAGACAAAATTACGGTATCATTTGGATGCAATGATACCACCGTTGCTATATTACTTTAATTTGTATGTTTCAATGAACCATAGAAAAATCGCAAGTTTTCTAATAAATTTAAGGGTTTAAGACCGAACGTCAACACCTAGTACAGTATTTCATTAATTCATCGCGAATTAAATTTGACCATACCCTACAATGCTAATGCGGCGGCTGCATTGTTAATACATCGGCTTGTATTGTTAATGCGTCGGCTTGCATTGTTAATGCATCGGCTTGTATTGTTAATGCATCGACTTGTATTGTTAATACGTCGGCTTGTAAGGTGCGCTTAAGTGTCGATGATGAAGTAAGCTCAAAATAGAAGTGCGTTAAGGGGCAGTGATTAGGGTCGCAGAAAAACTAATGGGTAATTCCCTATCTTCTAATCTTAAATTTTCAAAACCTGGTCTAGTTGGCGCAGAAAAAACTTCTAAATAACCTGGTGTCGGCAAAAAACTAGCGAAAAATGGACTAGAATAATTTTTTCCCGAAGTGGAATATGCAAAACCCTTACCCGTTAACTGCTGAGTATTAAGACTAATTAAATTATCAACATCAAAAGGTTCGTTTCCTGGCATTGAAGTCCCGGCGGGTTGCAGACCAGTAATTGTTTCACCATTTCGCGTACCAGTAATTCCAGTAATCAGGTAAAAACCTAAATCGTTTGGGGTGTCATTAGTGGTAAAAATACCATTCGCCGCTATGCCAGTACCAGAATAATTCCAGTTCCAACTTAAAGCAGAGGCGGCTGGCATTGTCCCGAAAACTAATCCAGAAGTCATGGCAAGGAGTATAGCAAATAGAGCTAGATTTTTCATGTAACTCGTTAGTGCGATCGTTCCCGTGTATTATACGGAAATTAGGAAAGATCGTATTATCAATCTTGCCTATTTACTTAGCAGCGATGCCTACGGCGGGCTACGCCTACGCCTAACCATACCAAAGCAGCATCAACATTATTAACCTGCTCCCCTGGCGGTATCGCTGGACGATTTACCATAACAACCTTTACGCCCAGTTCTCGCGCGGCAATAATTTTGGGCTTTGTGGCATCGCCACCGCTATTTTTACTGACGATAGTATCAATGTTATTCTCAATCAGAATTTGTCTCTCATTATTGAGGGTAAAAGGCCCGCGATCGCACAATACCATCCCCGGCGGTACTAAAGCATCTTCGCCAGGAGGGTCAATCATCCGCATCAAAAACCAAATTTTCTCCAAATGAGCAAAGGCGGCGAGTTCTTGTCTACCAACTGTCAAAAATACGCGCTGTGCCTGATTTTGCAAGGCTATTGCTGCTGCTGCAACACTATCAACTTCAATCCAGCGATCGCCACTTTCTTTTTCCCAAGGTGGACGGATTAACATCAGACGGGGTACTCCAACTTCCGTTGCCGCATCTGCCGCATTGAAGGAAATCTGACTAGCGAAAGGATGGGTTGCATCAATTAACAAGTCGATTTCCATGACTCGCAGATAGCTAGCCAATCCAGCCGCACCCCCGAAGCCTCCAACCCGTAAATCGCCCAAGGGTATTGACGGTTCGCGGGTGCGTCCAGCTAGAGAGGTGATTACTTCTAACCCTTGGATAGTCGTCACTTTGGCAGCTAATTCTGCTGCATCACCCGTCCCACCCAGAATCAAAATACGCATCATTAAAAAGGAGTCAGAATTCAGAATTCAGGATTCAGAATACTCTACCCATAAACGGATAGATTCAAGGAAGAATATTTGAATTTATTTTTGCCCACGGTGAAAGAGGTTTTATTCTATACTCAAACTCTCGCGGACTCGCTTTACTTGGCTCTATCAGCTATTCGTACAGAAAACTTTTCTGTTAGCGGATAGCTAAGGTTTAGCCCATTCTGACTCCTGACTTCTGAGTTCTTCTTCATAAAGGTGGAATCTTTGCTAAAATGCCCTTTTTCATTGCTTCTGGACGCTCTGACCAAGGCAGCAAACCATCTGCTTTAGCATAGTATTGACTAGCACATTCCAGTACCGCAGAGGCACTGCCATCAACGGCTAAATCACCAAATAAATATGTTAATTTGCCTTTGGCACTAAAGGCGACTACACAAGAACGATTACAAGCACTCATGCATTCAACTTCCTGAATTGGGAATTCATCTCGTAAGTCCCAATCCTGTGCCAGTTCCTGAAGTTGGTGTAAAAGTTTTTCACCACCACTTTCACCTAAGCGTTTTCCATTTTGCCAAACACTGGCACAGGTTTTGCAAACAAATAAAGTATGTTCAGCAACTTCCATTGGACTGGTTGGGGAAATATTTACAGTCGTAGTCATCTGTACCTCGCAGATATGTGAAACTGATAAATCTATTTCGGCGGGCATCCTGACTCACTCAATTTGAGATTTTCGATTTAGTTCTTTAATCTCAAATTGGTTCACAGTTGCGGGACAGCGCCGGATTTGCACCGAACTTTCCCCGTTACCTCTGGTGGCTGACTCCCACCAGAACCGAATAACCTTATCGATCATACACTAGGGTTATCGGAGAATACGAAACAATAAGCTTTGCGCCAACTATCAAACTGGACGACAACCAGATAAAATACTGTGCATATTCACTACTTGTCCAATAACTGCGATCGCAGGCGCACTAAATCCAGTTTCCTCTACCTGTGTGACTATTGTTTTCAATGTCCCAATTAATTCTTCTTGTTCTGGGCGCGTACCCCAGCGTACTAAAGCAATCGGCGTTTCTAAATTCAACCCAGCTGTAATTAATTCTTCCACAATATAAGGCAGATTGTGAATTCCCATATAAATTACAATGGTTTCGGAACCGTGAGCGATCGCACTCCAATTCACTTGCGGTCTATACTTACCCGCCGCTTCATGTCCAGTTACAAATGTTACTGACGAACTATACAGCCGATGCGTCAAAGGAATACCTGAGTATGCTGCTGCTGCAATTCCCGAAGTGATACCTGGGACTACTTCCGTTGATATTCCAGCTTGAACTAATTCTTCCATCTCTTCGCCACCGCGACCGAAAATAAAAGGATCGCCACCCTTGAGCCGCACTACAATTGCATTATCCTGCGCTTTATCAATCAACAATTGAGTTGTTTCTGACTGCAACAACGAATGTCTCCCAGCACGTTTACCAGCATTAATTTGCTCGGCTTGGGGATTAATCATTGCCAGAATTGCCGGACTCACCAAGGCATCATAGATGACTACATCTGCACATTCCAACAAACCTTTTGCCTTCAGGGTAATTAATCCTGGATCTCCTGGCCCCGCACCTACTAAATAAACTTTTCCCAAATACTTGTTCTCCTGCTTTTCTGTGCGGTTCATCTCTGTGTTAAATCCCAAATTAGCTCGGCTAATTCTGCACTTACTCCCAGTGGCTGCGCCAGTTGGAAATTCACCGCAGAAAATTGTAATTTTAGCTCCTCTATTGAATTGGCGATCGCATCGGTTATTCCACCAGTGAATAAAAAGTATGGCAAAATTGCAATTTCCTGATAACCAGCATCTACCAACTCTTTCACCCGTGATTCTAAACTAGGAGGCCCAGCCCAATAAGCAGCAACTGCTCCCAAACTCGCCGCCATTGCTTCCACAGTTTTTTGCGAACCTGGGCGACGGCTACCATGAGCTAAGAGAATCCATGCTTCTGCTTTTATAGCAGCTATTTGCTTTGCCAGCAATTTCTCTAAATTGGGGTGAGAGCCTAAATATGGTTGCAACTCAATGATGATATTTTGACCAGTAGCCTGTTGTGCAAGTGCTACTTCGGCGGGAATGTCTGCCATCACATGCACTCCCGGCAGCAGAAATAGCGGTACAATTTTGAGGCGATTTTCATTTTGAGACAGTAAGTAATCGCCAAAAGCGCTTTTAGCAAATTGTTGAATCTGCTCGTGTAAAGGTTGAGGACTCATTTCTAAAGCAGCGATGCCAACCAAATGTTCGCTTGACAATTTCTGACATACCAGACTAGCTAGTTGCTGCATAGCAATTTCTGGGCGTGGGTCGCGACTTCCGTGAGATAATAGCAGATAGGCAGATGACATCGGCAAAGCTTGAACTTTCAGTTACTATATCTTACTTAAGATTCAGCCGGGATTGATAAGTACTCTGGTAATTATTGAAACTATTATCAATTACTAAACAGAAGTATTCTTAATCACTTTTACAGATGATTTCAAGTTGTAAATTACACAACTATTCGTTTTAAAACCAGGTATAAAGCCTGTTTTTCTTCTGCTAGCGCTGCGAGACGCACCCGATTTTAACTCCTGAATTCTGGCTCCTGAATTCTGGCTCCTGAATTCTCCTGTATATTCTTCTCCTGCTTTACCTTATTGTTCTTCAGCAGTGTAAGTATAAAATTGATTAAAAGCTCCTACCGTTTCAAACTTGTATGAAGGTATCCAGGAGTTTATTTTTAAATCCGTATGGTAAACACTAAAAATAACGTAATTTTGTCTTTCTGTAGTCTTAGCAATGATTTCTTGGATTTGCGGGCTAGCCGAGTCAACCAATTTATCGCAATTAAAACGGATTAAATTTTCTATAATATTCGTAGTTTTTTTACATACATCGGTTTTTAAGTATTTTGTCAGGCGTTGAACTGCATATTTTTCATATTCAACCTGACCGGGATTGGTTTTTGCCATTGTCACACCCAAGGCGGCGAGGCCTACTGCTGCTCCAGTGTACGCGATGATGGTCAATGGTTTCATATTTGCCAAGTAAAATTCATTGTAATTGTTAGATTCGAGAGACTCTAAATCAACTAAATCCGTTCCTTGAAGAAAAACTCTTGCATCGATTGCCAAATTATTGCTATAATCCAAATTGTTGAATGGCGAGCGTAGCCAAGTGGTTAAGGCAGTGGTTTGTGGTACCACCATTCGTGGGTTCGATTCCCATCGTTCGCCCTACATAATTTCATATTAATATCTACACTCCTGTAGAAGGTGGGTTAGATGGTGTAAATCCTTGTAATCATAACTTTAACAAGGATAAAGATGTTCGATCTGTAGCTTTATAGACTTACAGACTGGCGATCGCAATCCTAAAGTCGTGACCAAGTTCATCCTTGATAGTCTGGGTATTCTGAGATAGACATTACCATCTAAGAAGCAACACGACAAGATACAGGGTTTTGCCATGAACTACTATGAGGTTTGGTGGGTGCATTTGCTCTAAGTTCCAACTCACCTTTGGTATTTATCACCCACCCTGTAGCTTCTACAATGGGTTTTGGCGTAGCAGTAGTAGGTTTGATGGTAACAGTGGACTCTTGCGGTTTCTGGTGCTGGGATTGAGCGTTACCCAATCTACCAAAACTGTATCGTCAAGTTAATACCTTCAGTTCTGATTCATATTTAAAGATGAGAAAATGTTACGTGCAAATAAATCCGACTTATTCTATTTAGAATGAAGCACGCCGATGTTTAACGCAAACCACCCTATAAATTGCCTGCGCCTGTGATAGCATCCCCAGATGGTCTATATCTTGGGTTTCAATGGACGGTATTTGTTTGCTAATTTGCAAATGCCATCAATACTTTCATTCACTTAAACTTTAAAATACCACCACTTGACCTTCAAACTGCGGAATGTAGGTTCAAATACCCTCTAAGTAAACCTCTTTCATATTAAAATTCCCGACATTTTAGAAAAGTCGGGAATTTAGCCTTAGAAGTTTTTGAACGCACATTTGACTTTTAAAAAATGCCTAGAAGAATGATCAAGGTCAGCCCACAGAAGGCAAGTAAAGACATAATCAAAATGTTGCCTATACTGTGGTCAGAAGCTGTTATTTTATCTGTATTGCTAGCCATATAAATCGACCAAAATTAAACAACTTTTGTCTAAATTATAACTATGTGAAATAAATAGTTAGTCTGTTCTTCAACAAAAATTTATTTTAATTCATTTAAGTTTAAATAAGATAGTTAAAGCTTCAGTAAAACCATTAACTTTTGTTTCAAGCGTTTCAAAAAAATTATAGCAATATTATCAATTATTCCCTAGATTAACACAATAGAGGAATCAGATTTTATTTTTGAAATTATTTATTTTATATACAGCAGATTTCAAGTTTGTTAACTACACATGCTAAGTCTCATACTTCTGTTAGTTAGTGCAGCCTATTCTGACCAAAGCAACGGAAACTTCTCCGGCTCCGGAATTATGAATTCTGCTGTATGTGCTGATAATCAAAATATACGCAAATGAATGATATAGTAAAGATTACATTAAGCAATTGAGGGCGTGATAATTTGTGCCCCAAATATTAGTATGCAGTTATTTAGTAACCTCTATCAAAAGAAATAAAAATTGTATTCCTTTAGTGAGATCCAAAAATACTGAGTCATAGATACTTTAAGTAAAGTAGAACATGATTTAAGTGCCTGCTGAAAAGTTGATACTTGTAGGTACACAGGTAAAATAATTTATCTGTGTTGTTTCGTGTTTATATATGTCTAACAAAAGGTGGAGGCTTATTTGTCTTGCCTAGAAAGTTAACAATGCAAACATCGTCATTTAGTGGAGTTGCTATGTCTGAATTGCTTCAAGCAGTCTTAGATAGTGAAGAAAAAAGTGATTTACGTTCCTTTCTTAGTGAATTACGCCAACAAGAAAAGAAGTACTTGCTGCGGAACGACATACTCAATGTATATAGTGAGTATTGCTCCAAATCCCAGAAACCTGAAGGCTTTTACACTTCCTCAGAGTTAGGCAAACTCATTTACTATACTCAGGAAATAATTCAGGAGGACTCAAACTTCTGTTTCATCATCCGTTCTAAGATTGCCAGCCAAGAAGTTTATTGGTTGACATCAGACTTAAGCATTGAGCCGATGACGGTGCAGGATTTGTTGGATCTGCGCGATCGCTTGGTGAACAAATATCATCCCAACGAGGGCGACCTGCTAGAATTGGACTTCGGCCCGTTTTATGACTACACCCCAACCATCCGCGATCCTAAAAATATTGGTAAAGGGGTACAATTTCTCAACCGCTATCTATCTAGCCAAATCTTTCAAGACCCCAAAGAATTGCTGGACAGCTTGTTGAATTTCTTGCGTCTGCACCATTACAACGGTGTGCAACTGCTGCTTAACGATCGCATTCAATCACAGCAGCAACTTTCCGAGCAAGTTAAGAAAGCTATCGGCTTTGTTAATAATCGCCCCGATGATGAACCCTACGAACAATTCCGCTTCCAATTGCAGTCAATGGGTTTTGAGCCAGGTTGGGGTAACACCGCAGCGCGAGTGCGAGAAACTTTAAATATTCTTGATGAATTGATTGATTCTGCCGATCCCCAGACCTTAGAAGCTTTCATTTCTCGTGTCCCGATGATTTTTAGAATCGTCTTGGTGTCAGCTCACGGTTGGTTTGGGCAAGAGGGAGTATTGGGGCGTCCCGATACTGGCGGTCAGGTAGTTTACGTCCTTGACCAGGCAAAGAGCCTAGAGAAGCAGCTACAAGAAGATGTCCTGCTTGCGGGTTTAGAGAAATTGAATGTCGAGCCAAAGGTAATTATTCTCACCCGCTTGATTCCCAATAGTGATGGTACTCTTTGTAATCAACGGCTAGAAAAAGTCCACGGGACTGAAAATGCCTGGATTTTGCGAGTGCCTTTGCGGGAATTTAACCCTAACATGACTCAAAACTGGATTTCCCGGTTTGAGTTTTGGCCTTATCTAGAAACCTACGCCATTGATTCCGAAAGAGAACTAAGGGCAGAATTTCAAGGCACACCTGACTTAATAGTTGGGAACTATACTGATGGGAATTTAGTGGCATTCTTGCTGGCGCGGCGTTTGAAAGTTACCCAATGCAATGTTGCCCATGCTTTGGAAAAATCTAAATACTTGTTCAGTAACCTCTACTGGCAAGAATTGGAGGAGAAATATCATTTTTCCTTGCAATTCACTGCTGATTTGATTGCTATGAATGCTGCCAATTTTGTGATCAGCAGCACCTACCAAGAAATTGTCGGAACACCGGATAGTGTGGGACAGTACGAGTCTTATAAGTGCTTCACCATGCCGGAGTTGTACCATGTGACCAATGGCATTGAATTATTTAGTCCCAAATTTAATGTCGTACCGCCTGGAGTAAACGAAAATAATTACTTCCCCTACACCCGAAATAAAGACCGAGTAGAGAGCGATCGCCAACGCCTTGCAGAAACCCTATTTACTCTGGAAGACCCCACGCAAATCTTTGGCAAACTCGACGATCCTAACAAGCGCTCTCTCTTCTCAATGGCGCGTCTTGACCACATCAAAAACCTCACAGGTTTAGCTGAATGTTATGGTCAAAGTAAAGAATTACAAGAGCATTGCAACTTAATTTTGGTAGCGGGTAAATTACGCGTCGAAGAATCAGGTGATAACGAAGAACGTGACGAAATTATCAAACTCTACCAAATAATTGACCAGTACAATCTCCACGGAAAGATTCGTTGGCTGGGTGTGCGCCTGACTAAAACTGATTCTGGTGAAATTTATCGAGTCATTGCCGATCATCAGGGAATTTTTGTACAACCAGCCTTATTTGAAGCTTTTGGTTTGACAATTTTAGAGTCGATGGTTTCAGGATTACCGACTTTTGCCACACAGTTTGGTGGACCATTAGAGATTATTCAAGATAAGGTGAATGGCTTTTTGATTAACCCGACAAATTTAGAGGAGACAGCCACCAAAATTGTAGACTTCATCACTAAATGTGAACAAAATCCTAATTATTGGAGTGAAATTTCCCAACGAGGAATTGACCGAGTTTACAGCACCTATACTTGGAAAATTCACACTAGCAAGTTGTTATCATTAGCACGAATTTATGGCTTCTGGAACTTTACCTCAAAGGAAAATCGGGAAGACTTATTGCGCTATATCGAGGCTTTGTTCTATTTAATTTACAAGCCAAGAGCGCAACAGCTATTAGAGCAGCATAAGTACCGTTAGTTTGTCATTTGTCATTTGTCATTTGTCATTAGCTAAGGACTAAGGACAAATGACTAAGGACAATGGACAAATAACTAAATTGTCAATGCACCCCAAGTTCGTTCACCAACTACTCCATCTACACCTAAATTTCGCTGGTTTTGAAAGGCTTTGACAGCAGTCTCTGTTAGTGCGCCAAAAATCCCATCTACTCTCACAGCATAACCATTAGACACTAATAGCTGTTGTAAGGCTCTGACAGCAATACCAGAACTACCGAAATAAAGAGTCGGTAGAGGTTGGCTACTAAACTTCTGGAACCGTCCTGTAGCCTTTGTACGGACTTTAGCCTCAGACTGAAAAGATTTCTTAGGCTTACCTAAGTTAGAAGAAACTAGTCCCAGATCCTTTTTGCTGATTTTCTGAAGTATGTGTTTTTTTTCTAGTTTCTGCGCTGAGAGAGAAGCCTGAGAAATCTCATCTGTCTGCATAAATTCAGGTGGTGTAACTTTAGCAGCTATCTCTAACTGACTCTGTTTTGACTGGTTTACGTCATTTTCCATTTGCAATAATTGCTGCTGTGGCAAATTGGCCCCAGATGCTTGTCTTATTGTGAATACGCCCGTCATCATCAGGCCAATTTCATTCATTTTCGTTTATTTTACTTCAAGCAATATTTCTTTTAAACAACAATATTGTTGCTGTCCGGGATAGTATACACTGAGCAAGCAAAAAAATCATGTACTAATTTTTCCAGATAATATTTTCATGTTCATATTTGCTCACCTCCAATTCCATTTAATTAGATTAATATCATTCATCAAGCCATCAAGTTATCAGACGTACTATCTAAATCAATGGTTTTTGAGAAAAGATGCACCTTAAGAAAAGGCGTGTAGGCATAGGCTGCCCTTAGATATCGCTTAATACTCTCAGTTGTGGATATTGAAAAATCTTTTTACCTTTTTTCATCTCGCCACAAGGCAATACCGCCTAATAAACCGGTGATATTGGGGATGAGTTTGACATTTAACGGTAGCTGGAAATTCACTCTTACGGCTTCACCACCGCCAATGTAAAGGTAGTCATAATTAAACAGATGTTGCAAGGATGCGATCGCTTTTTCTAAACGCCTATTCCATCTTTTCTCACCAATTTTTTCTAACTCTGCACGCCCCAACTGCTGCTCAAAAGTCTCTCCTTTACGAAACGGATGATGCCCCATTTCCATATTTGGCACCAGCTTACCATCCACAAATAAAGCCGAACCAAACCCCGTACCCAGAGTAATCACCAATTCGACACCTTTACCTGCGATCGCACCAAACCCCTGCATGTCTGCATCATTAATTACCCGTACAGGCTTGTTTAAGTGTTTTAATAATGCTGTTTCCAAATCAAATCCAACCCAATCTGGATGTAAGTTTACCGCCGTTTCTGTGACTCCACAGCGCACCACACCAGGAAAACCGACGGAAACGCGATGAAATTCACCTTGAGCCGCAGCTAATACAACAATTGCATTAATTACAACATCCGGTGTAGCAGGTTGAGGCGTATCTAAACGCGCCCTTTCTGTTACAGGAGTCCCCGTAATATCTAAAACCATAGCCTTAACGCCACTACCGCCAATATCAACCGATAGGGTACGAACCGAACCATTTTCTTCAACCATTGAGTTACATCCTTGTTAATGCTTGTTCTTTGGATATTATGCTCTGCTGTATTTGATAATATTCGGATGTTTCGAGAGTCTTTATATTGGGGAGAAGAGAGACAAGTCACAAAAGAGAATAAATGCCCATCCCCAATGCCCTAAAATATAAATTTAACCAATATGCATAGCTTCATTCCACCAGAACGCTTTTTTCCCTACCTTACCTGGACTGACATCCAGGCAATGCCAGATAAAGAAAATGTGGTAATCATTCAGCCTGTGGGGGCAATCGAACAACATGGCCCTCATCTACCCTTAATTGTAGATGCTGCGATCGGTGTGGGGGTGCTGGGAAAAGCAATGGAAAAATTGGATGTTAGTATTCCCGCTTATGCTTTACCAAACCTTTATTATGGCAAATCTAACGAACACTGGCACTTTCCCGGTACGATTACGTTGAGTACGGCAACTCTCACGGCAATTATTATGGAAGTGGGAGAAAGTATCTACCGGGCTGGGTTTAGAAAACTGGTGTTAATGAACTCCCACGGTGGACAACCCCAAGTTATGCAAATGGCGGCGCGGGATTTGCACGTTAAGTATGATGACTTTTTGGTATTTCCGTTATTTACTTGGCGTGTGCCTAATATTACTAAAGATTTATTAACTCCAAAAGAAGCAGCGCTAGGAATGCACGCCGGAGACGCTGAAACGAGCATTATGTTATCGCTTTTACCAGAACAAGTAAAGTTAGAGAAAGCTGTTGCAGAATATCCACCGGAACAATCCCAAAGTAGTTTACTGAGTTGGGAGGGTAAGTTACCTGTATCTTGGGTAACGCGAGATATTAGTAAAAGTGGAGTAATTGGCGACGCTACAACTGCAACTAAAGAAAAAGGCGATCGCATCCTCGAATCTGTCGCTAATGGTTGGGTACAAGTTATTCAAGATATTTACGCCTATCGACAACCAAAAGTAGGGGAGGAATAGACGCTTTTTGCTCAAAGTTAAAAAACCAATACATTGTACGCGCGACAACATCCAGATTTGTTAATGTAGAGATAATGGAAGTAGTACTGGCGTAGCTGCTTAAAATCTATCGGGCAGCAAATTTCTATTAAAACTAATATTAAGAGAAAGAATTATGACGGCGTTTGAACCTCAAAGCATCCGCTCTTATAGCCAAGAAGATGTTCAACAAATTTTACACTTAGCGATCGCTCGTCAAGCAGATGATAAAGACACAGAATTTTCTTATGAGCATATATTAGAAATTGCTGCTGAGTTAGAAATTTCACCTGAGTCTTTAAAATTAGCAGAACGCGATTGGGTAGCACAACAGGGGCAACTCCAACAGCGAAAAGCTTTTGACGCCTACCGCATCAGAAGATTTCAGAAGCGTTTAAGCAAATATGCAATTTCCACTGGCTTTTTTATACTGCTTGATTTAATCACAGGTGGCGGAATTTCTTGGTCGCTGTATATTTTACTATTCTGCGGATTGCCTGTAGCGCTTGATGTCTGGAATACCTTTCAAATCAAAGGTGAAGAGTATGAAATGGCATTCCAAAAATGGAGTCGCAATCATCAGATTAAGAAAACCATCAGCACAGTTTTGAATAAGTGGTTTAAGGTATTACAGGCTTAATCAAAACTTTCCCTAACCCTAACCCATCTCTACTTAATTCCCCCCAGAAACCTACGGTGTACAGACAAGTCTGAAAGCAGCTGATTAACCAGGGTTTTACCCCACCCTAACCCTCCCCGTATGTATTGGGGAGGGAACTAGATTTCCGGCTTCCCACCAATGCATCGGGGGGATTAAGGGGGGTAATTCGACTTGTGTGTACACCCTAAGTCTGCGGATGGATTTATCTCACCTCTTGAAGAGATGGACTTTCTCGCAGACTTTCTGTAATGGCTATTTTAAGTTCTTGACAGAGTTGTTCCACAGCTTGCAGTCCTTCAGTTGGGCTACCTTCAGCTAACCTTTTAACGAAGGCACTACCAACAATCACTGCATCTGCACCCCATTCTTTTACTTGATGTGCTTGTTCTGGGCCTGAAATACCAAAACCAACGCCGATAGGTTTATCGGTGACGCTTCGCAAATCTGTTAATAAATACTTTACGCGGTCTTGGATTTGAGCGCGGATACCTGTAACACCTGTGACACTCACTAGGTAGATAAAACCCTGAGATTGATGAGCGATCGCAACAATTCTATCTTGAGAACTGGTAGGAGCTACGAGTAAAATTACTTCAATTCCGAAAGAGGCAGCAGTTTGGATTAATTCTTCTGCTTCTTCTAAGGGTAAGTCTGGTACTACCAACCCTTGCACTCCAGCAACGGCAATTTGCGCCAAAAATGTCTTAATACCCCGGTGCAAAATGGGATTGTAGTAAGTAAATAGAATTATCGGCGCTTTTAGGTTAGGAATGACTATGTGCAACATCTCTAGCACTTGCTCTAATTTCGTGCCTTTTTGCAAAGCGCGGGTTGCTGCTGCTTGAATCACAGGCCCATCTGCTAGAGGGTCGGAGTAGGGAACACCCAACTCGATGAAGTCTGCACCATTGCGATCTAAGATACGTAAAGCCTCGGCAGTGGTTTCTAAGTTAGGATCGCCTGCTGTGATAAAGGGGATTAAAGCACACTGTTGGCGATCGCGTAAAGTTTGAAAGGAATCAGAGATAGAGGTCATGCTGAAAAATAGTTAATGATTGGTTAATAGTTTTAGAATAATTTACACTTAGCAATTAGCGGTGCCCATGCTAAATTCTTTGTTAACGAGTCTTTAATCCTCGTGAATGAGTCTTTTATCTCCGTTAACGAGGCTTTTATCTCCGTTAACGAGGCTTTTATCTCCGTTAACGAGTCTTTTATCTCCGTTAACGAGGCTTTTATCTCCGTTAACGAGTCTTTTATCTCCGTTAATGAGTCTTTTATCTCCGTTAATGAGTCTTTTATCTCCGTTGACGAGGCTTTTATCTCCGTTAATGAGTCTTTTATCTCCGTTAACGAGTCTTTTATCTCCGTTGTCGAGTATCAGAGCTTCATTTTTTAGGTTTACCTCAGCACTCAGCACTTAAAATCTTACGCACAGCTTGCTCTACATCAGTTTGTTTAACTAAAGACTCTCCAATTAAAACCGCACGCGCACCAGCCTCAGCGACAAGAGATAAATCAGCAGGTGTATACAGTCCAGATTCGCTGACGACGGTGATATCCAAACTTTGTAATTGTTGTTGACGCTCTGCTAAGAGTTGCTGTGTTGTTCCTAAATCAAGGGTAAAATCTTCTAAATTACGATTGTTGATTCCTACTAAACTTAGGTTATCAAGCTTTAGGACTCGATCCAGTTCAGGTAAGGTATGGACTTCTACCAGTGCAATCATGCCCAAATCGTGAATTACTCGCAAAAAGTCTTGGAGTTCTCGATCTGATAAAATAGCTGCAATCAACAATACTGCATCTGCACCTGCTGTCCGTGCTAAATAAATTTGATAGCGGTCAATGATGAACTCCTTGCACAGTAAAGGTAATGCAACTTGTTGACGCACCCTTCGCAGATTATCAAAACCGCCTTGAAAGAACTTTTCGTCAGTCAAGACTGATAAACAAGCTGCACCGCCTCGTTCATAAGCTTGAGCAACAGCAACTGGGTCAAAATCTGCGCGGATAATCCCACGGCTAGGCGATGCTTTTTTAACCTCGGCAATTAAGCTAGGTTGTTTGGGGTTTTCTTGCAAAGCAGTCAAGAAATTTCGCACAGTCGGGGCTGTATTTAACTGTTGTCGCAAGGAGGCTAAAGGCAATTCTTGCTGCATTTGTGCAACTTCTTGGCTTTTATGCGACACAATTTCTTCAAGAATATGGCGGGGAGGGGCAACTTGGTTAGTCATAAAATGCTAGGGGGAGTGGGGAGCAGCACTTCGGC